>CAYUFA010000001.1:0-114724 GCA_964443845.1 uncultured Ectothiorhodospiraceae bacterium
AACCCACGTCATCAGCTTGGAAGGCTGAGGTTCTACCATTGAACTACACCCGCCTGTCACAAACCCGTGCCCGCCCCTGCCTGCACACTTCCGGGCCGCCGCGCCCGGCGCTTTCGCGAACTTCCGGCTCTGCATCCTCCCCCTGTAAATGGGAGGGATCCTTCCTGCTTCTGGTGGAGGGGGGAGGATTTGAACCTCCGAAGGCTGAGCCGTCAGATTTACAGTCTGATCCCTTTGACCGCTCGGGAACCCCTCCAAAAATGCAAGCCCGCTATTCTGTTGCAGGGGCTGTCGACTGTCAACACAAAAGCCAGGGATTGAATGACGACGGGATCCGGCGATAGTATCAGGGCCTGCCTCCTTGCCAGCCAGCACGGATGTTGCACGAGTACTATACAAACAACCTGCAAACCAGGCGGGATCACCGGCACCGCAGGTAAAAAAAAATCGCTGCCAGAAATTGAAATCTGTACGCTTTTCAACAGGTAAGAGGACTAGCGATGAACCGGAGGTTGTACTTCCTGATCCCCGACCGGGCACATGCGTTGGTAGTGGTGGAGGATCTTGTCAGGCACGGTATCGATATCGACCACATGCACGCCGTCGGCGATCGCCGCACCCGACTCGATGGCCTGCCCAACGCCTCTCAACGTCAAAAGAATGACTCAGGAGGCCGCCTCGAGAAACTGCTCTGGAATTGCAACCTCACCTGCTTCTTCATCGCCCTGGCCACGGCCGTGACCATGCCCCTCCTGACCGGGCCGCAATGGTGGCTGCTCATTCCCGTCGGCATCATGGCCGCCAATTTCCTGCTCGGCCTGAAAGCCATCAATACGCCGAATGCACACCTGGGTGAATTCCGCGACGCACTATCGCATGGCGAAATCCTGTTGCTGGTGGATATCCCGGAAACCCGTGTACATGAAGTGAGCCACGACATCCACCACCAGCACCCCGAGGCCATGATCGGAGGCGTAGGCTGGGGGACCCAGGCCTTCGGCCTGTAGCCGGAACGGGCGATTCCACATGTAGGGTGCCGGAATCATCCCCCGCAGCCATTGTCCTGCCGGGCTGGCAGGACACCCGGCGCCCGCGAACTCAGCCGGTGAAGTGCCCGTGCCAGACGCTTTCGCCCAGCAGGTTGCTGAAGGTTTCCGCGCTGACGTGGATCAGCTGCTCGTGATCTCCGGCCTCGAAGAAGATGTCCGCCTGTTCCGCAATTTCATTATCCACAACCGTTTCAATGCCATAGGCGGGACCGAGCGGAGGGAGCGCACCGAGTTCGCAGTCGGCGAACAGGGCAGCCAGTTCGCTCTCCGTGACCAGGCCCAGATTGCGTTTCATCTGGCGGTGCAACTCGCCGAGATTGACCTGTCGGTTGGAAGGAATCACGGCCATCAGGTAGCCCAGCTCATCACCCAGCACGACCGATTTTGCCAGCCGTGCGCCCGGCACATGCGAAGCCTGTGCACTTTCACCACTCGTTGCGGTATGCGGATGGGACAAAACATCGTACTCGGCGCCCTGCCGGGACAGGTACCGCGATACCGTGTTTGCAATTGCCATGTGTGTGCCTCCGGAACACTGCCATACCAAGTATAGGTCAAGCGCTGCGGACCGGTGGCGTTCCCTCAGCGGATTCCGGTGCGCAGCGCCTGCAGCACGCGCATCCAGTGGGTCAGGTCATCCAGGCCGAAGGCGGCGTTGGCCGGGCTGGGGTTGGGTGAGACGAACACCCGCATCGGTCCGAGGCGGAAGGATTGCTCTCCCCACACCAGCGCAGGTGCCATCTCCTCAGCATGCTTCAGGTAATTCGCACAGGCCAGCTTGCCCTGGAACCACACGATGCGCGGGCGGTAGCACATCAGCTTGTCCCGTAACACCGGCGCCCACAGCCGGAAATCCTCCGCGCGCAATGCACCGGCACCGGCGCTGGGCCGTTTGACGACATCGCTGAAGCCGATGCCGTAGCGCACCAGCAGATCCATGGCGGCCACACCGGGCAGCACCAGGACCGGTAACAGGCCGCTGGCGTTGAGTGCGCGCCAGAACCGGTTGCGGGGATTGGCAAAGTAATAACCGGCACGTACCGAGGGCAGCGAAGGGTTGATGCCGACGGACACGATATCGAGACCGGCCCGCAGGTAATCCGGCAGTGTGTCCGGCATGTGCGCTGCTCTGGTCACGGCAGGGTTTTCCATTCCACGGCTGACAGGCAACCAATAACATACGCACAAGGAAAGACACCATGGGGTGCATGCTTCCGGCCTGCACGTCGCGCCTCGGCCCGGCACGGTTGCTGCCCGGCTGGCAGCGGCTGTCCTGCACGCCGGGAACAAACCGGGCATAATCTGCCCGGCACCGGGCATCCGGTAATCAGCAAGGGAACGGGGAGCGGCATGCGCGCAGCACTGGATATTCTCGAACGGCTGCGCGCGGGCAATGCACGCTTTGCGTCCGGTGTCCGCAACAGTGATGCCCACAGCAGCCCGGCACGGCGCAACGGCCTGGTGGCCGACCAGAATCCGTTTGCCATCGTGCTGGGTTGCTCGGACTCGCGGGTACCCGCCGAAATCGTCTTCGACCAGGGCCTGGGCGACCTGTTCGTCATCCGGGTGGCCGGCAATGTGGTCGCACCCTCGCAGATCGGCAGTGTGGAGTTCGCGGCGGAATGGTTCGGCACCCGGCTGGTCGTGGTGCTCGGGCATTCCCGCTGCGGTGCCGTAGCGGCCACCCTCGAGGAACTGCTGCACCGGTCGCGGCATGAATCACGCAACCTGCGCGCCATCGTGGACCGGGTGCGCCCCTCGGTCGAACCGCTGCTGTCGACCACGCTCCGCAACGATCCGGACGCGCTGATGCAACAGGCGGTGCGCGCCAACATTCGCGCCTCGGCCAATCAGCTGCGCCACGGTTCGGCAGTGCTGGAACGCCTGATCGCCGAACGCAGGCTGCTGGTCGTGGGCGCGGAGTATTCCCTGGAGACCGGGGTCGTGGAGTTCTTCGACGGGGTACCATGATCCACGGACCCCCAGCCCGCGACAGCGCCGACCCTCAACGCAGTTTCACCAGGTAACGCCCCCGGTGGCGGCCGGAGAGAACCGCATCGAAAACGGCGGCCAGTGCCGGCAGATCGACTTCACCCGCGACCACCCGGTCGAGATGCCGCGGTTGCAGATCTCCGGTCAGCCGGTTCCAGATGCGCAAGCGGCGCGGCATCGGACAGTTCGCGGACGCGACTCCGAGCAGGCTCACGCCACGCAGGATGAATGGCAGGACCGTGGTCTGCAGCTGTGTGCCACCGGCCATCCCGATACTGGCGATACTCCCCCAGGGTTGCACCGTGCGGGTCAGCCAGGCCAGCAGGTCGCCACCGACATTGTCGATCGCCCCCGCCCAGCGGGCCGCTTCCAGCGGCCGCGGCGCCGCGGCCGGGTCCGGCACCGGGATCACCGTGGCAGCGCCCAGCCCGTGCAGCCAGGCCGCGACATCCGGCTTGCGGCTCAGCGCCACCACCTCGTATCCCGCACCGGCCAGCAGGTCGATCGCGATGCTGCCCACCCCGCCACTGGCCCCGCTGACCAGTACCGGTCCCTGTCCCGGCGCCAGCCCGTTCTGTTCCAGCCGGTCGATGGCCAGGGCCGCGGTGAACCCGGCCGTTCCCAGGGCCATGGCATCCCGCAGGGTAAGCCCCGCCGGCAGCGGGACGACCCAGTCCGCAGGCACGCGCACGTACTCGGCGAACCCGCCGTCCTGGCTCTCTCCCAGTCCACAGCCGGTAACCAGTACCCGCGTACCGACCGCAAACCGTCCGTCCTCCGAGTGGCAGACCACGCCGGCGACGTCGATTCCGGCCACCAGCGGGAAACGGCGCAGGATCCTGCCCCGGCCGGTCGCCGCCAGCGCATCCTTGTAATTGACGCTGGAGTAATGCGCCTCGATCACCACGCTGCCGGGTGCGAGATCGCCCAGTGTCAGTGACTCCAGGTCCGCATGTACGGCCGCCTCCTGCCGATGGACACGCAAGGCGCGGAAACGCTCGGGAATCGCGTTCATGGCGGGGGGTCACCGCCGCTCAGCCAGCTGAGGTCGCCGCTGTATGCGAACGGTACACGGTGTGGGCCATGGGCGAGATCGAAGCGGCCGGAAATGCGGTATGTGAGCGACGGCCGTGCGCTGCGGTCGGCATCCTGGAGCTGCCGCAACAGGTCGAGCAGGGTACTGGTCACCGTCACGTCCAGCAGCGCCTCGCCATGGGCGGGTAGCGTGACCGACTGGCGGCTGACACCGTAGGCGAATTCTTTTCCGTTGATCTCGATCCGGTAATCCATGCCGTCCAGCGGCAGCGCGACGTCGTTCGGATTGAGAATCCGCAATTGCAGTGCATAGCGCTGCTCGAGCAGGGTCATGCCCAGCGGCCGGATCGACACCAGCGCAACGCGGGGCGGTTCCCGGTAGCCACGCAGGCTGGCGCAACCCGCCAGCAACAGGATCCACACCAGGGCCAGGGCCAGCGGTATACGCATCCGCGTGCAGCCGCACATCGTGCGCTGCCCGGGCGTCAGCCCGGCATTTCCTCGCCCCGGCGCACCGGGCCGTAGGGTGAGTGGCGATGCCGGTCGTGATAGTGCATGCGGTACTCGACGAAGCGGTCGACAGCGTCAAAGTGCAGAAACGGGTTACCCTCGAGCTGCTCCTGCAGTGAGGTGGTGTCGCGCTCCGCGTAGTTATGGCCGGGACGGATCACGGTGTCGCCCGGCAGGCGCGCCGCCATGTCCCGCAACGTGGAGTACATCTGCTCCGGATCGCCACCGCGCAGGTCGCAACGGCCGCAGCCGAACACGAACAGGGTGTCGCCGGTGATGAGCTGGTCACCGACGTGATAGCAGGCCGACCCCGGAGTATGACCCGGCGTGTGCAGCACGCGGATCGGCGTGTCACCGAGCCGGATTTCATCGCCACCATGGTGCAGGGTCGGCAGGTCCAGTTGCTGCCCCCAGAACTGCGCCTCGGCCTTCAACAGGTGCAGCTGCGCATCGAAGCGCTGTAACACCGCGCTGATACCGTTGATGTGGTCGTGATGGCTGTGGGTCAGGAGAATATCGGTAATCCGCATGCCGTGGCGCCCGGCCAGCGCCAGCACCTCGGGCACATCCCAGGCCGGATCCACCACGGCGGCGCGGCCGCTCCCGTGATCATGCACGAGGTAGACAAAATTCTCCATCGGCCCGAGTTCCAGGGCATGAATGGTACAGGGTGCGTGCTGTGTCATGACTGGCTCCTTGCGCGACCACTCCTGTATTATCGCCGATCGTTCCGCTGCATAACAGGTTGCCGCAAGCCCGCGTCCTGCTGCGCGAATTGCACTGCCGGCCATCACGATATCCTCAACCCGGGTCCTCATGCCTGCACACAAACTGCTGCTGCACCCGAAGGACGCCGGATTCCGGGTTGCGACCGAACGCATCGCCACGGCCCTGCAGGAGATCGGCCTGATCGACGCCCCGCGTCCGCTCGGCAACGGCGTGTTCTTCCCGACCGGCCCCGATTTTCTGCAACTGGTCACCTTTCTCGGTTGCGCGCCGGCCATCGAGCTCGAGCCCCCGCAGGACCCGGTGCAACTGGCAGCAGCCAGTGCCAGCGGGGCCTTCTGTCATGTCTTTCTGGACTCCGCTGAGCAGCCACGGTTCCGTCACGACCCACGCACCCCGGCGCCTGCCTGCCCGTCCTGTCGACGGCCGCTGGCCGGCTGGGCCGGGTTGTGCGCACAGGCGCGCGCGCATCCCGTGACCACCACCTGGACCTGCACGGCCTGCGGCCGGCATGGCGCATTCACCCGCCTCAACCTGCGCAAGTCAGCCGCCATCGCGCGTTGCTGGGTCGAGATCCGCGGGATCCATCCTGCCGAGGCCGTCCCGGCGCCGCAGCTCCTGCAAACCCTGCACCAGCTGGGCGGTGGCGACTGGCATCCCGTTTACCTGCAGGAATGAGCACTGCTGCCTGTCCGCGGCATCTGTGGCACAATACCCTCACCAACCCCCGAAATACCGACATGACCGAACCGCAAGCCAGCACGGAAGAACGCATCCTGCGCATGATGAAGCGGGTACTGACCGATGTCGCCAAGGACACGTTTACCCGGCCGGGACATCGTCATCCGCTTTCCGACTCGACCATCGATGGTATCCGTCAATGCCTCGCGCTGATCAGCGCGCGCGAGTGCGAGCTGAACGAGGCGGCCGGTCGCCCCATGACGGACCGCCCGCAGTTCAGCGACGAACCACAATCCTCCGTGGTCGTGACCCTGGACGTTCCGGACTCCCGCAAGCCGGATTCACAATAGCCCCGCCCCGCGGCCGCCCTGCCGCGATCCACACATTTCTTACGAAAATCTGACACTTAAGTAACCTCCAGCGACGCCGATAGCGGGTATGTTCGGGGCGCCCGGTGAGCTGGCGCCCGGCAAATTTATTATTCTGAATATCAGTAACTTGCCTTAGCAACACCACGGATGGTAGGGCCAGTGAGGCGATGGGCAGCGCATGCCCGGCTGGGCAGACAAGGAGTACTGCTGATGGACATCCGGCCCCCGGTGCCAGGGATACACCGACCGCTCCCGGGATGGACCCTGCACCAGACCGTACACCGGGCCCTCACCGGCTGCCGCACCCTGCTGCTGACCGGCCTGCTGGCCCTGTCCAGCCTGCCGCTGGTGCAGGCGGATAAATCCAGCGCAGAGGACCTGATGGGGATGAGCCTCGAAGCGCTCATGAACATCGAAGTCACCTCGGTCGCCCGGCGGCCACAGAAAAAATCCGAGGCTGCGGCCGCGATCTTCGTGATTACCGGTGATGACCTGCGCCGCTGGGGAGTAACCAGCGTGCCGGATGCACTGCGCCGTGTCCCCGGCATCCAGGTAGCACGCATCGACGCCAACAAGTGGGCCATCACCGCACGCGGTTTCAACAGCCGGTTCGCCAACAAGCTGCTGGTCCTGATCGATGGCCGCAGTATCTACACCCCGCTGTTCACCGGCGTCTACTGGGAAGCCAACGAGGTCATGCTCGAGGATATCGAGCGCATCGAGGTGATCCGCGGTCCGGGCGGCTCCCTGTGGGGCGCCAATGCGGTGAATGGCGTGATCAATATCATCACGCGCTCCGCCGCAGAAACCCAGGGCACACTGGTCGCGGCTGGCGCCGGCAACGAGGAACGCGGCAGTGCCGCCATCCGTTACGGCGGTACCACGGCGGGCGGAGGGCATTACCGCGTCTATGGCAAGTTCCGCTCGGTCGATACCGGCGCACCGGTCGACACCGGCCTGTTCCCGCCGGCCGCCCATGACGACAGCACGCTGGGGCAGGGCGGGTTCCGCATGGACTGGAACCACGGGCAGGCAGACAGTTACACCCTGCAGGGAGACGCCTACCGAACCCGGGCCGGCCAGGAAGCGCTGATCGCGACCGTGCCGACTCCACTGGTCGAGGATGCCCGCTACAACGGCAGCAACCTGCTCTACCGCTGGACCCACAGGGACAGCGCCCGTTCCGATTCCGCCTTGCAGGTATACCTCGATCATGTCGGCCTGAGCAGCAATACCCTGTTCGAGGACCGCAACACGCTCGACCTGGACTTCCAGCACCACCTGCTGGTGAAAGCCAACCACGACCTCGTGTGGGGTCTGAATTTCCGCACCGTCCACGACAGTACCGACCCGACACTGATCTTCCGGCTGGAGCCGCCGAGCCGTACGGTCAACCTGTATACCGCGTTTCTGCAGGACGAGATAGCGCTGCTCGAGCACCGTGCGCACCTCACTCTGGGCTCCAAGTTCGAGCATAACGACTTTACCGGCTTCGAGGCCCAGCCGAACCTGCGGCTGACGTGGCTGACAGATTCCGGCAATACGATCTGGGGTGCCGTCTCCCGGGCCGTGCGCACACCGTCGCGCGGCGAGCAGGACGTCGTACTCAAGGTCATCCCCCCGCCGCCGGCGCCGCCGCCACTGACGGTCTACGGCAACGATCACTACCGGTCGGAGGTGCTGGTCGCCTGGGAACTGGGCTATCGCCTGTCCCTGGAGAAGCAGCTGTCGCTGGATTTCACCGCGTTCTACAACGACTACAACCGGCTGCGCACCATCGACATCTATTCCACGAGCCCCGCGCTGGCAGCCCGGTTCGGCAACAACATGACGGGAAATACCCGTGGCGTCGAGGCCGATGCCCTGTGGCAGGTCTCGGACAGCCTGAGCCTCCATGCCAACTACTCGTACCTGCGCATCGACCTGAAACTGCGGAACAACAGTTCCGACACGCTGTCGCAGGACGCCGAGCACGCATCCCCGTCCGCCATGGCCAACCTGTGGATGGCGGCCGACCTGGGCAACGGGCTGGAACTCGATGCCGCTCTGCGCCATGTCGGCAGCATCCGCACACCGGGCACGACTACGGATATACCCGCGTATACCGCGCTGGATGTACGCATCGGCTGGAAACCGCGCAACGACCTCGAACTCTCGCTGAGCGGACAGAACCTGCTGGACGGCTCGCATCCGGAGTTCAACCCGGATTTCATCTATACATTCCCGACAGAGGTACAGCGCAGCGTCTACGGGAAGGTCACCCTGAAATACTGACATGCCGGCAACCCAGATCCGCAAGTGCATCCTGAGACCGCGTCGGCTACGGAACGCGGCGCTGGCGTTGCTGTTGTGCGTATTGCCGGGCGGGCTGCTGGCCGTGCCGGCACACGCGCACCCTCCGCTGTCACAGAACGAGTACCGGGTAAAGGCCGCCTTCCTGTACAACTTCGCGCGTTTCACCAGCTGGCCGGCGTCCGCCGCCAGTGCATTCAATGTCTGCATCATGGGTGGCAACCCGTTCGACGGCGCCGTTGACGCGCTGCGCGAGAAACTCGTGCACGACCAGCCGCTCACCGTGTCCTACATCAACGACACGAACAACGCGGCAGACTGCCAGCTGCTGTTTATCAACCGCTCCCTCGCGGACCATGTCGACCGCATCATCGCTGGACTGGGCAGGCTGCCGATCCTGACCATCAGTGACATGGACGGATTCATCCGGCACGGCGGCATCATCGGCTTCCTGTCCATCAACAACAGGATCCGCTTCGAGATCAACGTGACCGCCGCCAGCAACGCCGGGCTGTCCATCAGCTCGAAGCTGCTGTCCCTCGCAACCGCGGTGGAATCCGGCAGGTAAGGCCCATGCGCATGTTCCGGAACCTGTCCGTGCGCCGCAAGATCACGCTGATCATCATGATCATCGTCACCGTCACGCTGCTGGTTTCCAGCGTGGCGTTCATTACCAGCGACCGGCTCTACACCCAGAAGAACGTCGGCAACAGCCTGAGCATCATGGCCGACATGATCGCAGCCAACAGCACCGCGGCAATCCTGTTCGGCGATTCGGCGGCCGCGGCGGAGACGCTGGGGTTCCTAGGTTCCCAGGAGAATATCGAGGCAGGGGTGATCTACGACGCGGAACACGAGGTATTCGCGCGTTACAACAGGAACGGAATCGACGGCCAGCAGCCGGCACCCCCCGACACCGACGACAACATGCTGTACTGGAGCGATCACATCGATCTGTTCCGCACGATCACCTACCAGGGCGAGAAGATCGGCAGCATCTACCTGCGCTCTGACCTGCGGGCGGTGCACGAGCGGCTGGCCCGGTTCCTGGCGATCGTTGCCGCCGTGCTGGCCGGCTCCCTGCTGGTTGCCTTTGCCCTGATCGGACGCCTGCAGCACGTTGTCACTGCACCGCTGTTGCGACTGTCCGTCATCGCGCGGCGTATCAGCATCGAGAAGAACTACAGCCTGCGCGTGCTGGGATACGGCAACGACGAGATCGGCACGCTGATCCACGATTTCAACAACATGCTCGATGAGATCCAGCTGCGGGACGACCAGCTCAAGGTACACAGGCAGGAACTGGAAAAACGGGTGATGCAACGCACCCATGAGCTCGAACTGGCGAATCGCCAGCTGGCCGAGTCCAAGGAAAAGGCGGAGCACGTGGCCAGGCACATGGAATACCACGCCCATCACGATACGCTGACCGGCCTGCCGAACCGCGCCCTGCTGGACGACCGCCTGCGCGTCGAGCTCTCGCATGCCCGGCGCGACAACAGCATGCTGGCGCTGCTGTTCCTGGATCTCGACCGCTTCAAGATCATCAACGATTCACTGGGGCATGCCACCGGCGACCAGCTGTTACGGGTCGTATCGCAACGCCTGCACACCTGCCTGCGCGACGGGGATACCGTGGCACGGCTGGGTGGCGACGAATTCATGGTATTGCTGCCGCGCATCACCAGCTCGGCCGACGCGGGGCGGATCGGTAACAAGATCATCGAATCCCTCAACGAACGATGCAACTGCAATGGCCACGAACTGCACATCACCACGAGTATCGGAATCAGCGTTTACCCGCATGACGGGAGCGACATCGAGACCCTGGTCAAGCATGCCGATATCAGCATGTACCGCGCCAAGGAAATCGGACGCAACAAGGTGGTGTATTTCACCCGGGAAATGAACCTGGGTTCCAGCAAACGGCTGGCACTCGAAACAAGCCTGCGCAGGGCGCTGGAGAACGACGAACTCAGGCTGTACTACCAGCCAAAAGTCGACATCACGCGCAACCGGATTACCGGCGTGGAAGCGCTCGTGCGCTGGGAAGTGCCCGGTTCCGGTTTTGTCAGCCCCCTTGAATTCATCCCGATCGCCGAGGAAAGCGGCCTGATCGTCCCGCTCGGAGAATGGGTATTGCGCACCGCACTGGTACAGCTGCAGGACTGGCACGCGGCCGGGTTTGCCGGGCTGACCATGTCCGTGAACCTGTCCTCCGTCCAGCTTGCCCGACCCGGCTTCGAGAATATCGTGGAGAGCGCGCTGGTCGATTCCGGCATCGATCCCGGCTGTGTCGAACTCGAGGTCACCGAAAACGTTGCCATGAAAAACGTCGACTCGACCGCCGGCACCCTGCACAAGCTCAAGAAAATGGGCCTGTCCATTGCCATGGATGACTTCGGCACCGGTTACTCCTCGCTCGGTTACCTGCGCCGCCTGCCCATCGACACGGTAAAACTCGACAAGTCATTCGTCCGGGGAATTCCGGACGGCAAGGAGGACGCCCTGATCGCCCAGGCAATCGTCGCCATGACCGCCAGTCTGAATATCGCGCTGGTCGTGGAGGGCGTGGAGAATCTCAGGCAACTGCATTTCTTCCGGCAGCTCGGCTGCAACCTGGTGCAGGGATATCTGTTCAGCGCGCCGGTCCCGGCAGCGGACATGCTGGAACTGCTGCACACACAGGACTTCAGCGGGTCACTCGACCTGGTCCGGATCTAGGCATCACGCCAGCCGCGGGTTTCCCACGTGGCCCCGGGGCGGCCCGTTGCGCCGGATCAGTACCGTTCGGGGAAGGAAATCACGGGTGCCCTGGGTTGCTGCACGGCAGCGGGTTGTGGTTGCGGGTCTGGCTGTGGTTGCGGTTGCAGCTCCGTGGTCATGCCGGGCATGAACGGCAGCCCGGCCCAGCCGGGCTGCCACGGATATGACTGGAACAGCGGGGGTGGCAGGTAGGCACCGGGATAGTCGTGGTGCCGATGCGAGCCGAAACTGGAGCAGAAACTGAAGGCCGGTGCCGTGCCCGACCAGGCCGTACCGGCAAGAACCAGGACCAGACCGGCGCGCCTTGCGATTCGCGTTATCATTGTACACCTCCCGGCCGGCCTGCCCCCACGACCCGTTACAACAGTTGCCACGGGACTTCGTCCGACAGGTTCAGCACGCGGCGGACCACCTCGATCCCGCGCTCGGCAAACGGATCCAGCTGCCACCACGCTGCGTCCCGCCCGATGATTTCATCGCCGTCGGGCAGAACGACACGCATATCCAGTAACCTGCCATTACCGTCCCCGGACTGCTCGGCAGTAATGTACATGCCCGGCTCGGGATCCTCCCCGTGGATCACCGCGAGGATATAGCGGTAATCGATACCGTCGTTGCTGTCGATCTCTCCCAGCACTGTCAGCGTGAATGCTCCGAGCCGGTAGCGACGCTTCGGAATGGCGGTCTGGATACCGGGCTTGGGCATGACTCTGTTCCGGGCTGGCAATGATCGGGTTGACCTGATTTACCTTAGCTCACCGGCTCCCGATCCGCTAGCGGAGCACCCGACGGTCCGGCCACGCAGTCGCCGGCAGGCGCTGCAATGCCTGCGGGGTTCGAATAGACTGGCGCGATCGGCGTGCAACGGGACCCTGCCATGAATGATCTGATCTGTCCGTTCAGTGCGACCCTGGCCAGGGACGATTACGGCTGTGCCCGCGCCAACCCGGTCATTCGCCGCGGTGGCACGGAATTCGTCTGCGATTCGGCCAGCGCTCACGCCCGCTGCCGGGTGTTCCATGCAACCTGCAAGACGGTCACGCTGGAGCAACTCGGCCTTGAGGATGACCTGACCGTCGTGCCCAGGGCGACCCTGGTAAAGGTACAGTTCGGCGGCCTGGCCGGGCTGCAGCGCATCTGCGCGACCGGTGCAGCACGGATCGACAACATCGACAATCTGCTGGAACGTGCACTGGTGCGTTTCGGCAATGTGGAGAGCATCCCGTACCCGGTGCTGCTCGATGACATCAGCGGCTACCGGCTGCCACGCCGCCGCAATCGCTGATCCGGCAGGCGGACGGCCACGCGCACGGGCAGCGGCACCTTCAGTCGTGACGCTCCGACTCGCTCCAGGCGAAGGAACAGTCCAGGTGCGTGCGCACCGTGATCAGGCCACTGAGGCCGTCTTCCAGCATGATATCGAGAGGCCGGCGCCGGCGCAGGCGCCGGCAGGGCTGTTGCAACCAGTGCAGTGCGATGCGGTTGTTGCGCGGAAACGTGGTCCGCAGGGCATCCGCTATGCCCAGCAGATGCTCGACCCGCTTCAGCACGTCGGGATCGTTCGGCAGCGGGGTGTCATCCTGGAAGCGGCGCAGGCTGCGGGCGGAGACCTTGCCGGGCAGCGCCAGCATCGCCAGCTGATCCGCTGCACTGATCCCCCAGTCCTCCATGACATTGAGGACCAGACGGCCCAGGTCGAGGCGGTCCTGTTCGGTCAGACTGTTCATCGATCAACGACTCCGGGATTGTGTAGTACCAGGGGAAACCACCTCAGCCGGGCGCTGCGATCGGTCAGGCACCCGGCTTATGGTACCCGATTTGAACGAGCGGCGCGGAAACCGGGCCACCGGCCGGGTCTGCCGGTACCCACACGGCGTCGACCGGCACGTGCCACGCGCGGCACCAATGCACCCACAGGTACCAACAGCGTGGAACGCAGGATCGTGGAATCCATGGCCGGCGCCGCGAACCAACTGGAACGGACGGCAACCACGGCGCGGGACGCGTCATGCACGCCCAGATGATCAGGCGCGATGATGCACTCCTCCAGCTGTGCGCTGTTTGCCGTCCCCGTCACCCAGGTCCCTGCGTGAACCGCAGGTGGCACTCTTCACACACAAACGCAACCGCCCGGTCCGGAGGCAGAGGCCGCCGGGTTGCTGGCAATAACAAAGATGGAACAAAGTATTACAATGCATATCGCATTATTTTTTCAGCGTTAGCCAAAAACCACTTGTAATTAAAACAAACTCTCATATACATTTGGCCAGGCTGTCAGCACCGTTCTTCACCGGCCCTGCATCTGCCCGGTCTGACAGCAGCCTGCACGCTGCCATTGGCAGGCACATTCTGAACATGATCGGTAGCCGACGGGGTTTGCTTCCCGATGCTGGCGCACACACCCGGCCGTGACCTGATGCGGTCAGGATGATGCGGCACCACACCGGCAGGAACCGGTTTTTCGGGGGGGAGGGGGAGAAGGCAGGTGGAGAAGGTCGTAGCTGCCAGGTTTACGGTAGTGATTTTCGCAAAGGGAGGTAGCTCGGCAGGGACGCCACCTTTACTACCGTAAACCTGGACGGTTACCGCCGTCGGGGGGTACCACCGGTTTGCGAGGGAGGTGGTACGGCAGGGACGCCACCCTGACCAACCCCCAGCTGCAGCGTCGATACCTGCTGACCCGACGGCCACAATTCTAGCACACTCTACAGGGATATATTAAGCGGGGACAGGACGCGGGGACGCCCGGCGCATGCGTCCGGGCGAGCCATCTGGCCCGCCCGGACTTTGTTATGCCACCTGGCCGACCTCGGCCACGTTGCCGGGCGCGGAAGGATCCGTTCCCTGCGTACCCGCAGCAGAGACTTCCTGATAATAATCGACGAATTTCCTGAGCAACTCCTGGACGTTCCCGAACGGCACGTGCTGGCGGTGGCCGACACTCCGCTCCAGGCCGGAGTGCAGGGATTCCTGGACCCCGGCAAAAACCTCTTGCAGCGCCTGCAACAGTGACGTTCCGCCGTCGCCGGCGGCCGACGTTGCCATACTCGCCGGAACTGCGACCGCTGCGGATTCTGCAGCCGAAACCGGCACGTCACCGGCGCTGGCGGCAACCACCGGCGCGTCCGGCGCCGGTGACGTCCCGGCCGGGACACTCTCGCCGCCCGGGGTGGCGGGCGCATCGATGCTGGCGGCCTGGTTCGGGAAGGTGGCGGAAATTCCTGCCGTCAACGTATCGAAGGCCTGTTGCAGACCGGCCTGCGCGCCTTTCATCCCGAGATCGTGCACACGAAACCGTGCGGCCACATCGCGGATCGACTCGACAAAGGTGGACTGCAGATCGGCCACCTGCTGTGTCTGGGTGTCGCTCGCCCCTGCCGGCAGCTCCGCCAGCGTCGAAGTGACCTGCTGCGTCAGCGTATCCACAGCGTCGTCGAGCGTTTTTGCCGCCATGGCATGCGGACCGTTGGCGTCCTGGTAACGGCCCTGCACCGCGTTCCATCCCCCCTGTCGGCGGGCATCCTGCACCTGCCCGTGATGGCCATGGTGGTGATGGTGCCAGTGGTGACCATGATGCCGGGGTTGCGATCCGGCTGCCGGTCCGGTGACGGCAGACGCGGCAGCAGCGGATGGTGCTGCCGGGTCGACGGTTGTGGCCACGGTACCGGTGGCGGCCGGCTCCTGCCGGCCGGTGCACCCGCGGGTAACCGCATACTGACCACAGGTATACTGGCCGCCTGTGCTGGAGATATTCATTCCCTGCTCCCCTGATGAATGCAGGCCGTCCTGGCCTCTTGCGCCGTCTATCGACGACCCGGGCGGCAAACTTTAGCCGGGGCCTGGCCGCAGGACCCGGCAACAGGCTGCCGGCTGCCTGGGCGCGCCGGCTAGGGCAGGAAGTTGAACAGGGAAAGCCCCTGGATCTTGCTAAATGCCTGCTGGGATGCCTGCAGGGCGGTCATTTCACGATTGTAGCGGGAAATCGCTGACACGTAATCGAGGTCGCTGACGCGGGATTGCTCCTGGTCCAGCACCAGGCCGAAGGACTGGTTGACCTGGGTCTGCTGGTCCACGGCGCGCTGGCGCGAGCCGACGTCGGCCTGCACGGTCAGGACCCGGTTGATCGCGGCATCGATATTCGTGAGGGCATCGGGTGACGGAACATTGCCGGCGGATAGTGCATCGGAGAAGGACTTGACGATACCAAACAGGCTGTCCACCGCACCGCCGGCCGTCGGCACGCCCAGGAACACGTCTGCGCCGTTGTCGCCCACGGCAATCCGGCGGGTCGGGCTGACCTGCAGGGTCGACTGCCCCTGGTCGCCGTTGTAGGCGACATTACCGGCGGCATCGCTGGTGAACGCGGCGCTGGCACTCTGGTAACCGGCAAACAGGTACTGGCCATTGGCATCCTGGGTATTGCCCAGCGCCACCAGTCCGTCGAGCAGTGATTTCGTCTCGACCGCAATGGCCTGGCGATCCGGTCCGGTCAACGTGCCATTCTGCGCACTCACGGCCAGCTCGCGCACCCGCTGCAACAGGTCGACCGTCGACGACAGGGTGTCTCCTTCCTGCTGCAGGCGGCTGGTTGCCGTATCCAGGTTTGCCAGGTACTGCTGGTTCAGGGTCTGCCGGTCCTGCAGCTGCAGGCTGCGCAGGCTGGCCGCCGGGTCATCCGAGGGATGCACCAGCCGCTTGCCGCTCGACAGCTGGGCCTCCGTGGCGGACAGGTTGACCTGCTGCTGCAGCATGTTGTTTACGCCTTGCTGGTACAGCTGGAACGTGGAAATACGCATCGTTTATCCCCCTACCGCATTCAACAGGGTGTTGAACACCTGGTCCGATACCGAGATGACCCGGGCGGCCGCCTGGTAAGCCTGCTGAAAGCGCAACAGGTTGGCCGCTTCCTCGTCGAGATTGACCCCGGATTTCTGTGACCAGGCATCCTGGGCCTGCTGCAGCAGGCCCTGCTGGACCTGGCTGCTGGTCTGGGCCTGGTGGGCACGGGTACCGGTGTTGGCCACCAGCATGCCGTAGGCATCGTTGAAGCTGGCTGTCCCCCCGTTCACCAGGCGGGTGGACTGCATGCCCGCCATAGCCAGGGCATTCCGGTTATCGCCCACCCCGTTGGTGTTGAATCCGACATTGAACGTATCGCCGGCCGCGGGATTGCCACTGAGCGTCACCCGGTAGCCATAGTCCGTGCCCGACGCCGTGGGAAATACATCCGCCCCGGCGGCCGGATCGTAGCTGCCCGTGTCGATCACGGACGAGGTCGACTGGTCCACCACCTCGTAGCTGGTGGGGCTGGTAAACCGGATCGTGACCGGCGGCGAAAGCTGGCCGGGCACGCTCTGGAAAGCAGGATTGTTGCTGTCGGTCACGGTGCCGGCGCTGATCTGCCCGGTCCCGGTGTTCGTCACGGCGGCCGCGGTCCGTACCGGTGACGCCAGCGCCAGGTCGCGGGCGTCGCTCACCAGGGTATTGATGGACCCGGCCGCAGCGCGCACCGGGCGCAGGACGTAGTTGTCGCCGGCGGCCGCGCCCGCGCCCACCGTGATACGCAGGCCGTCGGCCACAAACGGGTCCGCGGCGCTGCCACTCCCGCTCATGGGCACGGACTGGCCGCTATCCAGCCGGGTCAGGTTCCAGCTGCTGCCGTCGTATTGCAGGCGGTAATCGCTCACCGTCAGCTTCGAGACGTCATCGAATCCGACTGTGATGCTGCCGCTGTTACCGCTCGCGGGAAACACGGCCGGTGGTGCGACGGAAAACAGGTCCTGTCCCGCCGCACCTGCGAGCGTGATGCCGGCATGATGCTGGTCGTTCATGTAGGTGCCGAATTCCACGGCGAGGCGGCCGAGTTCGTTGATCGCCGGGTCGAGGATCTCGTTGCGATAGCGCAGGATCCCGCCCAGGGTGCCTCCACTGACAAAATTCGTGATCGTCACGGCCGGGGAACCCGCGGCACCGAGGGTAATGTCCACCTGTCCGGGGTCATCCGTGCGCGGCTGTACGCCCACCTGGCTGGCCGCGCTACCCAGCACCAGCGACTGACCCTTGCCGATGAATACATTGAGCGAACCGTCCGCCTGGGGGACCGTGGTTACGGCGACCTTGCCGGATAGCTGCAGCACCAGCTGGTCGCGCTGGTCCAGCAGGTCATTCGGCGGCTGGCCGTTCGACCTGCTGCTGGCCTCGATGATCTGGCGGTTGAGATCCGCGATCGAGCCGGCCAGCTGGTTGACGTCCTGCACCTCGCTCTGCATCTGTGCGGCGAGGGAATTGCGGTCGTCCTGCATCCACTGATCCAGTACCTGGAAACGCTGCGCGAGCGAGTCGCCTTCCGACAACATCACCTGGCGGGCGGCCAGTGAGGTCGGATCGTTCGCGGCGCCCTGTACCGCGTCGAAGAAGGAACCCAGCGCCGGAGACAGCCCGGAATTCTGGTCCGACAGCAGATTGTCCAGCGCACCGGCGAGCGAACTCAACGTGTCCAGTTCGCCGGAACTGGCCGTGGTGGTCCGCAGGTCACCGGTGGCGAACTGGTCATAGCTGCGCAGGATGGTGGAGACGTCCACGCCGGTCCCGAGAAAGCCGTCCGCGGTGCCCTGCGGCATGCGCGCCGACAACTGAACCTGCTGCCGGCTGTAACCGGGGGTATTGACGTTGGCGATATTGTGCCCGGTGGTGTCCAGCGCACGCTGGTAGCTCAGCAGCGCGGAAGTCCCGATATTCAGCAATTCACTAGCCATGTGCCGTCCTCTTCCCTGAACCGGCCTGCCCTGTCATCAGTACAGCGGCACGTCGTCCGACCTTGCCAGCTGTTGCCCGGTCGGTGCCAGCTCGCTGCGTTGCAGGATCGAGCGAATCTTGTCGGCATACTGCGGATCGGTGGCATAACCAGCCGCCTGCAGGCCATCGAGATAGGCATCCGTGTTGCCCGCCTGCCCCAGCGCCTGCCGGTAGCGCGGATTGCTACGCACGAAATCCACGTACCCCGAGACTGCCTCGTCCAGCGAGGCATAACTGCGGAATGCCGCACGCCTTTTAACGGCCACACCCGACTCGTACTCCAGTGTGGGGACCTGTACCTGCCCCCCCGCCCAGCCACGATCCGCCTTGATTCCGAACAGATTGAAAGTGTTACTGCCGTCCGGGCGGCGGATCATTTTCTGTCCCCAGCCGGTTTCCAGGGCCGCCTGGGCAACCAGCACCTCCGGGGCGATGCCGAGTACGCCCGCTCCCTGCAGCGCGTGCGGCATGAGGTCACGGACAAACTGTGCCGGCGACTCCGGCGACCAGTCCGCCGGCGCCTGCGCATCCGCCGGCGGGGGCGCCTTCCCGGCCGCCCGGGTGTCGATCAGTGGCGCACCCGGTTGCCGCGCGATCAGCGGGGCGGCTGCCTGCAGACTGACCAGTGGCAGGGCGGCCGTGTGCCGCAGCACGGGCTGCGCGACCCCGTCCGCTGCCGCCTGTGCCGGTTGCCCGGTTGCGGTGGTGCTACCGCCACCCAGGTCCTTCACCAGCATGTCGGCGATGCCGAGCCCGCGGCCCTTCACCATTTCCAGCGCCAGTTGCCGGTCATAGATCTCCCGGTAGAACCTGCTCTGCTCGTTGTCGAACAGGCCGCCGCCGCCACTCGCCTCACGCATGGCCTTGAGCATGTTCTGCATGAACAGCGCCTCGAACTGGCGCGCCGTCTCGCGCAGCGCCTCCGGCGTCTGCCGGGAGGCCGCGGCGCGCAGTTTCGCCAGGCCCTGGAAATCCGTGTAGACCGAGGCGCTCGTGCCGTCAGGGATCATTTGTGGCTCCGCGATCCGTCCGTATCAGATGACCAGCAGTTCCGCGCGCAACGCGCCGGCTTCCCGGAGCGCCTCCAGGATGGCGACCAGGTCACCGGGCGCGGCGCCCACCTGGTTCACGGCACGTACGATCTCGTCGAGCGAGGTGCCCGGATCGAACAGGAACATGCGGTTGTTTTCCTGCGACACGGAGACGCTGCTCTGCGGCACCACCGTGGTCGCCCCCCTCGACAGCGGGGCCGGCTGGCTGACCTGCGGTTTCTCCGCGATGGTGACGGTGAGACTGCCGTGCGCGACCGCCGCCGGCATCACCCGTACGTGACTCCCGATCACCACCGTGCCGGTACGCGAGTTGATGATGACGCGTGCCGGCGCCTCGCCCGGGTCCACCTCCAGGTTCTCCAGCATCGAGACGAACATTACCTTCTTGTCCGGATCGAGCGGGGCCCGCACGCGGACGGAACCACCATCCAGCGCCCTGGCGGTATCCTTGCCCAGGTTGCGGTTGATGCTTTCCACGACCCGCGAGGCGGTGGTGAAGTCCGCGGTGTTCAGGTCCAGCGTGAGCGCATCACCCTTGTCAAACGGGCTCGCTACCGCGCGCTCCACCGTGGCGCCGTTCGGGATCCGCCCGACGCTCGGAATGTTGACCGTCACCCGCGAACCGTCGGCACCGTCGGCACCGAATCCACCCACCACCAGGTTGCCCTGCGCAACGGCATAGACCTGGCCGTCGATTCCTTTCAGCGGCGACATCAGCAGGGTCCCGCCACGCAGACTCTTGGAATTTCCCATGGAGGACACCGTCACGTCGATGGTCTGGCCCGGCTTGGAAAAGGCCGGCAACTCGGCACTGACCATCACGGCGGCCGCGTTTTTCAGTTGTGGCCTGGCGCTGGCCGGAATGACCACGCCCAGCTGTGCCAGCATGTTGGTCATGCTCTGCACCGTGAACGGCTGGCTGGACGAGTCACCCGTCCCGTCCAGCCCGACCACCAGCCCGTAACCGACCAGCTGGTTGGTCCGTACCCCGGCGACCGAGGTCAGGTCCTTGATCCGCTCCGCCGAGGCGGCCTGCATGTCCAGCACCAGCAGCAATGCCGTCAGGACTGCCAGTATTGTCCGGTTCATGATTGCCTTCCTCCGTCAGAACGGCCACAGTGGTGTGATAAAGAAGCGTGTCAGCCAGCCCATCGAGTTCGAGTCCGCGGTGGCTCCCTTGCCGCGATAGCTGATTTGCGCGTTGGCAACCTGCGTGGACAGCACGGTATTTGCGGAGGTGATATCCAGCGGCCGCACGATGCCGCGCAGGCGCACGTATTCTTCCCCCTGGTTGATCGCGATCCACTTCTCGCCCTGGACCGCCAGGTTGCCGTTGGGCAGCACCTTCGATACCGTTACCGTGATATTGCCCTGCAGCTTGTTGCTCTGCGCACTGTCGGACGAACCGGTGAATGCGTTGCTGGAATCCAGGCTGGTACTGGCCGGGTTGCCGGCCACGGTGACGTCCTTGCCGAGCAGGGTCGGTGCGCTGATGTCGGTCGTGCTGTCCTTCTTGATCCCCGTCGTGGCGGTCTTGCTGGCATCGGTCTGTTCGGCAAGGATGACGGTCAGCAGGTCTCCGACCCGGCGTGCCTTGACGTCCTCGAACAGGGGACGCGCCACATCCGCGCGATAGATCGACCCGCTGGCACTGGCCGCGGGCTGATCGCCGGGGGGATAGACCGGCGCGTAATCCGGGTCGCCGCGCCGGGTCAGCAGCGAGCCGGAACTGCAGCCGGACAACAGCAGGACCCCGGACAGCAACAGCAGCAGGACCATTCTGGATTCACGTGGGTTGGTCATCATCGCAGTCCCTTGCCGGGTTCCTACAGGTTGTTGTTGGCGTACTGCAGCATCTGTCCGGCCGTGGAAATCGCCTTGGAATTCATTTCGTAGGCGCGTTGCGTCTCGATCATGTTGACCAGTTCTTCCACGGTATTCACGTTGGACGTCTCCAGCATGCCCTGGGAAATGGTACCCAGGCCGTTCTGGCCGGCCGTGCCGGTCTGCGGGGTGCCGCTGGAGCCGGTTTCCACAAACAGGTTCTGCCCGATCGGTTGCAGACCGGTCGGGTTGACAAAGTCCGCCAGCTGGATGGTCCCGACCTGGTTCGGCGTGGCGGTACCGGGCTGGGTGACGCTGACCACGCCATCGGAGCCGATCGTGACGCTCTGGGCATCGGCCGGGATGGTGATGGCGGGCTGCAGCTGGAAACCCTTGGAGGTGACCAGTTCGCCCTGGGAATTGATCTGGAAGGTGCCGTCCCGCGTGTAACCCAGGCTGCCGTCCGGCATCAGGATCTGGAAAAATCCCCGTCCCTGGAGCGCCATGTCGAGGTTATTCCCGGTCTGCACCAGGTTGCCCTGTGTGAACAGCTTCTCGGTAGCGACCACGCGCACACCGGTGCCGGTCATCAGCCCGGAGTTCAGCTGGGTACTTTCGGAAGACTGGGCCCCGGCCTGGCCCTCATTCTGGTAGAGCAGATCCTCGAATACCGCGCGATCGCGCTTGAAGCCGGTCGTGTTGACGTTGGCCAGGTTGTTCGCGGTCACGGACATCCGCGTCTGCTGGGCCTCGAGTCCGGTTTTGGCAATCCACAATGCCTGATCCATAGCACTTCTCCTTGTGCCGGCCGGCCACGTGACCGGCCCGGCGGTTGCTCCGTGACCGGCTCCTACAGACGCTCCGGTCCCGCGTTATTCAACGTACCTGTGTGCCGCATCGCCTCATGCCAGGCGCAGCAACTGCGTGGCAGCGCGGTCGTTCTCCCGGGCGGTGGACATGATCTTGACCTGGCTCTCGTACTGGCGCGCCAGCTGGATCATGTTCACCATGGCCTCGATCGAGTTGACGTTGCTCGACTCGAGCGCACCGGACTGCAGATGCACGGTCCCGTCCGTCACGGCCGGGTCGCCGCTTTTCATCCGCAGCAGGCCATCCGGCCCTTTCTGCATATCCCGGGCAGGCGGATTGACCAGCTTGATGCGCTCCACCACGGATACCGTGTTGGGCGGTGATCCGACCGGCTGGATCGAGATCGTGCCGTCAGCGGCGATCTCGATCTTGTTGAACGGCGGGATCGCAATGGGACCGCCATTGCCCATGACCGGGTGTCCGGCGCCGTTGCGCAGCAAACCCAGGCTGTCGACCTGCAGGTCACCGGCCCGGGTATAGGCCTCGTTGCCGTCCGGTGCCTGCACGGCCAGCCAGCCGGCACCGTTGACCGCCACGTCGAGGTCGCGGCCGGTGCCGATGACGGGTCCGGCACTGGTGTCCACACCCGTGCCGCCGGCCACGCCGTAGACGCGGCTGGCGTGCCCGGGCCCGTACACCGGCAGGCTGCTGAATGCAGCCAGATCGGCGCGAAAACCGGTGGTGCTGGCATTGGCGAGATTCTGGGTATTCACCGCCTGTGCCTGCATCGTCTCCCTGGCGCCGCTCATCGCGACGTAAATCAGCTTGTCCATGCTGCCTCCCCGCTCCGCTCAGTCACGCCACTAGCGAATCATGTTCATCGCGGTCTGGGTAATGTTGTCGGACGTGGTGATGACCTGTGCATTGGCCTGGAAACTGCGCTGTGCGGAGATCAGGTTGACCAGCTCCTGGGTGATTTCCACGTTCGAGGCCTCCAGCGCACTGGACTGCAGGACACCGAAACTGCCGGCACCCGGCTCTCCCAGGCGGCGGTCACCGGCCTGGTAGCTTGCACCGAAGTTGCTGTCACCCAGCGCAAGCAGGCCCTGCGGATTGACGAAGTTGGCGAGTGCCACCTTGCCCAGTGCAGCGGACTGCCCGTTGCTGAAACGTGCCTGGACCACGCCATTCGCATCCACGTTGAGACCGCTCAGGCGGCCGGTGGAGTAACCATCCTGGTTCAGCGCGTTGACGGCAAATGAACTGCCGAACTGCGAAGAGCCGGTGAAGTCGAAGTCGACATTCAGCGCTGCGGCGCCGTTGCCCGGATCGTAACTGCCGAAATTGAGCGGCTGGGCCGCGGTCAGCTGCCCGAGGTTGTCAAAGGTCAGGTTCTGCACGGTCGTGGTCTGCGAGCTGTCGCCATCCATGACCAGGGAAACATCCCAGCTGCGGGTGGCGGCATCCACGTTCCGGAAATACAGGCTCCCGGTATGGCTCTGGCCGAGGCTGTCATACATGGTCACCGAGGTCGAATAGTTGAACGTCGCCGGATCCGCCGGATCAATGGCCCCCGCTCCCAGCTGCGGCGATCCCGCGTCCAGGTTCATGGAAATCCCGGCCGTGGTGCTGGCATTGGGTGCCGTGGAGGAGACGTTCAGCTGCAGATCACCCATTGCGGCGGTATTGAAACTGGTGCCCTGCGCATCCAGCGCGGGATAGGCCTGCAACCGCTGGCCGAGGGCGTTGACCACGTAGCCGGCGCGATCGACGCTGAATGAACCGTTGCGCGTGTACACACTCGAACCCTGGTCGCTCATGACAAAGAACCCGTCCCCGTTGATGGCCAGGTCGAGCGCATTGCCGGTGGCGTTGATGTTGCCCTGGGAAAACAGCGGGGAAACCGCGGCCACCTTGACGCCGACACTGTCCCCCAGGGAATCGATGTTGCCAAAGGCTGTGGCATAGACATCGGTGAACTCGGCACGCGACTGCTTGTAGCCGGTTGTATTGGCATTGGCGATGTTGTTGGCGGCCACATCCAGCGAGGTCTGTGCCGCGTTAAGACCACTCAGAGCGATATTGAATGACATTTCAGTTCTCCTGATAACCGGTTACCGGATTTCCCGGACCGCCGAAAAATCCACGTTGCCAAGATTGGCCAGCTCGAGCGTGAACGACTGCCCGGAAGCCGACAGGCCGACACTCTTCACCGTATCGGACAGCATCACGTCGTATCCCTGGTTGACGCCGCCGCTGGTCGCCTCGGCGCGCACCTCGTAACGACCGGGCGGGGCCGCCGTGCCGTCCGCGGCCATGCCGTCCCAGCTGAAAGCGACTCTACCCGGTGACTGCATCCCCAGGTCGATGTTCCTCACCAGTTGCCCGGCAGTGTCGTAGATACCGACCCGCATGTTCGCCACGGCCTTGTCGAGATCCACGGCACCACTCACCGCCCCGCCGGCCGCCAGACTGGCGTACTGGCCGGGGACCAGCACCTGGCGACCCAGCATGCCGGCAGCCTGCAGGGTCTGGTTCGATACCAGTGATCCGGCCAGGTTCTGCAGCTGCGAGTTGACGTCGTTGATCCCGGTGACGGTGCTGAACTGCGCGATCTGTCCCATGAAGGACTCGTTGTCCATCGGCTTGAAGGGGTCCTGGTTCTTCAGCTGCGTGGTCATCAGCTTCAGGAAATCCTCCTGGCCCAGCTGCGACTTGCCGGTGGCGGGCTGCGAGCCGGCCGCCAGCCCCAGGCTGGTGAGTAATGTGCTGTCCGGTACGGTATTCATTCGCGGGTGCTCCTCTGGCAGGCACGCTACTGTCCGATACGCAGGGTATCCAGCAGTAACTGCTTGGATGTGTTGGCGACCTCGACATTGCTCTGGTAGGAGCGCGAGGCCGAAATCATGTTGGCCATCTCCTCGATCATGTTGACGTTGGAAAGATAGACATAGCCGTCCTTGTCGGCCTTGGGATTCTGCGGGCTGTATTCCCGGTTCACCGGCGCGTTACTCTCCACGACGCCGCTCACCTGTACCGGTACCGTGGCATCCCTGCCCTGCAGCGCATTCATGACCGCGCTGAACACCGGCTCACGCGCGCGGTACGCTTCCTGCTCGCTGCCGCTCACCACCTCGGCATTGGCCATGTTGCTGGCCACCGTGTTGAGTCGCACGGTCTGTGCGCTCATACCCGACCCGGCCACATCAAAAATCCGGAACAGTCCCATCCTCATTCTCCCCTGATCGCGGTCATCAGTGTGCTGATCGTGCCACCCAGGAAACGCAGGGTGGCACGATAGCGCACCGCGTTTTCGGCAAACCGGGACTGTTCCATCTGCGAGTCCACGGTGTTGCCGTCCAGCGATGACTGGAGCGGGACCCGGTACAGGGTCTCCGCACCCGCCACTCCTCCCTGCGACGCTATATGGCCCGGCGCGGTGGTAACCAGTTGCGTGGTCTGCTGCGCTTCGGTCAGCGCGCTGCGGAAATCCAGGTCACGTGCCTTGTAGTTCGGGGTATCCGCGTTGGCCAGGTTGGAGGCCAGCAGTTCCGCACGGCGCGCGCGCAGCTGCAGCGCCTGTGCATGGATACCGATCGCCTTGTCGATGATGCCGGACATGAACTGCCTCCAGGTTTGTTGCCAGACACCAAGCAAACGGCGTGCCAGATCTGCCGCACCTGCCGGACAATACCGGGCCATTTTTCCGTGCGGGCGCCGATATCCCTATCTATACAGGGGCCGCCGTCCAGCCACGCCCGCATGCCGGTACACGGGTAACCGGAACCGGCGGATGCGGCGAGGCAGCGCAGCAGCGGCAAGCCCTTGCCACCGGCGGCAAGCATCTACCGGTGCGAGCGTTGCCGGTGGCAGTCGCAATGGCCCTGTCCGGACCATGGCATGCAATTTGCTGTGTATTTGGTAGAGGAAGCGTTCGGACACAGCAGAGGAATGATGATGAAACACAGTCTGGTTACCGCGCTGACCCTGGGCCTGTTGCTGGCAGGAACAGCGCATGCACAATCCCTGCAAAGCCATGCATCCATCCGTACCGCGGCCGAGCAGTTCGCCCGCGCCGCAGTGCTGGCCAGTAACGGCATCGAGCCGACGGTAAAGGTCAGCGAACTGGATTCCCGCCTGCGGCTGGTCCGATGTCAGCAGCCGCTGGAGGCGTTCCAGCCGGTGGGTGGCAAGCTGCTGGGCAACATCACGGTCGGCGTGCGCTGCACCGGATCCCGTCCCTGGTCGCTGTACGTCCCGGTTCGGGTCAGCCTGTTTGCGGAGGTGGTCGTCGCGGCCCGTCCGCTGGCCCGCAACAGCGCACTCGCGCAGACGGACCTGAAACTGGAGCGCCGCGACCTCGCCCGCCTGCACAACGGCTATTTCACCGATCCGGCCGCACTGGTCGGCAAGAAGCTGACCCGCCCGGTGCCCCTCAATGCAGCCCTGACCGACTCCCAGATCCGGGAACCGCTGGCAGTCAGACGCGGTCAGCGCGTCACCCTGGTTGCCACCGGCAGCGGTATCGAGGTGAGGATGGGCGGCGAGGCGCTCGCGGACGGGGCCGCCGGCGACCGCATCCGGGTGCGCAATTCCAGTTCCAGGCGCGTGGTGGACGGCATCGTACAGGACGCCGGCACCGTTCAGGTGGCGATGTAGCCACCAGGCGCTCCGGCAGGCAGGAAACAGGACATGAAAATCGGCAACAGCCCTGACTACGCACCCGCGGCCACGGAACGCAACCCGCAGGACGCGCCGCAGACGGCCACCACCACTCCGGCTGCCGCTACGGACCGCGTGACGCTGTCTGCCGATGCCCTGCAGCTGGCTGCAGGGCAGGCTGACGGACAGCGCATGCCGGTATTCGACACACGCCGCATCAACGAAATCAGACGGGCCATTGCAGACGGCAGTTACACGACCGACCCGGCGCGCATCGCCGCCCGGCTGTGGCAGCTGGGCGGATAACCAGGAGAAAGACACATGAACAGACAGGCTGAAACCTGCCGGCATCGTCTGCACACGCTGCTGCAACAGGAAACCGGCTGCATGCAACGCTTCGGTGCCATGCTCGGGCAGGAATTCTCCGCCGTCACCACGCGCGATATCGAGGCGCTGGAAACCGTCATCCAGGAGAAACTGGCGCTGCTCGCCCGTCTCGAAGAACTGGAGCAGGAACGCAACATGCTGCTGGGTGCAAACGGATACGCCAGCGGACTGCCGGGCATGCAGGAGTGCCTGCAGTGGTGTGATCCACAGCGTCAGCTGACAGTGCACTGGACAGAGCTGCTGACTATGGCCTCGGTGTGCCGGGAGGAAAACCGCAGGAACCGGCAGCTGGTCGAGTTGTGCAGCCAGCATGCGCGGGCGACGCTGCGGGTGCTGCGCGGGGAAGACCCGCGCCAGGACACCTACGACGCGGAAGGGGAGACGCGATCCGGGTGCGGCCAGCGTTCACTGGCACGCGCCTGAATTCCGGCGACAGTATACCGAGTTACCCGGAATTGAAGAGGATACGAACCGGACATTCTCCATTCGTCAACGGCAACCCGGTAGCGGGTAGACGACCGTGACGGTGAATGTACAGGGAACTGATTCACGAAATCAGTTCCCTGTACCTGGATTACTTCGGCGTCTTCCGGGACTGTTCGTTGTCCGCCGAAGCGCCCCCCCTGCCGCCGGCATGCAGCTTGTTTACCAGCGACTCGTCGTAGTGCAGCGATACCTCGACCCGGCGATTGCGTGCCCTGCCCTGCGGCGTGTCGTTGGACGCAATGGGCCTGGTGTCGCCGTAGCCCTCGATGAGGAATCTGCCCGGGGGTATACTGCCTTCCTGCATGAGCACGTGCACCACCGTCACCGCACGTGAAGCGGACAGTTCCCAGTTGGAGCGGAAGTAATCCGTGTGGATGGGACGTGAGTCCGTATGGCCGGCCACGACCACGAGACCCGGGGAGTCACCGATGGTGCGGGCCATCTTCTCGAGCACGGCGCGGAAGGGTTTGATCAGCAGGTTGCTGCCGGAAGCGAACGTGCCGCGTTCCTGGATGCGGATGATGATATCCCGACCCTTGACCTCGATCTCGATGTAGCCCTCCTTGATTTCCTTTTCGAGTGCCAGTGCCAGGCGGTCCTTTTCCTTCTCCAGTGCATCGGTAAATGCCGCGCTCGGTCTGGACGGGGCGACGACACGGTTGGGGTCGATCTTCTCCTGCGAATTCGTGTCATCCCTGAGCTTGGGGATTTTCAGATACTGGCGAAAATCGTCACTGGTGATCTGCTCCATCCTGTTGACCGACTTGTTCTGCGGCACACCGGCGGAAAACTCGGTGGCGATGATATTGATCCCCTTCGGCGGGTCCTTGACCTTGATTTCACGCTGCACACCGAACGCCTCCGCCATGGAGCCGGCCACCTGCTTGTACTTGTTCACATCCATCTCGGAAAACGAGAACAGCAGCACAAAGAATGACAGCAGCAGCGACATCAGGTCGGCAAAGGTCAGCACCCAGGCCGGAACGCCGGACGGACACTTGCGGGGCACGGCCGTTTCGGTATCGCAGGACATCAGGCAATTCGCACCGGTCAGGCAGCCTCGCTTTTCTCTTCCTTCACGAATTCACGCTGCGTAACCGGAAGATAGGTTTTCAGCAGATCCTCCACCACGCGCGGGTTCAGGCCCGCCTGGATCGCGCCGACACCCTCGAGGATCAGCGACTTGGTAATCCGTTCATGCTTGCTGCGCAGGGCCAGCTTGTCGGCGATCGGCAACGCGATGGCATTGGCGATCACCGCGCCGTAGAGCGTGGTCAGCAGCGCAACGGCCATTGCCGGGCCCAGTGCCTTCGGGTCACTCATGTTCGACATCATCTGCACGAGACCGATGAGCGTCCCGATCATGCCCATCGCGGGCGCCACGTCGGCAATGGACTTGAAGATGCTCTGCCCTTCCTCGTGCCGCTCGATCGTCAGGTTGATGTCGTTGGAGAGCATCTTGCGCACGATCTCGGGTTCACTGCCGTCGACCACCAGCATCACGCCGCGTCGCAGGAACTCGTTTTCGATCTCGACCTGCTCCAGGCCGAGCACACCTTCCTTGCGCGCGATGGAGGACAGATCCACGCATTTCTCGATCAGTTCGCGGGGTGTCTGGGTCTTGTGCAGGAAGGCCTTGGCGGCCGCCTTGATTGCCTGGGCGGCGACCGACAGGGGGTATTTCATCAGCACCACGGTCATGGTGCCGCCAACCACGATCAGGATACTCGGGCCGTTCACGAAACTCCCGGCACTGCCTCCCATGTAGATCGCGGTAAATATCGCGCCCAGTGTTCCGATCAGGCCGAGAAAGGTTGCGAAATCCATTGCAGCGTTGGCTCCTTGCCGGTACTTCTGCCACGATGCCGTGACAGCGGGGTCGCTCCGCTACCTGGCAGGATGGCCGTCAGGTATCACGATGTGTGGGCGACCCCGTTTATTGTCGGCTGATGGTGCATCAACTTGACGGATGCATGTCCGGTACCAGGTGCGGCCGGCAACGAACAACACGCAGAACGCTCGTTGCCGAAAGCGTCCTGACCGGACCACCGGCCGCTGCTGCGCCAGGAGTCGCCCGGTAGCGGGAAAGCGGCGTTGCGCCCGGGCGGGACCGGTACAGGCGCGCACGGCAGCCTGGCTTCAGCCGGCGCCACCCTGGATCATCTGCAGGTCCTTGTCCATGTAGTCGCTGTAGACGATGTAGCGGTTACGCCCGCGGCGCTTCGCCGCATACAGCGCCTTGTCTGCGGCCACGACCATTTCTTCGGCGCTGGGGAATCCGAAGCCTTCGCCGAGAATCGCGATCCCGATGGACACGGTAACCGTAATTTCCCTGCCGCCGTCGACGGGGTGCTGCAGCGCCCGGAACGCACCAACCAGGCGCTCGGCCATGACGAGCGCGGTCTTCTCGCCCCGGCCGGCCGCGATAACCACGAACTCCTCGCCACCGAAACGGGCAACCAGATCATTCTCGCGCACCCCCTCGACCAGCGACCGGGCTACGCGCTGCAGCACCTGGTCGCCCACCTGGTGCCCGTAGCTGTCGTTGACACGCTTGAAATGATCCAGGTCGACGAACATCACGATCATCGGCCAGTCGCGTTCCCGCGCCATGTTGAATTCATGTACCAGACACTCGTCCAGGTAGGCGCGGTTGAACAGGCCGGTCAGTCCGTCCCGGCGTGACCGTTCTTCCAGTTCCCGGGTCCGGGACTCCAGGATATCGGCCGTCTCCTGCAGGCGATCGGCCTGCTGCAGGGTCTGCAGGTTGCGCATCATCAGGGTCTCCCTGGCGGAATCCAGCAGGGAATCGGAGTAGCAGTAGTCCGTGAGATCGGTCTCGAACATGGCCTCCGCATCGCGGAAATCACTTTCCAGCGCAGACAGCATCTCCATGAACTCGTCATGGTCGATGTTGAGACTGGAGAATGCGAGTGCGGCGATGTGCTCGATCTCCTCACGACTGCAGCGGGAGACCGCATCCACCAGTTGGCCCGACAGGGCAACGCAATGCAGGAAACGCTGACCGTCCTTTTCCGTGGACTCGAAATCGGCATCGTGGCTGCCGGTCACGGTATCGATGAGATAATCCGGCAGACCCCACTTGCCGAGTATCCAGCCACCGATCATGGCATGATCCGCCCCCAGTGCCTCCTGCTCGCACACCCGCACTGCGGCATGGTCGGCCTGGTTGGACTCCAGCTTGCGGTAGAAGTGCGGGTTCAGCTTGTCGAGCACCAGCATCCCGATATCCTGCAACAGCCCCGCAAGGAACAGTTCCTCCGAGGCGCGCAACCGGACCGCCATGCCCAGCCGCCGTGCACAGGTGGCGGCCGCCAGCGAGCGGCGCCAGAAATGCCGGTAGTCGAAGCCCTGGTCCGCGTGGTTGTGCATGGTGGCGGCCAGGGAAAAACTCAATGCCAGCATCAGCGTGCCGTTCAGACCGAGCTGTGTGATGGCCTGACGCAGGTTTTCGGACTTGCGCCGCATCGCGTAGATCGGCGAGTTCGCCACGCGCAGGATCTTGGCAGCCAGCGCGGGGTCCATGCTGACGACATCGGCGATCTTGCCGATGTCGACATCCGGGTCCTGCGCCAGCTCGATTACACGCATGCCGATGACCGGCGGACTGGGCAGGTTGGTGCAACGTTCGAGGCGCGCCAGCAACGTTGCATCGATCCGGGGGTCGCGGCTGCTATCTGTCATGCTGTTGGTTCCCTGACTCTGTTTACCCATCTTACCCAACGCGTCCGCTGTCATCCTGGCGGAACGAGCCGGTCATGCTGGATATTTCGACCATTCCCCGCGTGAATTTAGGGGAATATTGTACGAAGGTTCTAGAATCTGGCGCTGCATGCCGCACAAGCGCGGGGGACACTTGCGCCGGCTCCGCAACCTGCACGCTGTGACCTCCCGCCCCGGGCCAACGGCTGGTGCCTCTAGCCCGAACCGGACAGGCGCCTTAGCGGAGGCTGGCCCAGGCGCCCTGGATACCCATGTCCTTTTGCAGCTTCCTGGCGTACGTGCGGGCATCCGCAATGCTGTGAAAGCCGGTCACGCGCAGGCGGTAGCGCATCTCTCCCCCGAATTCGACCTGCTGGCGCTCGACGCTGATACCCAGCTTGCGCATGTGCTGCTCCGCAGCCCGGATGCGGGCAAGTTCAGTGGACGAGGCCACGTTCACCACCCACTCCGGCTGCGCCGGTGGCTCCGTCCCGGCCTGCGCAGGCTGGTCCGCTGCCGGCGGGGACGACGGCTTCGCATGTGCCGGGGCGGCCACGACCGCCTGGTCCGCCGACGGCGGAGTCGACGGCTTTGCATGCGCCGCGGTGGCCACGACCGCCTGGTCCGCCGCCGGCGGAGTCGACGGCTTTGCATGCGCCGCGGTGGCCGCGACGGGCTGGTCGGCTGTCCGCCTGGACGCAGGTTTTGCACGTGCCGGGCCGGCGCTGGTCGGGTGCGCAGCGCGCGCCTTCCGCGCCTTTGCCAGGGTATCCACGCGGTGTTCCAGGGCCTCGATGCGGTCGGTGAGTTGCTGCACCTGCGCGTGCTGGCTGTCCGCCATGCTGCCGAGAATCCGGTCCAGTTCCCTGGCGCGGGCTTCCTGTGCCGCGGCGGCCTGTTCCAGTCTGGTGCCCAGTGCGTTGAGTCGTACCTGCAGGTGTTCCAGGCGCTCATCGGAAGGAGCGGACGGAGCGGGTGGCACCGCTGCAGCAACTCCTGGCGCGGCCGTGCTCCCCGGCGCGGATACGGCCGGGGCGGGGAAACTGCCGGCGGCGGTCAGGTGCTGCCTGAGATCCCGCCAGGCGGGTACTTTGGTGACGCCGTACATCTGCAGCAGCCAGAACACGGCTGCGACCAGAATCAGGCAACTCGTCAGCCACAGCACCGCCAGGCGGACCCTGCGACCGGTCCGCGCGGCGCCGCTACGAATATCCGGGCTGGCGTCGTACGCGTGATCAGGTGGTGCGGACCCGGACTCCGGCGGCCCATCGTCCCGGATGCGCTGGATGACACTGCTGAGGTTGCGATTGCTTTCCATGTGCACGGCCCGCTGGGAATCAACCGGGTGGACCCATCCGATCGCCGCCGATTCTCGCACAACCGGCGTACACCGGCCACCATCCTGACGGCACGCACGTTCGCGAGTACCCCGGGTCCTGCCGCCACACGACGCGCGAGCCTTTCCGCCCTGCGTGCGCAGGTCCGGCTGCCGGAACCTGTCCCTGCCTCCGGCACGGCTCCCGCAGCTGGAGCAGCGAGGCGCTAAAGTCAGACCCATGGCTGCCGTCACAGACTGCAGGGAACCTGCAGGGCACCGTGCCATGGGCATGTTCGACATCGGCAACTCGATTCCACCCATACCACCGGCACACCGGCGGACGGTCCCGCTGTCTGAGCAAGACCGCCGCCAGCCACGCCACCGGCAACCGCCGCGCCAGCCCCCGCGTCCCGCGCAGGGCAACGACCCGGAAGACGGCCTTCCGCACGTCGACGACTACGCCTGAGCGGGAGCCGCACGCGACCCCGGCATCCGCTCAGCTCAGCCAGGCGCCACCCGCTCCGGCCTGCAGCAGACGCTCCACGAAGAATTCCAGCCGTCCGCTGGCCTCCCGCGGCACCGGCCAGCGCTCCACCCGCTCCGCCAGCTTGCGGAACGCCAGTGCCGAGCGACTGCGGGGGTAGGACTCCACCACCGCCTGCTGGCGCTGCACGGCCTTGCGCAGGTATTCGTCCTGCGGGATGGCACCCATGTATCCCAGCGTGACATCGAGAAAACGCTGCGCCACGCGCGACAGCTTCTCGAACAGCTTCCTGCCCTCGTGGGCGTGCGTGGTCATGTTGGCCAGGATGTGAAAGCGCTGCACCCCGTGGTGGCGGTTCAGCACCTTGACCAGTGCGTAGGCATCGGTCAGCGAGGCGGGCTCATCGCACACCACCACGATCACCTCGTGGGCCGCACGGGTGAAGTTGATCACACTCTCGGAGATCCCGGGGGCGATATCCACCACCATGACATCGACGTCATCGGCCAGTTCACCGAAGGCACGGATCAGCCCGACCTGTTCGGCGGGGGTGAGATCGATCATGTTCTTCATGCCGGAAGCGGAGGGAACGATCAGCATGCCGGCCGGTCCCTCGACGATCACCTCGGAGAGGGTCGCCTCGCCGGAGATCACGTGCGAAAGGTTGCGCCGGGCATGGATCCCGAGCAACACGTCCACGTTGGCCAGGCCCAGGTCGGCGTCGAGCAACAGCACCTTGCGGCCCTGGCGTGCCAGCGCCACCGCGAGATTGACGGACACGCTGGTCTTGCCGACGCCACCCTTGCCGCTGGCCACGGCGAACACCTTGACGGGCCGGGACGACAGGTTCATGTGACGCAGGCCGGCGGCCTGATCCGACAGGGGCTCAGTGGATTGCAAGCGCATGGGCAGCGGCCTCCGTGGTATCGAGGGCATGCAGCCAGGCCGCTTCGGAAGACGCCTCCGGGACCGCCGCGGCCAGCTCCAGTGCGCGGGCAACCAGCCCCTGCGCGGCGGCCGCATGCAGGTCATCCGGCACCTGCTGGCCATCACTGACGAATGCCAGCGGCAGCCGGTGCCGGACCAGTACCGACAGGACGCCGCCCAGCGAGGTCGCCTCGTCGAGCTTGGTCAGGATGCACTTGCCGGGCTGCAACAGCCCAAATGCCTGCACCACGTCGTCGCAGACGTCCAGCTGTGCATTGGCCGACAGCACCAGGTAACGCTGGATGTTCAGCCCGCCCTGCTCCAGCGCGGCAAACCGCTCCTGCAGGGCCCGGTCGCGCTGGCTGGTACCGGCCGTGTCGATCAGGATCAGCCTGCGGTCGTTCATCTGGCTGAGGATAACGGAGAGTTCCTGCTCGTCCCCGGCGATGAACACCGGCACGCCGAGCAGCTTGCCGTAGGTGCGCAACTGGTCGTGTGCACCGATCCGGTAGTGGTCCATGGTCACCAGCGCCACGTGCCGGCGGCCGTGGCGCAGCGCGAAGCGCGCGGCCAGCTTGGCAATCGTGGTGGTCTTGCCCACGCCGGTCGGCCCGATCAGCGCCACCACGCCGCCGTGCTCGAGCAACTCGTCATCGGCCACCGGGAGCAGACTCGCCAGGGCCTGCTGTGCGCCCTGCCAGCCGGACTCCAGGTCGGTGCTGCCGCAGGCACGGTCGGCAACGTGATTGGCGATCACCGGGTGCAACTGCACGGCGTCGAGCCGTTCCATGATGCCGGCCCGCACCGGGTCGCGTTGCTGGTGGGACTGCCAGGCCAGCCGGGTCAGCGGCATCTCCAGCATGCTGCGCAGGGCACGCAGCTCCTGGCGAACCTCCTGCACGGCGCTCTCCCCGCCCGCCGCCGGCCTGGCAGCGGCCGCGTGCACCGGCGCCGCGGGCGCTGGCGCGGCGTCCGGCGCACTGGCGACCGGCGCCGCTTGCGCCGGGGCAGCCAGCGAACTCGCCAGCTCGTCCTCGTAGTCCACCGCGGCGATCACCTCGATCCCGTCCTCGACCTTGCGGTTGGAGAGGATCAGCGCGTCCTCGCCGAGTTCGTCCGTGACCTGTTGCATCACCTGACGCATCTCCGCGGCGATAAATCGTTTCATGATCATGTCTGCTACCTCCGTAGGGAATTCACTGCTGCCTTCAGCCCGCCATGGCGGTGGCATCGCCGCCGATCGTGCTCACCACCCGCACCTGGCGGTTCTCGGGCACCTCGTTGTAGGACAGCACCTGCAGTCCCTGCACCGCACCGCGCACGAAGCGCGCGAGCCACTGGCGCAGGGCCGGCGCCACCAGCAGCACGGCGGGTTCGCCGTTGATCTCGCGGCGGCGGGTGTTTTCCGCCAGTGATCGCAACATGCTCTCCGCCAGTCCCGGCTCCAGCCCCGGGCTGCCGTGCTGTCCGCCCTGCATGGACTGAAGCAACAATTGTTCCAGTTTTGCATCCAGGGCCATGGCCGGCAGGCTTTCCTCCATGCCGTTGATTTTCTGGTAGATCATGCGCGACAGCGTGATCCGTGCCGCAGCCGTGAGGACGTCGGGATCCTGACTGCGGGTGCCCTGTTCTGCCAGGGTTTCAGCAATGGTACGCAGGTCGCGGATCGGTACCCCTTCCGCCAGCAGGTTCTGCAACACCCTGACCACCACGCCGAGCGACAGCGTCTTCGGCACCAGCGTCTCCACCAGCTTGGGCGAGCTTTTCGCCAGCATGTCCAGCAGCTGCTGGACATTCTCGTGGCCGAGCAACTCGTGGGCATGCGTCTGCAATTCGTGACTGAGATGGGTGGCCACCACCGTGCCGGCATCCACCACCGTGTAGCCCAGCGACTGGGCCTCGTCGCGCTGGGTCGGCTCGATCCACAGCGCTTCCAGACCGAAGGCCGGGTCACGCGTGGGGATTCCGTTGAGCGTGCCGAACACCTGGCCCGGGTTGATGGCCAGTTCCTTGTCGGGATGGATCTCGGACTCGCCGACCGGCACCCCCATCAGGTTGATGCGGTACCCGCCGGGCTGCAGGTCGAGGTTGTCGCGAATGTGCACCGGGTCGATCAGGAATCCCAGTTCCTGCGACAGTTTCCTGCGCACGCCCTTGATACGTGACATCAGCTGCCCGCCCTGGTTGCGGTCGACCAGGGGAATCAGCCGGTAACCGACCTCCAGGCCGATGATATCGACCGGTTGCACGTCGTCCCAGGAGAGCTCCGCCTCGCGGCCGCCGTCCGCCGGCGTCTCCGCGGAGGCCTCGTGCTCGTCGGCACCGCGGTCCCGGGCCTGTTTCACCATCCAGGCGAGGCCGCCGATCACGCTCGCCATGGCCAGGAACACCCCGTTCGGCATGCCCGGCACCAGGCCGAGTACACCGACGATCGCGGCGCTCACGGTGAGTGCGCGCGGATTGGAAAACAGCTGCCGCACGAACTGCTGCCCCATGTCCTGCGAGGTGGAAACCCGTGTCACGATGATCGCCGCGGCGGTCGACAGCACCAGTGCCGGGATCTGCGCGACCAGCCCGTCACCGATGGTCAGCAGGATGTAGTTCTGTGCCGCATCGCCCACCGACAGGCCGTGCTGCAGCGTGCCCACGGCAAAACCGCCGATGATGTTGATGAACAGGATCAGCATGCCGGCGACCGCGTCGCCGCGCACGAACTTGCTGGCACCATCCATCGAGCCGTAGAAATCCGCTTCCCGGGTCACCTCCTCGCGCCGCGCCCGGGCCTCTTCCTGGGAAATGATGCCCGCGTTCAGGTCGGCGTCCACGGCCATCTGCTTGCCGGGCATGGCATCGAGAGTGAACCGCGCGCTGACTTCCGAGATCCGCCCGGCACCCTTGGTCACCACGACGAAATTGATAATCATGAGGATGGCGAACACCACCAGACCGACCGCATAGTTACCGCCGACCACAAATTCGCCGAATGCCTTGATGACGTGCCCGGCGGCACCGGCGCCCTCGTGGCCCCGCAGCATGATGACCCGCGTCGATGCGACGTTCAGCGCCAGGCGCAGCAGGGTCGCGATCAGCAGTACCGTCGGGAAGATCGCGAACTCCAGCGGCTTGATGGTGTAGACCGAGACCAGCAGCACGATCAGGCTGAACGCGATGTTGAAGGTAAACAGCAGGTCCAGCACCATCGGCGGCAGCGGCAGCACCATCATGCCCAGCAGCATGACCAGCACCACCGGCGTGCCCAGTCCGAGCAGCAGGCGTGGATTCAGCAGCGGGTGCAAGGTCATTGTTTTCACGTCTTCACCTGTTTCCTGTGGTGTTCATCAGTCATGTTGCAGGTCATCCGGGATCGGCAGCTGCGCCGGCGGCTCCGGTACCTGCCGGCCCGTGGAGACGGACACGCGCAGCTGGTAGACATAGGCCAGCAACTGCGCGACGGCGACGTACAGGCCGGCCGGGATCTCCTGCCCGATATCGGTGTGGTAGTACAGCGCGCGCGCCAGCGCGGGGGCCTCGACGATGGTGACATCGTTGGCGGCGGCCACCTTGCGGATTTCGGCGGCGATCAGGTCGGCGCCCATGGCGATCACCTTCGGCGCCACCATCTGCTCCTGGTCGTAGCGCAGCGCGATGGCGTAGTGGGTCGGGTTGGTGACCACCACGTCCGCCGTCGGCACGTCCTGCATCATGCGCTGCTGTGCCATCCTGCGCTGGACCGTGCGTATCCGCCCCTTGACTTCCGGGCTGCCCTCGGTCTGCCGGTACTCGTCCTTGACCTCCTGCCGTGTCATCTTCAGGCGGTTGGCGTGATCCCAGAGCTGGAACGGCACATCCACCAGAACGATCAGGATCAGCACCGAACTGATCGCAAGAAACGACCAGCCGAGCACGTGCGCGCTATGCAGCAGGCCCCGTTCGAGCGGTTCGGCACCGAGCCGGAACAGTTCCGGCGCCTGGTGGTAGAGCAGCAGCGAGGACACCAGCGCCACCACCACGAATTTTGCAATTGCCTTCAGGGCCTCGACCGGCGCCCGCCGGGAAAACAGCCGGCCCAGACCGCTGACCGGATCGAGCCGGGAGAAGTCCGGCATCAGCGCCTGCGGGCTGAAGGTCCAGCCGCCCAGCGCGGCCGGCGATACCAGCACCACGGCAAACAGCAGCAGCAGGAACGGCAGGAACACGATCAGCACGTTGACCAGGATGTCGCCCAGCAGCGGGGCCAGGGTACGCGGGTCGAACAGCCCGGCGCGCGGACGACTGAATGCAGTGGCCATCTGGCGCATCAGTCCGCTGATCATGCCCTCACCGAACACCAGCAGTCCTGCGGCGGACGCCAGCAACAACAGCAGGGTATTGAGATCACGTGAACGCGGGACCTGGCCTTTCTCGCGCGCCTCGCTGAGGCGCTTGGGTGTCGCTCGTTCGGTGCGTTCCATGCTGTTGTTATCCGCCATGCCTCACCCCCCCGCCAGCACGACATCCAGCATGTGGAATGCATCCTGCACCAGCGCCGCCAGCTGCCGGCTGATACCCGGCAGGCTGAACAGCAGGATCACGAAGCCGGCACCCAGCATGACCGGGAAGCCGACACCGAAGATATTGAGCTGCGGCGCCGCGCGGCTCATGACACCGAAGGTCAGGTTGATCAGCAACAGCGCGGTAACCGCCGTCAGTGCAATCAGTACCGCCCCGGAAAACATCCGCGCGCCCCAGCCGACCAGGGTCCAGAGCCCGTTGGTGCCGATCCCCGCAGCACCGATCGGCAGCGTGTGGAAGCTGTCGACCATCAGCTGCATCAGCAACAGGTGACCGTTGAGCGCCAGGAAGATCAGGGTGGTCAGGGTCAGGTAATACTGTCCGAGCACCGGCACCTGGACACCGTTCTGCGGATCCACCGCCGTGGCAAAACCCAGGCCCATGCTCATGGCGATGCTCTGGGCACCGATCAGTACCGAGGCAAACACCATCTGCACGGTGAAGCCCATCACCAGGCCAATCAGGACCTGCTGCACACTGACCAGCAGACCCTGTGCACTCAGCGGATCGATGGCGCCGGCACCCTGCCCGACCAGCGGCGCCAGTGCCAGGGACAATACCAGTGCCAGGGCAATGCGCACCCGCACCGGCACGAAGCGGGCGCCGAAAACCGGGGCCGCAAGCAGCATGGCACCGATACGCATGAACGGCCACAGCAGGGCCGCGACCCAGGCGTTCAGCTGCGTGGCGGTGACGGTGAGCATGCCTGCGGCTACCCGATCAGCGTGGGAATGTTCTCGAACAGGCGGCGCGTGAAATCGACGATCAGGTGGATCATCCAGGTCCCGCTCAGCAGCAGCACCACGGCCATCGCGGCCAGCTTGGGAATGAAGCTCAGTGTCATTTCCTGGATCTGCGTGGCCGCCTGGAACATGCCCACCAGCAGACCGATGACCAGTGCGGAGGCCAGCAGCGGCGCCGCCATCATGGCCGTGATCTTGATGGCCTCCTGGCCGATCAGGATGACGCTTTCCGGTGTCATTGTGATTCCCTCCGCATGGAACTTCCCCACGGCCGCGTTGCGGCCCGTTCTAGGTATAGAAACTCGACGCCAGCGTCCCCATGATCAGCGACCAGCCGTCGACCAGGACGAACAGCATGATCTTGAACGGCAGCGAGATGATCATCGGCGACAGCATCATCATGCCCATCGACATCAGCACGCTCGCCACCACCAGGTCGATGACCAGGAACGGTATCAGCACCAGGAATCCGATCTGGAAGGCCGTCTTCAGCTCACTGGTCACATATGCGGGCACCAGCAGCGAGAACGGTACATCGGCGCGGGTTTTCAGGGCATTTCCGTCGAGGTGCGCGATGCCCGCAAACATGTCGAGATCGGACTCGCGTGTCTGGTCGAGCATGAAGCCCCGCAACGGTACAGCGCTCTTCTGCAATGCCTGCTCCGCCGTGATCTGGTCGTTCAGGTAGGGCTGCACACCATCGTGGTAGATCCTGCCGAGTACCGGGGACATCACGAACGCGGTCAGGAACAGCGACAGACCGATCAGGATCTGGTTGGAGGGCGTTTGTGCCGTGCCCAGCGCCTGGCGCAGGATGGCCAGCACGATGATGATGCGCGTGAACGAAGTCATCGAGATCAGTGCGGCCGGCAGCAGGGTCAAAGCGGTCATCAGCGCCAGTACCTGGATGCTCAGCGACCAGGTCTCGCCGCCGTTGCCGGCCGGAGTCACCGTGAACGCGGCCATGCCCGGCGGTGCCGCCAGTGCCATGCCGCCGGGCAACACCAGCAGGACCAGCGCAGTCAGCAGCAGCGCACGTTTCATGACCTTGCCTCCCTGCCCATCACCTCGCGCAGGCGCGCGGCGAAGCCCGGCTGCTCCGGGCGCGTTGCCGGACTGTCGACCTTCTCGCCGAGCACGTGCAGCGCACTGATGCGGCCCGGGGCGATACCCAGCAACACCTGGGTATCGCCCACTTCCACCAGCACGATGCGTTCCCGCGCGCTCAGCGCCATCCCGTCCACCACGCGCAGGTTGCCCTGCGCCGAGGCACGCAGCCCGCCGGTGCGCTTCATCAGCCAGGCCAGACCCAGGATGCACAGCACCACCAGGCCGAGACCGGACAGAAACTGCAGTACGAACCCGCCCGACAGCACCTCGCCTGCCATGCCGATCGGTGACGGCGGGCTGCCCGCCGTCCCGGCCGCGGCCGGCAGCGACACCGCGGCCAGCAGCCAGGCGGCGTGGCGGACGGGCGATATGTGCATCGGTGTCAGCATGTCTCTGGTCCCGCCTTACTTGAGGGTATTGACGCGCTCGGCCGGGCTGACCACGTCACTGAGCCGCACCCCGAACTTGTCATTGATCACGACCACCTCCCCGTGCGCCACCAGGGTGCCGTTGACGAGCACGTCCAGCGGTTCGCCGGCCAGGCGGTCCAGTTCCACGACGGAGCCGCGCGCCAGCTGCAACAGGTTCTGGATACTGATCCGGGCGCGGCCGATCTCCATGGACAGTGTGACCGGGATATCGAGGATGACATCCAGGCTGGTCTCGCCGGCCTGCGGTGCCACGCCGGCGCTGTCCTCCAGCGGCTCGAACTCGGCACGCTCGACGTTTGCATCACCATCCGGACGTGCCGCACCGCTGCCGGACTGCCGTTCCACCTGTTCCGTTTGCTCGCTCATGCTGTCTCCCTGTCAGATACCACGCCGTATCCTGTCCTTGCGGTCGATCCTCGTGTGGATCCGGACCGCGTTGTTCTCACCGCGCACCCCGAACTTGGCGTTGAACAGCGGTACGCCACACACCTGCAAGGTGACCGAACCGGGCATATTCACCGGAAGAATGTCGCCCGGCTTCAGTCCCACCACGTCACGCAACGTCAGTTGCGTGTCTCCGATCCGGCCGACAACCTCCACCTCGGCTTCCTGCAGGTTCTGCTGCAGGGCCTGCAACCAGCCGGCCTGGTTTGCGGACTTGCTCTTGCGCTGGCCACCGTCGAGCAGGTCACGCACCGGCTCGATCATGGCCGCCGGCAAGGCAATGTGAAATTCTCCGCCGTTGCCGCCGGTCTCCATGCGGAAGCCGGCGATCACCAGCATTGCGCGATTGCCGGCCAGCGTGGAATATTCCGGGTCGCACTCGGTGCGTGCGTAGCGCGTCGCGACCTGCAGCACCGGCTCCCAGGCCGACTGGATGTCGCGCAGCACCTGGTTCAGCAGCAGCTGGGCGATCCTTTGCTCGCTGGGCGTGAACTCGCGACCGATCATCTGGTTGCGGTAGTTGCCGGAACCGCCGAAGTAGATATCCACCACGGTAAAGACAAACCCGGGATCGAACACCACCAGCGCTTCACCGGCCAGCGGCTCCAGGGTGACGAAATTAACGCTCACCGGCAGGCCCAGGCTGTGGATGTAGTCACTGGTCCGGACCGTCTGCAGCCCCTCGTCGGTGATCTCTACCTCACGCTGCAGCATCTGTCCCAGCCCCTCTTCCAGCAGGCGCATGAACGCCGCATGGATCTTCTCCAGCACCGGAAACTGGCCACGCACGATGTGGTCCTGGTCGGTGAGGTCGTACGCAACGACCTCACCGGCCGGCGCCGGTGTGGCCCCGGCAACCACACCGGATTCCACGCCGTCCATCAGCGCGTCGACTTCTTCCTCGGACAGGAGTTCGTTCTCGGACATGGCGACTATTGCATCACGTAGTTGGAGAAAAACACGGCCTCGACACCGGCTTTTCCGGTGTATTTCCGCAAGGTGTTGCGGATGCTCGCCAGAATTTCCGCACGGAAGGCCTCCTTGCCCTCCGCGGTGGAAAGCTTTTCCTCGGTCTGGTTGCCGAACACCGTCAGGACCGCATCGCGTACCGCCGGCATGTTCTGCTTCAGTGCATCGACCACACTGCTGTCGTAGGTCATCACCTCGATGGAAGCCTTGATGAAGCGGACGTTCTGCGGATTGCGGAATGCCACGACGAAGTCGGGGTCGAGCCCCTGGTAGATCGGGTCCTTGCCCGCCTCGAGCGGTGTCTCCATCTGCGCGTGCTTGCCCTTGCCGGCCGCGGCCTGCGCCGCGGCGTCTGGAGCGGCGTCCTTTTTCAGGAGGAAGAAGGCAGCGCCACCGCCGACCCCCAGCAACAACACTGTCGCTGCGACGAGGATGATGATCATTTTCATAAGCGCCCCTGCTACTGGGTTGTGTCCATGACGGCTGGTACCGGTGCCGATCTTCTGTTGCGGGTACCCGTCCTGAAGAATGCAAAGCTTGTGCCACACGAGGAGAGAGCATTTAATTTATTGCTTTCAACAAGTTAAAAACCAAGCCCTGCCGTGCGCCGGATAAATGGCGGCATTCGGCCCCAGACGCACGCGCAACCCGACGGATTTACGTCGTCCGGCACGGCCGCCAGCGCACACCACGGCCGGCGCAGAACAGGGATCGCAAGCGGGAAACGGGCTGGACGTGCGGCGGCTGTGCCGGCGGGCACGGGCCAGATTCAGGCGTAATAATCCACCAGGCCGCTGCCCGGCGCGGACCGGGACATCGTGGGGACCGGGATAGACTCGTCAGCGAGCGACCCGGCGCCGGCGCTTGCACCGGCCGCAGGCAGGGCGTTGCCGGGGTGCCCGGCGCCGGGCCCGGAGTCTCCCTGCTGCGAGACGTTGACGTTCACCAGATCCAGGCCCTGGGCGTGAAACATTTCCCGCAGCCGCGGCAACGAGGACTCCAGTGCGTCCCGCACCATGGCATGCTGGCTGGTGAAGGCGATACTGGCCTTGTCGCCGTCCATGTGCAGCTGCAGTTCCAGCGGCCCGAGATGCTGCGGGTTCAGGCGCAGGCTGGCCATCCGCACGTGCTGCGAGACAAACCACAGTACCTGTTCCCCCACGGCATGACCCCAGCCGGCATGGCTCACCGCGACCGGGACCTGCGCAACCGGCACCGACCCGGTGGTGGTGGCCAGCGCATGTGCGAACAGCGCATCCGCGCCGGGCTTCTGTGCCGCTGCAGCGTCCGCCACCGGCGCATGCAGGGACAGGCCGTGTCCGGCAGCGCCGGCATGGCCCTGCCCGCCCTGTCCCTGGAGCAGTTTCATCACGCTGCTGTGCACGGCCTGTGCGACCTTGCCGGCCTGTGTGGTCGTGGTATCGGCAGACGCATCTCCCGCATCCGGCTGCCGGGTATCGACGGTCTGCTCCGCCTGCGCCTGCCCGGCCGGTTGCGGCACGGCGGAAACCTGCGCTGCCACGGTGGCTCCCTGCGGGGTGGCGGTTGCCGCCCCGGCAGGCGGGTCCTGGCCATGCGCCGTGGTCGCGGCAGCCGCCGCGACCGGTGGTGGCCGGTCCGGGTCCTGCGCGACGGCACCGGGCTGCGTCCCTGTCGGGGCACCCTGCTGCGCTGCCGCCGCTGCGGGCACATCCCCCTGCACCGGCGTGCGCGCGGGATCCGCCGCCACCGGTTGCATCCTGTCCGGTTCCTGTCCCGCCGCAGCGCCGGACTGCGTGTCTGCCGGTGCGCCAGCCGCAACCGGCGCCGGGGCAAGCGCGGAATCCGCGCCGGCGCGGTCGCGGACGGGCTTGTCGGCGGCAGCTTTTGTGCGCCGCTCCGGCAAGGACTTGCCGGCTGCCGTTGCCGTTGTTGCCGCCGGCCGCGGCGCAACGCCGGCATCTCCCGTCGCCAGCAAGCTCGCAAAGGCGCCGCCGGCCTGCGGATCCGACGCACGCCGGGCCGCCTGCGGCGCGTTTCCCGCACCCTGCAGGACCTTGCCCAGCGCTGGTATGGAGTCGTTCATGCTGTGTTTCCCGGGCGCCGAAGGAACCGCGGACGGGCTAGCCGGCACCGCGCCGCCAGCTGCGCGTCGCGAACTCGTTCTCCTCCTTCTGCAAGGCGCGCGCCTCCGTCTGCCGCTCCGCCTGCCGCTTGCCGGCGACGACCTGATCCAGCGTGCTGCAGCGCGTCTGCGCCGCACGCCATTGCTGCAGGCAACGTTCCACTTCCCTGCGCAGGCTGTCGATAATGTCGTGCTGCTGGCGGATTGCCTCGTTGAGGCGCTCCAGGAAGGTGTTGTAATCCCGGATCTGCACGACGTTCATGCCCTGCCGGCTCTTGTGCAGCAGAGCCTGCAGGTACTCGTCCCGGTAGTGTTCCAGTTCCCGCAGTTTCTGCTGCTTCTGCTCGAGACGGTTGCGCGCAGCGGCCAGGCGGGCGGCCGCTTCCTGCATGATTTCACGCGCGGAATCCGCAACGACCTGCATACGTTCCGATGGTTTCATTGACTGCTCCTTGCCGGGCGTTGACCGCCGGTTTACTCGGTCGGCGTTACCATTGCCTCAAGCTGATGCAGACTTTGTGCCAGTTCCACCGGCTGGTGGTGGTGTTGCTGGAGAAATTCCCTGGCCTGCGGATGAAACGCGATGGCCTCGTCGATGCGCGGATCGCTGCCGTGCTGGTAGGCCCCCACCGCGATCAGGTCCCGGTTCTGGCGGTAGGTGGAATAGAGCTGGCGAAAACGTTGTGCGGCTCGCAGCTGCGCGGGCAGCGCGATGTCGTGCATGATGCGGCTGATGGATGCCTCCACGTCGAGCGCAGGGTACAGGCCCGACTCGGCGATCTCGCGCGACAACACCAGGTGCCCGTCCAGCGTGGCACGTGCCGCGTCCGCGATCGGGTCGTTATGGTCATCGCCCTCGGCGAGCACCGTGTAGAACGCGGTGATCGAACCGGACCCCGCAGTGCCGTTACCGGCGCGTTCCACCAGCTGCGCGAGGCGGGCGAATACGGACGGCGGGTAGCCCTTGGTGGCCGGCGGTTCGCCGATGGCCAGACCGATTTCACGCTGGGCCTGGGAAAAGCGGCTCAGCGAATCCATCAGCAGCAGCACGTTCAGTCCGCGGTCACGGAAATACTCGGCAATGGTCGTGGTCAGCCACGCCCCGTGCATGCGCATGAGCGGCGGCTGGTCGGCCGGTGCCGCCACCACCACGGCCCGCTCCAGACCTTCACGGCCGAGTATGTTCTGGACGAATTCCTTGACCTCGCGGCCGCGTTCACCGATCAGGCCCACCACCACCACGTCAGCGGCCGTATAGCGGGTCATCATGCCCAGCAACATGCTCTTGCCGACACCGCTGCCGGCAAACAGCCCCATGCGCTGGCCGCGACCGACGCTGAACAGCGCATTGATCGAACGCACCCCGACATCCAGCGGCAGCTCGATCGGGTGACGTTCGAGCGGATTGATCAGGCGTCCCTGCAACGGCAGGCGTTCACCGGCCTCGATCGGCCCTCTGCCGTCGAGCGGCCTGCCGGCCGCATCCACCACGCGTCCCAGCAGACCCTCACCGACCAGCACCCCGCTGGACTGTGGCGTCGGCAGCACGCGCGCGTTCGGCGTCAGCCCGTGCACGTCGCCGGTGGGCATCAGGTACGTCAGCACGCCGGAAAAACCCACCACCTCGGCCTCGATGCGGTTGCCACCGCCGGTCACCACCTCGCAGCGCGCACCGACCGGCGCCTGGCAACCCACCGCCTCGAGGGTAAGCCCCACCATGCGCGTGAGCCGCCCTTCCACCGCCAGGGGCGGTATGTGGCGCAGGCGTCCACCACAAGCGGCGAGGTACTCCGACCAGCGCCGTGCCCGCGAACACGCCGGTTCCGGCAGCGGGTCAGTCATGTCCGCTTCCGGATGCACCGTGGAGGGTCGCGATCACCTGGCTGACCCGCGTCGGCAGTGTCGCGTCCACGTGCGAGGTATCGGTGCTGATCCGGCAACCGCCGCGCTCCAGTTGCGGGTCCTCGACGATCTGGCAGTGCTCGTCCTCCAGGCCCGGCAGCTGCTCGCGCAACAGCTCCGCATCGGCCGGATGCAGGAAGACACGCACCTGGCGCGCGGCGACCGGCAGCAGCGCCAGCGCCTCGCGTACCGTTGTCACCACCAGGCCGGGATCCAGCGTCAGTTCACGCCGGACCAGCTGCACGGCGATCTCGATCGCCAGCCGGACCAGTTGCCGCTCCACCTCTTCGTCCAGTCCGGCGAAGGGGGCAGCCAGGGTATGCACCAGTGCCTCGAACTGCCGTGCCTGGCGGCGCAGTTCCTCGCGCCCGGCCTCGAGTCCCTCGGCACGGCCGCGTTCGAACCCGGCCTGCCAGGCGGCACTGCCCGGCGCGCTGGCCGGCAGCACCGCGGGCCCGTCCAGTTGTGGTGCATCCCAGCGCCGGCAGGCCGCCAGGGCACCCGTGGCATCGTCAGACATACTCATCCCCTCCCTTGCCGCCGATCACCAGCTCGCCGGCCTCGGCCATGCGTTGTGCCACCGCGATGATTTCCTTCTGTGCCGCCTTCACCTCGCTGAGCTTGACCGGTCCCTTGTTCTCCATATCGTCACGCAGCAGTTCCGCGGCACGCTTGGACATGTTGGACAGGATCTTGTCCCTGACCGCATCGTCCGCGCCTTTCAGCGCCACAACCAGCATGTCACCGGTCACCTCGCGCAGCAGCGTCTGGATGCCGCGGTCATTGATATCCTTGAGGTTGTCGAACACGAACATCAGCTCCTTGATCTCCGCACCGAGGACCTCGTCCAGCTCGGCGATCCGCGCGCTGATCGCGCCTTCCTCCCTGGCATCGAGCATGTTCAGGATCTCGGCCACCTTGCGGGAACCACCGATGCGGGGCGGCTTGGCGGTGCCACGATCACTGAACTGCCGGGACAGGATGTGGTCGAGTTCCTCGAGCGCTACCGGACTGATCTCCTCCATGCGCGCCACCCGGATCAGCACGTCACTGCGCAGGTCCTCCTCGAGCGTGGACAGCACGCTGGCGGCCAGGTCCGGGTCCAGCTGGGTGAGGACGATGGAAATGATCTGCGGATGCTCGTCGCATACCACCTCCGCGATGTCCTCCGGCGCCATCCACTTGAGCGACTCCAGCCCCCGTACATTGCGACCTTCCAGCACGCGGTTGATCATGCCTTCGGCACGCTCCGCACCGAGCGCCTGCTGCAGCACCTTCGATACGTACTCGTCCTTGCCGACGTTCACGGCGCTCTGGTCCTGCACCGAACGCAGGAAGTCTCCCACCACGCCGGCGATCAGCTCGGAACTGATGTTGCCCAGCGATGACATGGCCACGCCGACCTTGTGCACCTCGCGCGGCCCCATGTGCTTCAGGATGGTGGCCGCGTACTCCTCGCCGAGGCTCATCAGCAGGACCGCGGCACGCTGCGTACCGCTGAGTTCAGCCGCCTGTTCAGCCATCGGTCGACACCCAGTCCTTGACCACGTGGGCCACGCGGCGTGGATCGTTCTCGATCATGTTGCGCGCCATGCCGAACTGCTGTTCCGGCGACAGCGGCAGGGCGGTGTGCATGCCGGCCACGCTGCCGGAACCACCCGGCAACGCGTTGCCAGCGGCGCCGGCATGCGGCAGTGCCGCCGGGTTTTTGGCCGGGGCCACCGTGGCCAGACTGCGCATCACCGGTTTCAGCACACCGAACACCACGAACAGCACAGCGATTCCGCCCAGCACCTGCTTCACCAGGCCGGCCACCCAGGGTTGCTTCCAGACCGGGATATCGGGCAACGGCTCCACCACTTCGTCCTGTTCGAGGAACGGAATATTGGCGACATTGATGCTGTCCTTGCGTTGTACGCTGAACCCCACCGCTTCCTTGACCAGCCCGGTGATGCGCTTCATCTCGTCGTCGGTCAGCGGCACGCGTTCGGTCTTGCCCTGGGCATCCGTTGTGGTCCGGTAGTCCACCAGCACCGCCACGGACAGGGACTTGATATCACCGGGCGCGGAGGTCGTGTGGCTGATGTTGCGGTCCAGTTCGTAATTGCGCGTGGCGCGGCGCGTGCTGTTGAGCGGCGTGGCCGTCGTCCCGGAACCGGTCGCGGAGCCGTGCGCGGCACCCTGCGCGTCACCCTGCGCGTTGTTCTGCAAAGTACCGGCCGGCGGCGGCTGGTTGGTCAGGGCGCCGGGCACGCCGGAAGCACCGCTCCCGCGCGTGCTTTCCTCGAAGGTCTCCTCGCTGCGCACGGCATGCTGGTCGGGCTGGTAGCTTTCCGAGGTGCTCTCCTTGGCATTGAAGTCGATATCCGCCGCAACCTGGGCACGCACACCCTTCTCGCCGACCACCGGGATCAGGATATCCTCGATGCGCTTGATGTAGTCATCCTCCAGCTTGTGACGGTAGGCGAGCTGGCTGGCGGTGGCGGCGATGCCGTGCGTGTTGTTGCCTGCCGTCAGCAGGCGACCGTTCTGGTCCACTACCGTCACCTGGTCCGGCTCCAGACCCTCCACGCTGGACGCCACCAGATGCACGATGCCGGCCAGACGTTCGTCATCCAGCCGGGCTCCGGAATACAGCTTCAGCACCACCGATGCCCGGGGTTTGTCGCGGTCGCGCACGAAGGCCGAGCGTTTCGGGATGGCCAGGTGGACGCGGGCGCTTTTCACGCGCTGCAGACTGGCGATGGAGCGTGCCAGTTCTCCCTCGATCGCGTGGTTGTAGCGGGCCTGTTCCATGAACTGGCTGACCCCGAAGGCCGGCGTCTCGCTGAGCATCTCGAAGCCGCTGCCGTCACTGTGCGGCAGGCCGCGCGTGGCCAGCCTGAGGCGCGCCTCCTGCAGCTTGCCCGCCGGTACCGTGATCGCGCCGGAGCGGGGATCGATCCGGTAGGGGATCAGCAGGCTGTCCAGCGCCGTGGCCACCTCGCCCGCCTCGGCGTCGGACAGCTGCCCGTACAGCAGGCTGTAGTCCGGCGTCCGCGACCACATCACCACGTAGACACCGATCGCCACACTGGCTGCGAGTCCCACCATCAGGCCCAGCTGGCGCAGCAACGACAGCGCATTGAAGCCCCGCGCCTGCGCGAGCACGTTTTCAGGTTTTACGAGTGCCATGCCCTGTTACCCCGTTCCCGGTTCCTGTGCTGTCAAACCGACATGTTCATGATTTCCTGGTAGGCAGCGACCAGCTTGTTGCGAACCTGGGTCATTGCCTGGAAGGTGACGCTGGACTTTTCCAGCGCAACCATGACCTGTGCCAGGTCCACGTTCGGATCCTCCGCCTCGAAGGCCGCCGACAGCTGGCTGGCGGTCTGCTGGGTCGCATTGACCTGTTCGACCGAATCGCGCAGCAGCCCGGCAAAATCCGCCTTCCCGGCGGCTGCCGGTGGCGCGGCAGCCGCCGCTTCCGACGCCTGCTGCATCTGCGCCTGCTGCAGCGCACGCATCTGGGCAAGTACCTGGCTGATTCCCATCTCACTCATCGCCCGCCTCCTGTCCCGTCACTCCCCCACGTCCCCTCAGACCGCATTCGCCCCCGGCCGGGTATCCACGTCCAGTCCCGACTGGCGCAGGCGTGCAATCCGGTAGCGCAGGGTGCGTGGGCTGATCCCCAGCCGCGCCGCCGCATCCTTGCGGCTTCCATTACCGGCTTCCAGTGCCCTGGCGATCAGCTCGCACTCGCGAACCTGAAGGTCCTGCTGCAGCGCCTTCTCCGGCGGCGCTTGCACACTACCCTGTGTTGCAGCAGGGACCGTAACCAGCTCTGTCTCGTCTATACAGATTTCCTCCACTCCGATGCGCGCACCCCGCTTCAGGATCAGCGCACGCTGCACGACGTTTTCCAGCTCGCGCACGTTGCCCGGCCAGTGCCAGTCCAGCAACAACCGTTGTGCGGACGCGGCCAGCTCGGGCACGGGTTCCCCCGCACGCCGGTAGCGTTCCAGCAGGCGACTGGCCAGTGGCAGAATATCGTCCGGACGGTCACGCAACGGCCGCAGGTTGAGCGGAAAGACGTTGATGCGGTAGTACAGGTCCTGGCGGAAGCGCCCGGTCGTGACTGCCTCCTGCAGATTCCGGTTGGTTGCCGCCAGCACCCGTACATCCAGCGGTACCGGACCACGCCCCCCCAGGCGCTCCACCTCCCGCTCCTGCAATACCCGCAGCAGCTTGGCCTGCAATCCGAGGTCCATCTCGGAAATTTCATCCAGCAGCAGCGTTCCTCCCTGAGCCTGTTCGAACTTGCCGGGGTGCGCCTGGTAGGCGCCGGTAAACGCCCCTTTTTCGTAACCGAACAGCACCGCCTCAAGCATGTTCTCGGGGATCGCGGCACAGTTGATGGCAACGAACGGGGCGTCCGCGCGGCACGAGTTGCGGTGTATGTAGCGGGCCAGCACTTCCTTGCCGGTGCCGGATTCGCCCGTAATCATCACGGTCACTTCCGCTGCGGCAACGCGACGAGCCAGCCTGACCAGCTCCTGCGAGCGCCGATCCTCGGCGATCAACGCGTCATCCGCCACCAGAAAATCCGTACTGCCCATCGGCAACCTCCCGGTCTGCGGGTCCGGCAGCGCGGGCCGGACGGCCAGCGACACCCTACCCCTGTGGTCCCGGCCAGCCAGAGGCCGGCGGGACAACGCCTGATCCTTGCAGCGCATGGTCAACGCGACCCTCGCAGCTGCACCCTCGAATATGCAGATTGCATGCCAGAACAGAATTATCAGGAATAACAGCTGGATAAATTCGGAGCGTGCCCCAAGCGCCAGATTTCCATCGCGCCGTGCAGGCACGCCTCCCAAACAGGTGGCAATTTCCCGACACAGATTCCCGCCACTCCGGGCACGGTCGCTGCACCCGGCCGGCGCTCCGGGCCGGGTCCCCGGGCTCGGCAGCAAGGCCAGATCGCATGGAGTACTGCCGTACCGCACGCCTCGGGGCACGTGCCAGGCGGGACGCACGCGGACATGGACGACCGGCTGCCACACGATAGAATGTAGAATAGGGTGGTGTATCCAGTGCAGACAGGGACGTGGTGTATTCAATCGACAAGCTGATTTCCGAGACCCGGCGGCTGGCGGCAGAATATCGCCGTTCCACCGGCCAGGGTTTGCCGGTGTCCGGCGAAATCGCGCGCCACGACGCCGCCCGGTTGCTGAACCTGACCCTGTGCGAACCGGGCACGGCCGGGGTGGATGCGCTCGGTACCGGCCAACGCGCCGGCCAACGCATCCAGATCAAGGCCCGCGTCATGATGCGGGACCACAAGCCCGGTGCACGCCTCGGCCAGCTCAACCTGAGCGGCGACTGGAACATGCTGCTGCTGGTCGTGCTGGATGAAGCGTACGAAGTCAGCGAGATCTACGAGGCATCCCGCGACGAGCTGGCCGCCGCCATCGAGGAGGGTGTCAGCAGCAACCGGGCGCGGCGCGGCGCCCTGTCCGTCGCCAAGTTCCGCAATCTCAGCTGGCTGGTCTGGACGCGCGAATCCGGCCTGGAGCCCGGCCGCTGAATCACTACTGGCACGCATCTTGCTGTTGATTCTCACGGAATCGCAGCGCCTGCCGGACGGGACGACCGGCGGGCTGCACAACCCAATTTCCAAGGAACCGGAAACATGGCGTTTCATGCAGCGGAAACCATACTCCGGCTCGCCGGACCGGGGCGCATTCTCCATGTCGGCGCCACCGATACCGGCCTGCTGGGCGCCTTGCTGCGGCGCGGCGCGGACGCCTGGGCCGCCACGCCACCCGAGCTGCACTGGCAGGAGGAGCGCGCGCCGCTGACCGGACGCAGCTTCAGGGGCGCGCTGGAACACCTGCCGTTCCCCACCCCCTTTGATACCGTCGTGGTCGATGGCAACCTGCTCGCCGGTGTCGCCGACAGCGGCGCCCTGCTGGAGCGGTTGCGCCCGCTGGTCCGCAACGCGCTGGTATTGTGGCCGGCGCAACGTCACGCCGACCTGATCGGCAGCGGGACGCGCAGCGCGCGCGAGTACTGGGACAATGCCGCCATCGGGGCCGGTTACCGGCGCCACCCCCAGGACCTGGATTGCGCGGGCTACCTGCGCCGCAACAATCCGCTCATCCCGGAATTCTGCCTGTACGAACCGCTACCGGACACGGCCCTGGCTACATGGCCCCTGGAACGGATTCTCGCGACCCGCGACCTGCACATGGACATGTCGCGCGAGACCGGTTGCCGTGCCGATGCACACCTGGTGCGCTATGCACTGGCGGCACAATGGGTACGGCCCGGCGATACCGTACTGGACTGCGCCTGCGGACTCGGCTACGGGTCCGCCATCCTGGCCGCACGCTCCCCGGGTGCACGCTTCATTGCCGTGGACATCGAGGAGCGCGCCGTTGCCTACGCACGGGACAACTTCGCCATACGTTATCCCGTCGAGTACCGCCGCGGCAGTGCGGATGATTTGTCGTTCCTGGCGGACGATTCCGTGGACATCGTGGTTTCCTTCGAGACCATCGAGCACGTCCCGGACTACGACCGCTTCCTCGACGAGGCCCGCCGGGTACTGAAGCCGGACGGCAGGATCATCGCCAGCGTGCCCAACCTGTGGGTCGATGCGAGCGGACAGGACCCGAACCCGTATCATTTCCACGCCTTCGATTACGCGCGCTTCCGGCACATCATCGAGCAGCGCTTCCTGCTCGAGGCACGCTACGCCCAGTCCGCTCCCGGCGGGTTCCGGCTCTGCGACGCGCCGCGGCTACTGGAGCGGGTCGATCCTGCCGTGCACGGCATGGATTGCGAATGGCTGATCCTGGTCGGCGCGTGCGATCCGCGCGCGGCCGGCACGACGCCCTACCGGCATCCCGAGTTCGCTCGTGACCGGGACACCGGCTGGCTGACCGACTTCGGCACTCACTACGACAACCCGTGGCTGTATCGCGCCATGGTGCAGCTTGGCCAGCGCATCAGCGCACCGGAACAACTCATGGCACTGTGCCTGGATGTGTTGCAGCACAGCAATCCGGAGACCGCCGACTTCGGCGCCGCACTCACCGTGGTCGGTTACCAGGCGCTGGCCAGGGAATACAGCGACCAGTACCTGGAGATACTCGGCCTGCTGCATTGCTTCTGCGCGGTGGAGTCGGCCAATCCGCACGTGCTGCGCTGGCAGATTTCCGCGGCCTTTCTGGGTGGCAGGCTGTGCCTGGAGATGGGTGAACGCAGCGAGGCGCTGGCGTGGTTCCGGGCCGTCAGGGACGCGGATCCCTGCGTGTTCAGCCCGCTGCTCGCAACCAAGACCGTTGCGGCCGGGTTCTGGAGCGGGATCATTCATCTTTCCGGGGGAGACACCGAATCCGCCCGCGACTGCTGGGTGGCTGCGATCGAGGCGGCCCGGCACGCCCTGCACGCGCCCGACCTGAATGCCATCGGCACTCCATCCGCCCCGAATACCTTTGGTTTCGCCGAACTCGCCGAACTCGCCGACATGGCCAGCCAGTGCAGCAACGCGTTGCGCTGGCTGCCCCGCTATACCAGCAGCCCGGGGGCATTCTGGCAGGCGGTCGACACCCGGCGCTTCGGACTCGCCAGCTGGGCACTGGAACTGTCCCGGGAAAACGCGGCATTGCGTGAACAGCTGAACGTGCACCACCAGGCCACCCTGCCCCGGGCGCTGCACAACGCGGATCCCGGCATGGCTGCCGCAGGCAGGACCGCTGCCGGTGGCACGTAGCCGAACACCGAACCCGAACGGGAAACCGCCAACATGACACAAGTGAATACCGCACGCCTTCCGGAACTGCACAAGCTGCTTGCCGACGGCAACAAGCATGGGCTCCGCTACCTGTCACTGGACTGCTTCGATACCGTCCTCTGGCGCAACGTGGCACAGCCGACCGACGTGTTCTTCCGCATGCAGCACCGGCCTGCCGCCCGGGAACTCGGCCTGACCGGTCTGCAACGCATCCGGATCGAGTCCGAGGCACGCACCATCGCCAGGGTCGATCACGGCCGCAACGAAGTGACCCTGGAACAGATCTACCGGACGGGCTACCCGTCCCTGGACGGTGCCACCATCGACCGCCTGGTCCGCGACGAACTGGAAAGCGAGCAGGAAGCGTGCTTTGCGTACCACCCGATCGTGGAACTGATGCAATGCGCGCTGCGCAGCGGACTGCGCCTCGTCATCGTGTCCGACACCTATCTCGAGGAACCGTTACTGCGTGAGCTGCTGGCACACCACCTCCCGCCGGACGTGATGGCTGGCATCCAGCGCATCTTCGTGTCGTGCGCACACGGGGTCAGCAAGGCCGATGGCCTGTTCCGCAACGTGCTCGCCCGGCTGGGCTGCGCACCCGGGGAAATCCTGCACCTCGGCGACAACCCGGTTGCCGACGTGGATGCGCCCCGGGCACTGGGTCTGCATTCCGTACACTTCGTGCAGTACGGCAAGGAGGTGGGCCGGATGCTGCAGATGATCAGCAACACCACCTCGATTCTCAACCCGGCCGCGCGCGCCAGTGCCGCCATGCCATCCCCGTTCCATGCCATCCTGGCCGGCCGCGAGATCGACGCCGACATTCCGGAAGTGATGCTCGGTTATTGCGCGGCGGGACCGTTGCTGTATGCGTTTGCCGACTACCTGCGGCAGCATGCGGACAGCGCCACGGCCGCAGGGCGCCCGGCGAAATACCTGTTCCTGATGCGTGACGGCTATCTGCCGCAACAGGCCTTCGATGCCGTCGCGGGTGAGCATGGAGCACGCAGCCATGCGGTCGAGATCAGCCGCTTCGTGTCCTACGCCTGCAGTTTCCGCAGCAGCGCCGATATCGACCGCTACCTGGCACTCATGGCCTCCGACCGGCTGGAGTCGATGGCCCGCCAGCTGTTGCTGCCGGAACACACCGCCAGCCGCATCCTCGGCAAGGCCGCGCAGGCCGGTAACCGCTTCGAGACTTTCTGCAGGCTGGTACGCCAGCCGGGCACCGTGAAGCAGATCCTCGCCAGCTCCGCGGCATTCCGCGCACGTTTCTACCGCTACCTGGAACGCACCATCGACCTGCAGGCCGGCGACCGCCTGGTGTTTGTGGATCTCGGCTACAGCGGCACGGCCCAGACCTGCCTGCAGCCGGTGCTCGAAGACGAGCGGGCAGTCAGCGTGGAGGGGCTCTACCTGCTGCTCAAGGCAACCCCCAGCTGGACGCAGAGCCGCGCCGGGCTGATCGACCCGGCGCTGGCGGGCGAAGCCGCGGTGAACAGCCTGGTGCCGTACGTTGCCGCCCTGGAGATGATCTGCACCAACGATGCCGGCAGCGTGATCGACTACACGGCCGACGGGGAATCCGTGCGCAAGGCACCCGATATCAGCCCGTTGCAACAGCGCCGCGTGCGCGACATCCAGCACCACTGCCTGGAATTCGTCCGCGACGCGGAACAGTTCCGGCTCGGCACCGGCAATGTCTGCGCCGCCGGGGAGATGCGGCTGGCCGCCCTCGGGGCGCTTGGCCGCATGACCTTCTTCCCGTCCCTGCAGGAAGTCCGCTGCATGCAGAATTTCTATCTCGATGTGAACCTCAACACCGACATTACCGTGTCATTGTTCGATATCGAACATGCCGCACACGGCATGCGCCGGATGGGGCTGTTCCATGCACTCAACGAGCAACGCATGAACATCCCCACGGAACTGCGCTACCACAGCCTGGAATCAGCGCTTTCACTGCTGGTACAGCACCGATTCCAGCAGGACTACAGCTTCGACGATTTTTCCCTCAAGCGCGAGCGGGTCACCGTCATACTGGTCCGCGGCAATGAGCAATCGGTCATCGAAGTCATGGCCTATCCAGCCCACGACGGGTTCTACACACTCCTCATTCCGGTGGGTGACCTGAGCTATGACGTCGGTATCCAGATCGGGACCCGCTACGAATGGCTGCAACTGGCGGATGTCAGCCTGCTGTCCGTGCAGGAACTGTTCGCCAGGAAAGACTTCAACTGCGACCGGCACGCCAGTGAAACCGACCTGCTGCCCGCCGTGCACTACGAACAGATCGAGGTCCTTGCGGACGGACTGCTGCACTGCAGGGATCGCAATGCGTTTTTCTTCGTCCCCATGCCACGCGACGGCCAGCGCGGGGAAAACATGGTGTGCCTGGTGAACTACCGGCCCATCGTGCAGCAGAAATCGGCGGCCTAGCTCCCAGCCGACGGGCTGCGTCCCGCCCGCCGCGCTGCGCAGCGCAACGCCATCCGGGAAGTCAGGGTGCTGCCGGGGCGGCGGGCGGCGCCGTGCGGCCACGCGGAATCAAGAGACAGGTTTTACGGAGGTTGCGGTTACTTGCCGCGGTTGCGGGAATATTGCAGGACCGCCGAGCGGCCGCGTGTCAACCCGCCTGCGCGTGCGGCACGTTCATCGTACTCCGCCTGACACAGCGACATCGCTTCGCGGTTGACCTCCAGGGCCTCGCGGATGGCGGACGCCATGTCGGCCTGTTCCTGCGGCCCCGGTTTGCCGGCGCAGACCGCCTGGGCCGCGTGGAAAAAGCGTTCCCGGAGATCCCCGACATGCTCCCACTCGCCGTTGCGCGCGGCACTCAGCATGGCCTGACCGGCTTCCCTGAGCTGCACGATGCACTGGTGACGGGAGAGCATGGTGATTCAGGCACCGGTCATCGAGCCGACCATCTCGCCGCCGGCAGTCGTTTCCTGCGGCAGCGCGTCCCAGCCGCGCTTGATTTCGTGCAGCAGGCTGGCGACCTCGTCCAGTGCCGCCACATCATTCTGTACGTGGGCGTCCATGAGACGGCGGAACATGTAGTCGTACAGGCGATCCAGGTTCGCGGCCAGTTCGCCACCGGCCTCCATGTCCAGGCTGCTGCGCAGGCCCATGATAATGGAACAGGCGCTGGTCACGGCGTTGCCCTTCTCGGCAATCTGCTTGCGCAGCATCAACCCCCTGGCCTGCGCGATCTTGCCCAGGGCCCCGTCCAGCAGCATCTGGATCAGGCGATGCGGCGACGCCTCGGTCACACCGGTCTGTACTTCCACACTGGCATACTGGCCTGCCGTGCCCTGCTCTGTGGGTGTCTTCATGATTCTGCCTGTCCTTCTGCTGGTTTTGCCGCGCCGGCACTGCCGGCTATGAGATTTACATGCATATCCGGTGCCATCTCGACCCCGGCGGCCCCGGCCGTGCTCACCCGGTCGTATTCGACAGGGAGCCAAGCTGCTGGGCCAGGTAATCGCTGGTTACCTTCATGCTGCTGAGCAGCGTGTCGAGCTGGGTAAACTGCGCGTACAGGCTGCTCTGTACCTGGTCCAGACGGTATTGCAGCTGGTCCTGCTGTTTCGACAGTGCCGTCTTGCTGTTGTTCATGCTGTCGGTACGATTGCTGATCAGGCCGTCGCTACCCAGCCAGTTGCCCACCAGCGTGTCGAGCCGGTTGGCGAACCCCTGACCGTCGGTCGAGAACAGTTCCGAGACGGCATTGAAATTGTCGTTCAGGGCGTTCTCCACGTCGGTGCGGTTCATCGTCATGACCCCGTCACGCGTAAAACTGACACCGATCTGGCCGAGATACGTCAGGCCGCTCGGCAGACCGCTGGCCGGAGTGTTGATCACGCTGCGCAGTCCGTTCGTGACACTGAACAGCCCGGTATCCGTGGCCAGGTCACCGCCCTTCAGCGTCTTCAGGCTGTCCTGCAGGTTGTTGTAGGCGTCCACGAACGCCTGCACCGAGTCGGCAACGGAACCGGTATCCCGCGTCACGTCGAGCTGGTACGGCGTACCGGGATCGGCAGCGTTCAGGTTGAGCGTCACGCCCTGGATCACGTCATTGATGGTGTTGCCGGGGCGGTTCACCGTGTAGCCGTCGACGCTGATTTCCGAATCGAGCCGGGTGGTGTCGCCGGCAATATTGTTGAGTTCCTGGAACGAGAAGGTCGATGCATCGATGGTGCCGGCGTAGCCGAGGGTGAGCGCGTGCGCCGACCCGCTGTCGTTGGCGGTCAGCACCAGCTTCTGGTTGCCGTTGTTGCCGAACACGATGGAGGCCGTCACGCCGGGATTGCCGGCAGCCGTGTTGATGGCATCCTTGATGTCCGACAGGGTTTTGGCCGTGCCGAGATCCACGCTCAGCGTACTGGCCGGATCGCTGCCGACCTGTATGGTCAGCGCATCGCCCGCATTGCCGCCGAACGTGGCGGTATCGAGGAATTCCGCACCGGCAAACTTGTGCCGCTGCGCCAGCCGCACCACCTCCAGCTGGTAATTGGATGCGGCAGCCATGCTGTCGGCCGTCGCCGTGAATACACTGTCGTTGCCGGATGTCGCGGTAAACACCTTCAGCGCGGACTCCGAGCTGAGCTTCTGCATAGCCTCCTGGAAGGTGGACAGCGCGCTCTTGAGCGTGCCGTAGGCACTGATGCGCGTATCGATGTCGCTCTGCCGCTGTTTCAGGGCGTCCAGCGGCCGCTGTTCCACCGCCATCAGCTGGCTGACGATCGACTGCACGTCCAGGCCGGAACCGATTCCCGCGGCTGTCACGCTCCCGGTCATGCCGCCTCCCCTGTCCGCATGCTGGTCACTCAGGTTTCCTTGCTGAAAATCACGTTGTTCATGGCGGCATGATTACGTGCCAGGGCAAGCATTTCTTCCGCCGGTATCTGGCGGACCACCTTGCTGGTCGCCAGGTCGATCACCCTGACCACGATGCGCCCGCTGGCCTCGTCCACGCTGAAACGCAGACCGCGTTGTTGCTGCTGCAGATAGCTGTTGATGCTGGCGGTCACCTGGTCCAGTTGCGTGGCCCGGCGGGCATCCGTTGCCTCCGGTGACCCGGAGAGCGGAGCGTTCGCCTGCGGCGTTTGCGGGGTGTCCCGGGTTATCCGGTGTGCCGTACCCGGGACGACCGGGACCAGGCCGGGTACGGCCATGCTCTCCGGGGATGATGCGCTGTTTATCAGCATACGTACCTGCCAGGAAAGGCGGGGGTGATTGCCGGGCATCCGTGCCCGGCAATCACCCCCCTTGCAGCTACCGGCCGTTAACGCGCCTCCATGCGCACTACCGACCTGTTGCAACGATTACCTCAGCAGTGTCAGTACCGACTGCGGAGCGGCGTTTGCCTGGGCCACCATCGCGGTACCGGCCTGCTGCAGGATCTGGTAACGCGTCATGTTCGCCGTTTCCGTGGCAAAGTCGGCATCCATGATGCGGCTGCGGGCTGCGGCCTGGTTCTCGGACGCCACCTGCAGGTTGTTTATGACGGACTGGAAGCGGTTCTGGACCGCGCCGTAGGTGGCACGGTTGGTGGTCACCAGGTCGATGGCGGTATCCAGCGCACCGATCGCGGTCGTGGCATTGGCCGCCGTGGTGACGTCACCACCCGGGGCCGCACCGGACACCGCACTGGTATTCACGGTAATCGTGTCGGTGGCATTGGCACCGACCTGGAAGGTCTGGCTGCCGGTGGTCGCCAGCACGGCAATGCCGTTGAAGGTGGTGGAGTTGATCTGGCGCGTGATTTCCGTGTTCAGCTGCTGGTATTCCGAGTCCAGATTGGCACGGTCACTGGCGCTGTTGGTGGCATTTGCCGACTGCACGGCCAGTTCACGCATGCGCTGCAGCATGTTGCTGATCTCGTTCAGACCACCCTCGGCCGTCTGGGCCAGCGAAATGGCGTCACCCGCGTTGCGGACGGCGACGTTCAGGCCACGCACCTGGGCGTCGATGCGGCTGGCGATAGCCAGGCCGGCGGCATCGTCCTTCGCGCTGTTGACGCGCAGGCCGGAAGACAGGCGCTCCATTGCGGTGGCCAGCCCGGTCTGGGTACGCGACAGGTTGCGCTGGGCAGACAGCGACATGATGTTGGTATTGACAGAAATTGCCATGGTAAATCTCCTTTTCGCCCGGGCAGGAAACCGGTTGTTGTTGCCCTGCCCCGGACACGGTTTGTAATTGGCGGATATATCACCATCCGTGATATTTACCGCCTCCGGGATGCATAGCGTCCTCTGGCGGAAGAACTTTAAGCGGCACCCGGGTTTTTCCCACGCCCCGCACGGCGCCCGCATGCCCGGCAGTTTTTCCATATTTTCCAGTTGCTTGTTCTGCATGATCCGGCCACGGACACGACGTCCGCTCGAGCGCATCGTTCAGGGAGACGCCGGTGTGTTCGATAACACGGCAGGACCACCGCCCGCCAGGCAGTGCAGGAACGCTCGCAACCATTGGAAAACCGGCGCAACTATTACCGCATACTGCATATCCAGCCGGACGCGCCGGAGGCCATCGTGCGGGCCAGTTACCGGACGCAGATGCAGAAGCTGCGCATGCACCCCGACCTGGGTGGTGACGAGTGGAACGCGGCGGTACTCAACGAGGCCTACCAGGTGCTGTCCGATCCGGTCCGGCGCCGGCGCTACGACCAGGCGCGTGCCACCCCGGCGCAGCCGCAACGCGCAGGCCCGGGCGGCCGGCACGCCCGCAACCCCGAATCCCGGCACGCATCCCGGCCACCCGGCGCGGGTAGCTGCCCGTTCTGCGGTACTGCGCGCCCGCTACCCGCCACCGACTGCGGCCCGCTGGATTGCCCCGGCTGCCAGGGGCCGGTGGAAAGACCCGGCCACGCCCGCCAGCCGCGGTCCGGCAACCGGCGCCTGGAGCGGGTTCGGCGGCAGGCCTCCATGGTGCTCTACACGCAACCCGGATGCCGCGGCCTGCAGGCGCGACTGTGTGACCTTTCCCCGACCGGCCTGCAACTGCAGCTGCCGCGACCGCTCGTCGCCGGACTGCTGGTACGCATCCACAGCGCCCCGGTGAGTGCGATCGGCAGGGTGCGCTACTGCAACCGCAGCATGAACGGTATGCATTTCCTCATCGGTATCGAGTTCCTGACCGTGCGCTTCGGTGCGCGTACCGGCATATTCCTGTCCACCTGTGCCTGAATGCGGCCGGGGTGATACACTGCCCCTCCGCTCCAGTTCTTCCCCACGCGCGTTACACGGGTATCCGGATGTCGGCGATCCTCGTCCTGCTGCTCATTGTCCTGCTGGTCCGGTTCTGGTACTCCGCCCAGCACTGCCGTGATCTGGCCATTGCCGCGGCGCGCGATGCCTGTACTCACCAGGGGCTGCAGTTTCTCGATGGTTCCGCGGCACTGCGCAGGCTGCGGCCCGGCTTCAGCCGCAGCGAAGGACCTTACCTGTCGCGCACGTATAACTTCGAATACAGCACGGATGGCTTCGCGCGCCGCAGCGGCTGCGTCCTGCTGCGCAACGGCCGCGTCACGACCGTATTGCTCGATGACTGACACCTCGGCCATTGACGCCTTCATCGCCGGACTGGCAGCTGCGGGGACGGATTACCTGCTGTACAGCGGGTTGCCCGGCAAACTCGCCGAACTCCGTTTTGCCGGCACCCTTGCGGGTGAACGCATCCTCTGGGATGCACGCGTTCTGGCACAGGGCAGGCACAGCACGGCCCGGCAATTCATCGAGATCGCTGCCGCAGGATATCCGCTGCGGCGCGTCGCCATCGGGCTCAACGTCGACGAGATCGACGCGCAGGTCCTGCAGAAAACAATTATCATGATGCGGAATTACCGGCGGCTGCGGGCAGGCCGCCATGAATTCGGGCCGCCGGGCAGACCCGCTGGCGGGCCGTAGGCCGGCCATGCGCCCGTGGCCTGCGCACACGGTGCGCAGTGGACAGCGTGGGGACGGTAGTCCGGGATGCAGTATCCTGCACACGACACTGCTATAATTCGCCACAACGACGCTGCGACGGAGCAAGGCATGCCGTATTACATCTATATCGTCACCAACAGCGAATCCAGTGGCAGCAGGTCCGTCAGCCACGTCAGCGAGTTCGAGAACTTCAAGACCGCCAAAGCCGAGGTCAGGCGCCTGCGGACCGATGCCCCGCTTGCCGACCACCAGGCCTACAAGATCATCTTTGCCGAGGACCACGCAGCCGCGGAGAAGAGCCTGAAGGAAGTTCGCGAACAACCCATTGCCAGGGAGTGGGAGAAATAGCAGCCGCTGCGATGGACGAGAAGCAATTCAAGAGTACCTACGATGCGGTCAACGAGTGCCGCTGCGTATTCGAGAAAACCATCAGCTCAAGACGTGGCACCTGCAGCAGGTCGCTGCGCTTCCATCTTGCGGATCGCGAAGGAATTTCCTGCAAGTCCACAGCCGGCAACGCGCTATGCACCGCACTGCTTGCATGCCTGCGCAGCAATGCGCGCTTTGCCCTGCACCTGACCCATGCCGATGGCCCGCTGCCGCATGCCAAGGAAATCCGCGTCCAGACCGGCGGGATGCTGGGGTTGCAGACGGTACTCTACCCGGACCGCAGGGACCGGAACGATGTCGAGGACATCATCGGGCTGATCGACCGCGGGTTGCAGCGCTACGCCAGCTTGGAACATTTCCCGTACGATTCCATTGTCCAGAACATCGTCCATTTCGAAGGGCGCAGAAAGCGTGACCCGCGCAACCGCGGGGACTGAACCGGACGCGGACACCGCGACACAGGCATGTCCCGCACACGGTAAATAATCGCCCGGCATTGCCGAAATACCACGTATACACCGGCAGCGCCGGTGCGTATGCCCGCATCCCTGTGACGCGGAATCCACAGACTGTACCGGCACCCGCGGCCCGGTCAGGAACCCGGGACGAGTAGCCATGCCAGACTGCTACGTAGGACGCCAGCCGATACTGGACAGGGAACGCCGGCTGCACGCCTACGAGTTGCTATTTCGACAACACCGCGCGGACCGGACCGCCACCGGCAACGATGACAGTGCCACATCGCAGGTCCTGCTGAACGCCTTCCTGGATATCGGGCTGGAGCGGGTCGCCGGCCAGCAAACGGTTTTTGTCAACCTCACCCGACAGTTCATCGAGAGCACGCCCATCGTGTCGTTTCCGCATGCGCGCATCGTGTTCGAGGTACTCGAGGACATTGCCGTCGATGACGGACTGCTGACATCCCTGCGCACCCTCAAGCAGCAGGGATTCAGGATCGCACTCGATGACTTCGTGTACCGGGAAGATACCGCACCCATGGTGGAACTCGCGGACTACGTCAAGCTGGACATACTCGCGCTGTCCCGCTCCGGGCTCCGGCGCCATGTCGAGACGCTGAAACCCCGCGGCGTGAAACTGCTGGCCGAAAAGATCGAGACCCGCGGCCAGTATGAGCTGTGCCTGGAATGCGGATTCGACTATTTCCAGGGATACTATTTTTCGAAGCCGGAAATCGTCAGCGGCAAACGTCCGCCGTCGAACGGCGTCGCGGTCATGCGACTGTTGTCCATGGCCGGCAACCCCGCTGTCGGCAACGAGGACCTGGAACGGATCATCATCCAGGACGGTGCGCTCAGCATACGCATTCTGCGCCTCGTCAACTCGGCCATGTACGGCCTGAAACGGCGCGTTGCATCGATCCACGAGGCAATCATTCTTGCGGGACGCCACAAGATCCGGGACATGGCGCTGCTCGTCAGCATGGCGAAGCTTGCCAGTGATACCCCGGAGACGATGGTCAGCGCCATGGTCAGGGCACGCACCTGCGAACTGCTTGCCGGCAGCGCGCGCATGGCTGGTACGCCCGACGTGGCCTTCACGGTGGGCCTGTTTTCCGTGCTCGACTCGATCATGGGCATCAGCATGCGGGAAATCCTCGGGGAGATGTCGCTGGGTGAGGACGTGGAGCAGGCTCTCCTGGAACACAAGGGCGAATACGGCGCTGTGCTGCGCTGCGCGACCCGGCTGGAAGCAGGGGACGTGAACGGTACGTTTCCGGACGGGATCGGCTGGCAGGATGCCACGCAGGCCTACGTGGACGCCCTGGAGTGGGCGGACAACAGCCGCCACCTGCTGAACTAGAGTTCCCGGCCCGGGCCGGGACTGACGGCCGGTTACAGTTTGCGGCAGCAATGTCGCTAAGTACAGAGCACCCTGAAATGTCCGGACGGGGTGTACGCGGCAGGGATGCCGGCCCCCCGTGTGTCCGTCCCCCTGCCCTGAACCGAGTCGCAGAGGGCCTCATGTTCGTCATAATTGGCGCAGTCGTAGTCATCGTTTCCGTGGCCGGCGGATTCCTGATGTCGCACGGCAACCTGCTCGCCCTCTGGCAACCCAACGAACTGCTCGTGATCGGCGGCGCGGCCTTCGGCGCGTTCCTGATTTCCAACCCGGGCAAGATCATCCGTGCCGTGGCGCAAGGCCTGCCGGCGTTACTGAGGAAGGGCAGATACGACAAGGCCATGTACCTCGACCTGCTGTCGATGCTCTACCAGCTGTTCAACAAGATGCGCAAGGACGGACTGGTCGCCATCGAGTCCGACATCGACGAACCGGAAAACAGCGAAATCTTCACGCAGTACCCCGCGATCATGGTGGATCACCATGCCATGGACTTCCTGTCCGACTACCTGCGCATGATGATCAGCAGCAATCTGGATGCCAACCAGCTCGAAACCCTGATGGACGTCGAGCTGGAAACCCACCATCAGGAGTCCAACCAGCCGGCAGTCGCGCTGACCAAGGTCTCCGATGCCCTGCCCGGCTTTGGTATCGTCGCCGCAGTACTCGGTGTGGTCATCACCATGTCCTACATCGGTGGTGATCCCGCCGAACTGGGGCACCATGTCGCGGCCGCCCTGGTGGGCACCTTTCTCGGCATCCTGCTGTCCTATGGCTTCGTCGGACCGATGTCGATCGCACTGGAACACCAGGCGCGTGACGAGGCCAAGTTCCTGGAATGCATCAAGGTCTGCATACTCGCCGTGATCAACGGCTACAATCCCTCCGTGGTCGTCGAATTCGGCCGCAAGGTGCTGTTCTCGACCGAACGGCCCTCTTTCAGTGAGCTCGAGTCCCACATCAAGGGACGCAAGAAGGCCGAGGCATGAGCGAGGAAAACGCCCGTCCGGTCATCATCAGGCGCGTGAAGAAACATGCGCACGGCCATCACGGTGGCGCATGGAAGGTGGCCTACGCGGACTTCGTGACGGCCATGATGGCGTTCTTTCTGCTCATGTGGCTGATGGGGTCGACCACCAGGGACGAGCGTGCGGCCATTTCCAAGTATTTCACCGACCCCAGCATGGTCGAGGGCAACAGCCCGGCCAAGACCACACACCCGACGGCGGTACAGGGGCCCGGCGGCGCCAGCACCAGCCTGATCGAGATCGGGGGCAGCGCCAGTCCGGAGTTCCGGAAGACCCGTACCAACATCTCCGAACACGGCAACTCCGACGAACGCTCCATCGACCCGGACTCCGCCGCCGCACTCGCGCGTGCGCAGGAACAGCAACGGCTGGAGCAGCTGAAACAGTCGCTGGACAACGCCATCAATGCCAGTCCCGAGCTGGCGCAGTTCCGGGACCAGTTACTGATCGATATCACGCAGGAGGGGCTGCGCATCCAGATCGTCGACAAGGAAAACCGCCCGATGTTCGATCTGGGCAGCGTCGAGCTGAAGAGCTACACCACCGACCTCCTGCACGAGATCGCCAAGCTCATCAACACCGTACCCAACCACATCAGCATTTCCGGACATACCGACGCGCGACGCTATACCGGCAGGCCTGACTACAGCAACTGGGAGCTGTCGGCGGACCGCGCCAATGCAGCGCGCCGGGCGCTGCTGGATGGCGGCATGGATCCGGCCAAGATCGCACGCGTGGTCGGCCTGGCTTCCTCGGTCGGTCTCGTCAAGAACGACCCGCTGGCCGCCAGCAATCGCCGCATCAGTATCCTGGTCATGAAACGGGAGCAGGGCAAACCGCAGGCGCCAGCGGCCGGCAACCCGCAGAATCAGCCTCCAGACAACAGGCGGAACCTGTCCCGGAAATAGCGGGCGGGCAACGCGTGCATCCTGCGCGGACCGCGGCGTGCTCTCCGGCCTGTCGCCACACGGGCCCGCGGGCGATGACGGGACGGTTGTCAGGCGCGCCGCGCGAGACCGGACTCATCCTCGTCCCGCAACACCGGCCTGACCTGCCAGATCTGCGCGGCATACTCGCTGATTGTGCGATCGGCGGAAAACCGGCCCATGCCGGCAACGTTCAGAATGGCACGCTCCGCCCAGGCGGAAGGATTGCAGTACAGCGCATCCACGCGTTCCTGGCAGGCAATGTAGGATGCGTAGTCCGCCATCAGCAGGTACGGGTCATGCTGCCACAGGCTGTCCGTGATGCAGCGGTAGAGATCGGGGGCTTCCGGCGAAAAATAGCCGTGGCCGATCATGTCAAGCGCCTGCAGCAGCTCGGGGCTGGCATGACCGTATTGTTCGGGACAATAGCCGCTGCCGGCCAGTTTTCCCGCCTCCTCGCAGTTGAGCCCGAACAGAAAGACGTTGTCCTCGCCCACCTCGTCACGGATCTCGACGTTGGCACCATCGAGCGTGCCGATGGTCAGGGCACCGTTCAGTGCCAGCTTCATGTTACCTGTCCCGGATGCCTCGGTGCCCGCCGTCGAGATCTGCTCGGAGAGATCCGCCGCCGGGATGATGTCTCCCGCCGTGGTGACATTGTAGTTCGGGATAAAAGCCACCCTGAGCAGACCCCGGGTGGCCGGGTCATTGTTCACCACGTCCGCCACCGAGTGAATCAGCCGGATGATCAGCTTGGCACGCGCATACCCGGGGGCTGCCTTGCCGGCGAAAATCACCGTACGCGGCACCAGGTCCTGGCCAGCACGCAGACGGTTGTAACGCGTCACGACATGCAGGAGATTCAGCGTCTGACGCTTGTATTCGTGAATGCGCTTGACCTGCACATCGAACATCGAATCCGGGTCCACCTGGAATCCGATGCGCTCCTGCATCATTCTGGCAAGATCGATCTTGTTGGCCCGCTTGACGATACAGAACGCCTTCCGGAACGCCGGGTCGCACGCATAGGGCACCAGCTTCTGCAGCTCGTCCAGGTTCCTGATCCAGCCGTGGCCGATGGTATCGGAAATCAGCCTTGAGAGCCGCGGATTGGCCTGGTTGAGCCAGCGCCGCGGAGTGATACCGTTGGTCATGTTGAGAATCTTGCCGGGATTCAGGCGGTGGAAATCCGCGAAGATCGAATCACGCATGAGCTGTGAATGCAGCGCGGAGACACCGTTGATGTGATGGCTGCCGACCACGGCCAGATGCGCCATGCGTACGCGGCGCCCGTGTGACTCGTCGAACAGCGACAGCCGGGACACGATCCCCTCGTCGCCCGGGAAACGGTGCCGTACCTCGACCAGGAAGAGCTGGTTGATCTCCTGGATGATCTCGAGATGGCGTGGCAGGACATGGCCGATCAGGTCAACCGCCCAGGTCTCCAGCGCCTCCGGCATGAGCGTGTGGTTGGTATAGGAGAACGTGCGCGTGGTCAGGTCCCAGGCCTTGTCCCAGCCCAGCTGGTGCACGTCCATGAGCAGGCGCATGAGCTCGGGGATCGCGATGGCCGGATGCGTATCGTTCAGCTGGATCGCAACCTTGTCCGGCAGGCTGTCGAAGCCGTCATGCGTCTTGAGATAGCGGAACAGGATATCCTGCAGCGAGGCACAGGCGAAGAAGTACTCCTGCTTGAGCCGCAGCACCCGTCCGTCCTCGGTGCTGTCGTCGGGATACAGCACCTTCGACAGCTTCTCCGAGGCGGTCTTCTCCTCCACTGCGTCGATGTAGTTGCCCGAGTTGAACAGCCGCAGGTCGAAGTCGCGCGTGGCCTTGGCCGACCACAGCCGCAGGTTGTTGACCGTGCCGTTGCCATAACCGGGCACCGGCATGTCGTAGGCCATCGCGTTCACCACCTGGGTGTCGACCCAGTGGTGCCGGTACTGGCCGCATTCGTCGCGGAAGCGCACCACACGACCGTGGAATTGCACCGGGTAGATCACCTCGGGACGCGGGAATTCCCACGGGTTCCCGAAGCGCAGCCAGGGGTCGGATTTCTCCGTCTGCTGTCCGTTTTCGATGTGCTGGTGGAACATACCGTACTCGTAGCGGATACCGTAACCCACACCCGGTATGCCGAGCGTCGCCATGGCATCCAGGAAGCAGGCGGCAAGCCGTCCCAGGCCACCGTTACCGAGGCCGGCCTCGAACTCCTGTTCGCGCAATGCCTCCAGGTCCAGCCCGATCGACGCCAGTGCCTGGTGCACCGGTTCTTCCAGCTGCATGTTGAGCAGCGCATTGTACAGGGTGCGCCCGATGAGAAATTCCAGCGACAGGTAATACACCCGCTTGGCGTCGGTATGGTAATAGCTGCGCTGTGTCTCCATCCAGCGCTCGGTCAGGCGGTCACGCACCGCGTAACAGAGCGTATGCAGCCAGTCGCGGTCCGTGGCGGTGTAGCCGTCCTTGCCGACCGTGTAGGTAAGCCGGTTGGCGATCGCGCTCCTGAGCGCCTCGACATCGAAACCCGAAGGGTCGTAGGCCGGTATCGTGAGCGATTCCTTTCCGTGCATGCTGTTCTCTCCAGGCTGGTCGTGAACGGTAGATTCAGAAGGCCTGCACGTCGCCACCACTCACTTCGAGCGAGTGGCGCCAGAACTGGTCTTCGCGGTCGAACAGCCGGTAGGTGCCACGCGGCCCCCAGCTGCCGGACTTGTAGGTATTGATGAAGTCACGCTCCATCGACCACACCTTGAGGACCGGGTCGACGACGCGCCAGGCCCACTCCACCTCGTCGTAGCGCAGGAACAGCGAGTGATCACCCTCCATCACGTCCAGCAACAGCCCTTCGTAGGCATCGACGTCGTCGTCTCCGTTGTGGCGATAGGTCGCGTCGAGGCTGATCGTGCGTGTGTTCAGGTCGAAGCCGGGCACCTTCACGCGCATCTCCATGCGCATGCAGTCCTCGGGCTGGATTCCGAGCAGGATCCAGTTGGGGTGCGCACCCTCGTGGTGCGTCTGGCGCAGCAGATCCTGGGGCGGCGCCTTGAAGCGGATGCACACTGCGGACGCCGTCTCGGCCATGCGTTTGCCGGTGCGCAGGTAGAACGGCACGCCGCTCCAGCGCCAGTTGTCCACGAACAGCTTGAGCGCCGCATAGGTTTCGGTGGTGCTGTCCGGGGCCACACCCGGTTCCTCCAGGTAGCCCGGCACCGACGCACCACCCACTCGCCCGCCCGTGTACTGGCCACGGAAAGCATGCGCGTGCACGGAGCGCTGGGTGATCGGCCGGATCGTGCGCAGCACCTTGACCTTTTCATCGCGCAGGTGTTCCGCACTCAGGGTCACCGGGGGCTCCATGGCCACCAGCGCCATCAGCTGCAATAAATGACTCTGGATCATGTCGCGCAGGGCACCGGAGCTTTCGTAGTAGCCTGCGCGGTTACCCACCCCGAGCGTTTCCGAATGCGTGATCTGCACGTGGTCGATGTAATGCCGGTTCCACAACGGCTCGAGCAGTACATTCGCGAAGCGCAGCACCATGACATTCTGTACGGTGCCCTTGCCGACGTAGTGGTCGATGCGGTAGATCTGCGGTTCGTTGAGGTATTTGTAGAGTGCCTGCTGCAGGGATTGCGCGGACAGCAGGTCGTTGCCAAACGGCTTTTCGAAGACCACCCGGCGGAAGGCGTGCGTTTCCCGGAGTACGCCGGTCTCGCCCAGACTGCGGATGATGGACGGAAATTCCTCCGGGCGCACCGACATGTAGAACACCGCATCGCGCGGGAACGCCGGATCATTCTCGATTGTATCGTGCAGCCGGCCGTATGCACCCGGATCCTCCGGCGGATTGGCATGATAGTGGAGCCGGCTGCTGAAGCGCTCAAACGCGGTGCCGTCGACACCCTGAGGAAACTTCGTGCGCAGCATGTCCGCCACCTGGTCGAGCCACTCCTCGCGCGTCCAGTCCTCGAGGCTGACACCGATGATGCGCAGTCCTTCCGGGAGACGCTGCGCCACCTCGAGGCTGTACAGTGCGGGCAACAGCTTGATGCGGGCGAGATTCCCGCCTGCCCCGAAGATGACCAGCGTGCAGGGGCCGACCGGGTTCATGGTGCCGCCGTCATGTCAGGAACACCGGCGCCCGTGCCCTCGATACCGTGACGCCACGCCCGGTGTGCCTTGTCGCCGCCAGCCTGGCCGGGTCCGATGAATGTCATGTCCATAATCTCTCTCCGTGGGGATCGTGTTCCGCTCCGCTTGCGTGCGGCGCAGCCGGTAACGGGGCAGCAGCTTTCCGGATATTTCGTCCGGCAACGGGAATTTCTTGAGACAGGACAGCGGCATGGGGCAGCCGCGGGATTGCTGCGTGGCGGCCGTGCAGCGGACCCGGTGCACGGGAACGCGTAAGCCACCCGCGGGGCCGCCCGGCAAACCGCAGCCGCTCGGCCTGGCAGGACGTGGGGTGTAGCGGCGGACCGGATGGCGACGCCACACCGGCCCGCGCGGAATGGCGGGGGCTGGCGCTAGCGGTTGCCGAGAATCACCATATCGCTGACCACGGGACTCAGCGACTCCACCACGGCATCGTTCAGTGCGGTATGCCTGCGCACCTGGAAATACACGCGCTTTACCCCGTTGCCGGGACTCAGCTCGAAGCCGGGCGCGGTGGCATAGTTCTTCCAGTCGGCATCGCTGAAGTCGGCATGCTCACTGGCACGGTACTGGGTGACCGCGCCGGACACGGCGTTGTCCAGGGTCACGTGACGCGACGCGGTGACGGCCGCCCCGCCGTTCACCGCAAAGCGGGTTACCCGCAGGCCCTGCGCGGGCGTGGCCCTGGTACTCACCGCGGTGCAGGCCGGACCACCACCACCGCTGGTCAGGGAAAGCACGAGCATGCGGTTGGCGTTGGAGGTAACCATCCTTTCCTGCTCACTCTTGAAGCCGTGCTTCGAGGCGGTCACCAGCATTTGTGTGCCGGGCAGGGACTTGAACACCGCATACCCGCGTTCATCGGTGACCTGCGCACCGAACTGATCGATGCGTGCCTGCGTTCCCAGGCATACCGCCACGCCGGCCAGCGGCTTGCTGGCACCACGCTCGAAGACCCGTACCCGCAAATCAGCCGCACCGGCGGCCTGCGCAGTCACCACCAGCACCATCATCGCAACAAGACCCGGAAACCGTTTCATAGCTATTGCTCCGCTTGCATGGATCGATCCACCCGGCCTGGAGGGGACGCTGCCACCGGCACCAGGCCTGTCCAACACCACCCCCGCAGTGCAACGCGCCGGGCAATGCATGTAGAACCTGTCGCATCATTCCGCGCGTGCCGCGGGCGGGCTGATGACAGGTTCGGGCATCAGTCATCAGAAGCTGCATCGGCAGGCGTGGCACGGACTTGACCGGAGGACAGGTCCTGCAATAACGCACGCAGCTCCGCTTCCGCCACCGGGAACGGCAGTGCCCGGTACACCGGCAGACGGTTACACAGGCGGTCGAGCTGCACCCGGTATTCCTCATCATAAAAGACGATCACCCGGATATCCGGCTGCTGCTGGACCACCGCAAGCATGGATTCCAGACTGCTGGAACGGTCGCGAAAGTCGGACTGGAAGTTGAACTCGGCGACAATCACGTCCGGACGCCGTTTCCTGATCCCGGCAAGCGCCTTGCGCATGCGCGTCTCGACGACCACCTCGAAACCCAGGCTCTCATACACCGGGCGGAAATTCGGGTAACCGCCCAGCTCGATGATGGATAGTAATCGTTTTGGCAACGCTGCAACGTCCTCTTCGATCACAGTCCCGGCATGGACCGGCACACGGGGACGCTTCCACGGCCGGAGGGCACCCCGTCCCGCCCGAGGACGGATCCTGGTCGGACCGGGTTCCGGGAATCCATATGCCCCGCCATGAAACGCCTGTTTGCGCCCCAAAACACCAAAACAACAAATTGATATTTAAAACAAAAAATAAACCGGTAACAATTTGTTAATTTAGCTATTGCTTATTTAAGCGTATACTTATATATTATATATCGTCCTCGCTAGGGACCAGATTACAAACAAATTTTGCACTAACGAACAGGAGAACGAAATGAAAACTCTCGCAACTGTACTGACCGCGGCCACGCTGGCCATCGCCTCCACCGCTGCTTCCGCGTGGGGCTGGGGTCCGTTCGGCAACAACGGTTACAACGGCTACAACGACGGCTGGGGTGACGGCTGGGGTGACGGCTCGGGCGACTTCAACTTCAACATGAGCGGTGGCGGGCACGGCTACGGACACGGCTACGGTCGTGGCTATAACAACTACTACGGCTACGGTGGCTATGGCCCGTACGGCTACGCTCCTTACGGCGGTTATGCCCCGTATGGCGCCCCGTACGGGTATGCCCCGTATGGCGCCCCGGTTGCCCCGACGGCACCGGCGGCTCCGCAGCAGAGCACCAAGTAACCCGGTCTGACAGGCCCGGAAAGCCGGACGGGGGACCGCAAGGTCCCCCGTCTTTCATACCCGGTGTCCGGACCGACCCTATTCCGGCGGCAGATCGGACAGATTGGTCTGGCAGAGTACCCCGCGCATGGTCCCGATCAGGTCCAGCAATTTGCCGTTGCTGACGCTGTAGTAGATCCGGTTGGCATCGCGGCGCGAGCGTACGATGTTCTTGTTACGCAACTGATCGAGGTGCTGGGACACGTTGCTCTGCGAGGTGCCGATCTTCTCGACGATCTCGCCTACCGACATTTCCTGGTCGCCGAGCGTACAGAGGATTTTCCAGCGCAGCGGGTGTCCCATTGCCTTCAGGGCATCGGCAGTCAGGATGATATCCTCGTCTCCCGGCACTTTTCCTTCCGTATCCGCCATTGAAAACTCCTGCTCGCGCAGCGGCTAGTGTACGTTTTGCTGCCGAAGTTGCAATCCCGGACGGGGCAGGGATATTTCAGTCTCCGGCCATCCGCGTGTAGCCCGTCATGTCCTTCGCGATACAGATGATGTCCGTGATCTTTCCGGTATCGTCACTGATCGCGGTGCGGGAAAACAGGATCGGCACCCTGCGCTGGTCCTTGGCAATGAAGCTCGCCTCGATACTGCTGATCGTTCCGGTACGGATCAGCGCCTCCAGCCAGGTCCCCATGAAGGCATTGGCCTGCTCGGCTTCCTCCTCTTCAAACACGTCGCCGATGGCCATTCCGAGCAAATCAGTTTCCGGGTAATCCAGCAGGCGGCAGGTGGTCGGGTTCACGGCCTTGATTTTCCCGGACGGTTCGAGCACCAGCAGCGCCTCCCCCATGTTGTCGATGATCTTTTCCAGGTAGGTACGCGCTGCACGCAATTCCCGGGTGCGTTCCTCGACCAGTGCCTCGAGCCTGGTATTGAGCTCGCGTTCCTTCTCGATCAGCCGCAGGTAGGTGCTGATCTTGTTGATCAGCTGGTTGTCGTCGATGGGTTTGAGGAGGTAATCCGCCGCGCCCACCTCGTACCCCTTCTGCTGGAATTCATTGGTCTTGTAGGCCGCCGTCAGGAAAATGATCGGGATATCGCGGGTCTTCTGCCGCACCTTGAGCATGGACGCGGTCTGGAAACCATCCATTTCCGGCATCTGGATATCGAGCACGATCAGGTCGATGCGCGGATTGCGCAGCGCGATATCCAGTGCGGCCTGCCCGGATCCCGCCTCCAGCACCTCGACATCCATGTACTGGTTGATCAGTGTCCTGAGCGTGAACAGGTTATTTGCATTGTCATCGACAATCAGAATCCGGAATCCGGCGTAACGCTTCCTGTCTCCCATCAATCATCCCCGGTGGTGGCCAGATACTTGTCCAGCAGTAGTTTGAGTTCCGCGGTATCCACGGGCTTGACGATACAGTCATTGGCGCCGGATTCGATGCACTTGTGCTGGTCCGCCTCCCCGCCCTTCGCAGTCAGGGCGATGATCGGCAATTCCTGTGCGTCCTGCTGCTGCCGGATAAGCCGGATGGTTTCGTAACCATCCATGCCCGGCATCATGATATCCATGAACACGAGCCGGAACTCGCCATCGGTCGCCAGTGTTTCGAGCGCCTCGTGACCGTCACCGGCCGCCATGACCCGCAGGTTCCAGCCCTCGAGCAGCGGTGTCAGCGCCAGCAGGTTGCGCATGTCGTCATCCACCAGCAACACCCTCGCCCCGGCGTAATCCGCCACCGGTATCTGCTGCGCCAGCGACCTGCCGGTCCGGCTGGCGGCCGGTGGCCCGGCCGGCACGGAGTGGTCGTCGCCCGGTAACTCGGACGGCAACAGCAGGGTGAAGACCGACCCGGCTCCCGGCGTGCTTTCCGCGCGAATGTCCCCGCCCAGCAGCCACGCCAGTTCACGGCTGATGGTCAGCCCCAGACCGGTACCGCCGAATCTCCGGCTGGTCGAGCCATCCGCCTGCTTGAACGCCTCGAACACCAGATCCAGCTTGTCCGTGGCGATCCCGATGCCGGTATCCGCGACCTGGATGGCCACCGGGTAACGGACCCCACCGGCCATTTCGCCGGATTTCAGCGTGACGCGAACATGTCCCGCGCTGGTAAACTTTACGGCATTGGACAGAAAATTCACCAGCACCTGACGAATCTTCTCGCCGTCACTGACGATTGACTCCGGTACGTCCGGATCCACTGCAAACTGCAGATCCAGGTGTTTCTCGTCCAGCTGCGGGCGCATCAGTTCCAGCACCTGGTCGACCAGCCTGCGCAATACCACCGTCTCCCTGACCAGGGTCATCTGGCGGGCCTCGATGCGCGACAGGTCCAGAATGTTGTCGATCAGTGCCTTCAGGTCCGCGCCGGCGTCATGGATGACCTGTGCCTGCCTGCACTGCTCTTCCGGTATCCGGCCTTCCGACAGCATCTTCGACAACAGCAGGATCGAATTCAGGGGCGTGCGCAGCTCGTGGCTGACGTTGGCCAGGAATTCCGACTTGTAGCGGTTGGATTCCTCGAGTTCAGCAGCGTAGTCGTGCAGGGCACGTGTATTCGCGGCGTGCACGGCCGCGAGCCGCGTCAGGTTCTGTCCGAGCATCTGCAGCTCCCGCGGCTGCGTCCAGGAGAATACCACCTCCTCGTCACGCTCCAGTACGCGCGCAATCCGGTCGGTCAGCTCCTGGCCCAGGCGATCCAGCCGTACCGCGATCAGCCGGGCAACAATGTACACGACAATCATCAGACCGATGGCAATCAGCACCACGCGCAGTTCCACAGTCTGTTGCAGCATGGACAACGGAGAGGCATCCACGCTGCGACCGACCCAGAGCGTGCCCGCATCCTGGGTCTCGAACAGCGGCACCCAGAGGACCTGCTGATTGCCGTATTCCCACAAGGCCAGTTCATGCTTGCTGAACAACTGCTGCAGGCCCGGGAAATCGTGGAATGCGGAATCGGGGCGCGTCTCTCCTTCCGGAGACGGCAGGAACTGGCCGTTCCCGAGTACCCAGTAGTTACCGCGGTAGGCGCTGGCCAGACCACCGAGATCGAGGTAGACGATCACGGAACCGCGCCGTTGCGGCATCTCCTCTCTGGCCTGCCCGGACAGGTCCGGGATGAACACCGGGCTGACCATGCTCAGCTGCATGAACCGGTTCGGTGCCGCCTTGCTGGCAGCGCGATCGAAGATGATCGGGCCGTTCATCACCTCGCCCGGACGCAGGGTCCTGGCCGCCTCCAGCAATACCGGGGCTACCGCGGGATGCTTGCGTTTCCTGCTCTCCAGCCGTCCCGTCTTGTTGTCGCGATCCAGCCAGAATTCCGGGGTTCCGTCCGCATCGAGAAACAGGATCTGCGTGACGTCCAGCTGGTCACTCATCACCTGGTTCACCCAGTTGACGTACGCCTTGCGCGCCCTGGCGGCCGCCTGTTTGCCCTCGCTGTCCTTGCCGTCCATGAACATGCCGGGTTCCGGCATCTTGGCGAGCAGCCTGACCATCTCGTGCCGGCGGGCCAGGTGCTGGTCGAGATCGCCGAATTCCGCGCGCAGGTTCTGCAGGTGGGCCTTGTGGTAGAGAATCTCGATCTTGTCGAAGATCATCGGCACGTTGATGATGAAGGAAACCAGCAGGGGCACCATGCCGAACAGCATCAGGTACAGCGAGATCCGGGTACGGAGTTTCATCTGCCGCTTGCCTGCGCCGTTGGCACGGCGGGTTGCCGCACCCGGTACTTTAGCCGGACGCCGTTGCGCATGCACCCGCCCGGCACTGGTTCTGCGTGCATACCCGCCTCCGTTACCGGCCGGGCCGGCATGTATGGCATTGCACGGCGCTGCTGCCGGGCACCCCGGAGGGCATGGCCACCGCGTGATCCGGCCATGTTTCAGTCAAGGTAGCGCGCCTGCCATTCCAGGAACCTGGCGTGCGCCCAGGCAGCGTAGGATTCCCTGTCGCTGAAAGCGGCGGGGTCGAAGGGATCGTAGATATAGAAATTGACGCGGTTATTGCCCGTGGTACTCATGTGCCAGATCTTGTGCAGCAGTGTCTGCGGGTCGCGCCACTCGAAATCGTCCTGAGACTCGTAGTGCAGGAACACGGGCAGTATCGGAATCCCGGTGCGCAGCGAAATATCGAATGCGCCGTACCGGAACGTCTCGAATATGCGTCTGCCCTTGCAGCCACCCTCGGGGTAGAGCGCGATATTCTTGCCACTGCGCAACTCGCGGTCGATTGCGTCCGCCGCGGCATTGCGGGACTCTTTCGATTCCCGGTGTACGTACAGGGTGCCGGCCGCCATGCTGATCCGGCCAACGAGCCACCAGTCCTGCACCTCGATCTTGGCCAGGGAATGCACGGGAAACACGGCGGGTATCCCGATATCCTCGAATGCGGAGGGATGATTGGCGATCAGGATGTACTGCTCCGGCAGGCCCTTGCAGGTGTATTTCTGGTGCACGCGCAGGTCGATACCCAGCGCGCGCACGAAACTGCGCGACCAGAACCGGAACAACGTGAAATAAAACGACCTGGTCAACGCACGTGGCAGCCAGGAGAGCAGGTACATCACCAGCGTGAACACACCCAGCTCGATCCAGCACCACAGGCGCCAGGCAACCCTGCATACGAACCGGATCAAGGATCCACTCCTGCCACCTGAATTTCACCCCATTATGACCCCTTGTCGGCCAGCCGGGAAAGATTTACAGGTGGAACCTGCCGGCACGTTCAGTGAATTTCCGCCAGCAGCTGCGCGATCACCGTGCCATCGGCCGGCTCCAGCCCGTGCGGGGCAGGCAGCGTGACCAGCCTGGACCGGCCACGCAGCACAGGCACGTTGTTCATGTCCTGGCTGTAGGCAGGCACGACGTAGTCTCCGGGACCGTTGGAGGCCCGTACCACGGAAACATACTGGATATCCGGATGCGGCTGGCTGTTCAGCCAGTACAGGAAGGTCCCGGGTCGTGCCCGGACGAGGTCAACGTACAGGCTGCGCGAACGCATGGCCGTGTGATAGGTGCTGCCGCCCAGGAAATCGGTCAGCAGCGACAACGGGAACGGGATATCGGTGGCATCGAGCGCCTCTTCCGCCCGGCCGGTGCCGAGGTGCGGACTGGCGATCGTGACCAGCGCCTTCACGTTGGTGGCGCCACCGCGGACCAGCGCAGCCCGCGCCACCACGCCGCCGGCAGAGTGCCCGACCAGGACGATCGGTTCCGCCGGATGCCTGGCGGTGATCGATGCCAGGATCTCCTTCAGCAGGTACACCTGGACCAGGATCGGTGCCTCGGACGGCAGGTCGACGGAATAGAACTTGTCCTTGCCCGTTGCGCCCTGCCCGGGGACCAGCCGGATGCCACCCGGTCCGGCAAGATAGACGCCGGCCGGCTGCCAGCCCTGCTGTTGCAGGATCGAGGTGACACCACTGCGATCCCAGGATCCCGCATCCCCCAGGTAGCCATGGACCAGCAATACCACCTCTGCACGCGCCAGCTGCGACAGCAGCGCAGTGCACAGCGCCAGTACCAACAGTACACTCTTCTTCATAACCCACCTGCCTTGTTCATCGCGGTTGCTCCGATTGCCCGGCACCGACAGCGCGCAAGCAACGCACTTCCTGCCCGCTGCGCTTCTCCCGGTTGCCGTACCACTGCCACCCACCCCCGCTACATGACACAGAGTCAGCTCCCGGCCGGTAGCACCTGGCAGACAGGACACGGTCTCCAACCCTGGCGCACGTGCAACCCTCAGCCGCTGCCCGGCCGTAGAAGAGCGGTCTGGCAGGGACGATGTCTAGTATATTAGAAAATGCTTAAATACTCAACTGATGGCCCGTCCCGCCACCGGTACGGCGCTCTCTGCATTTGTTTTTGCCTTTACATGAACTTAGCGATGGATTATTACCCAAAACCGATCCGTCAAAACAATGGCTTAGCGTCGGCGTCCCGGTGTATCGTGATATTTATATATTAAACAGTGTGTTATGAGTTGACGCGCGAGTGCGGAAAAAATAATTTTAGCGCCTTTTGAATATATAAAAATTACCCGATTCCGATATACCTGCATTATCAGCCCCCTACACACGCCCGCCGGAAACCCCCCGAATTTCCGTCAATCAATTGTGGTTGACAGGCCCCGGCCCAGAAGGCGTAATCATTACCAATTCATTGATCGAACCTTGTTCCCAGGAGTGGCTCTTGGAAAACATAACCTTCGATGTTGATGAGTTGTCCCGACTGGACGAGGTGCAACAGGCACGACGCCTCGAAGAGGCGCAGCGCCGGATCGATGAAGTGCAACGTGCTGCCGCTGGCGATCCCGACTCACTTCGGTGGGTCCAACAGCAGCGACAATACCTAGTGGATATGCAGCATTTGATATTTACGTGTTAGCCCGACACGAACCTCCATTTACCAACCCGCCCAGCCTGGCGGGTTTTTTTTGTCCCGCGTCCGCCCCGGCAGGCGCCGGACTCCCAATCCGCCGTCACCACGAGTACCCTCGAAAGAACGAATCCGCGCCTCGAGACATGCATGCAGTGCTGGCAGGCCAATGAACTATTACTGTTGCTCGTTGCAGTCAACGGGATGCCCGTCCTCGTGGGGATACTGGCGGGTACCTGGCTGGATACACCCCTCGACGGAGGCAAGGTGTTACGGGACGGTTCTCGCCTGTTTGGTCCGTCCAAGACCCTGCGCGGACTGGCGATCGGTATCCTGGCTGGCGCGCTGGCCGCACCCCTGGCCGGGCTGGATGGCAGCTCGGGTGCCGCGTTCGGAGCTCTGTCGATGCTCGGCGATCTCGGCACCAGCTTCGTGAAACGGCGCCTCGGCTACCCGTCCAGTGATTCGCGTCCCCTGCTCGACCAGTTGCCGGAATGCCTGCTGCCCATGGTGATGCTCAAACCGCTGCTGGATACCGGATTTTCCGAGATCCTGGCCGCCACGGCCGCTTTTACCGTCCTCGACCTGCTGATCACCCGGTTCCTGCGCCGGCTCAGGCCGCATGCAGGTGATGCAGGGTGATCTCCGGCGGACAGTTCAGCCGGATGTCCGCCACGCACACGCCGGAGCCGACCGAGGTATACCCCTGCATGGACAGGTAGCGCCAGGCACCCTTGCAGAATTCCCGCCGGCAGGCCACGTTGCACATCACGGCGACGCCCCCCGGCAGGCAGATCTGTCCGCCGTGGGTATGTCCGCACAGCAGCAGGTCGAAATCCGCGTGCGCCGCCGCGCGGTAGATCTCCGGACTGTGCGCCAGCAGGATCGATACGGCACCATCCGGTATGGCATCCGCCGCTTTCTCCAGGTTGTCCGCCCGGTAATAATGGGGGTCATCGATACCGGCGAGATAGATACGCGCCCCGTCCCGCTCCAGCACCACGTGTTCATTCATCAGCGTGTGGATTCCCATCGCTTCCATGGCCGGTACCATGCTGATGCTGTCATGGTTACCGAGCACGGCGTACACCGCCTCACCAAGCTGCGTGCGCACCTGGCGCAGCCCGTCCAGGGCCGGCTGGCACGGACCGAACGTTTCTGCGCGGTAATCCCCCGTAAGCACACAGACGTCGTAATCCAGCGCACGCACGGCCGTTGCCAGAACATGCGGAAAATCCGGCGCCATGTCCAGGTGCAGATCGGAAACATGCAGCAGGGTGTATCCCTCGAACGAGGCCGGCAGTCCGTCCACGTGGATGTGGTTGTGGCGCACCTGGATGCGGCGCGCGCTGCGGCGGCCGTAGGCCTGCAACAGCACCAGCTGGAACATCAGGCGCAGCAACGGCCGCATGGAGCGGACATTCTCGATATGAAAGAAATTTCTTCCCTGTCCGAACCGCTGGTGTTCGTAGGCCCGTTCCATGCCGAGCCGCTGGCGCAGGTGAATTCTCCCGACACGGGACTGCAGCACGGAGAGGGTTTGCTCATCGATCGAATTCGGCTGCATCCGCGGATTGTGGGTTGGTGCCGCCCGGTTTTCAATCCGCATCCGGTCCTCCCGGTTTTGCAAGCGGTGCAGGGTTCCACTCGCCGAGCCTCCGGCGGACTGCCTTCCAGGGCTCATTGCGCGGCTGCCCTCCTGCCCGACCGGTGTTGACCTGGCCGATGCGCGCCATGCCTGCCGGGTTGCCGACAGGGACCCGCAACCCGCCTGGTCAGGAGGCCGCGCATCACACCCGCCACGCAACCGCAGGGAATCCATGCGTGCCGCAGAGCACAGACTCCTCCGGACAGTAATGGCATATGAAATGCATGGTTTATACCGAGCTCCCTGCCACCACATCCTGTGCAGGACACCCTGGGGAATAATGGAGGTATCGGCATGAAAACACTTGAACTTCAGTTAATTACAGTTGGACTCGACGATGGTAAGCAGGGTGTCTTCGTGGGGTTTCCGCTGGTGACAAGCCAGTCGGCGGAAGAATGTGGCCAGGTCGAAAATATCTGGTTTTCCAATATAAAAGAAGTACCTGACAGCCTTACCATGCAGGAATTGCTGGCGCTGATCGGCAAGCAGCTGTTCGACAAGCTGGCCACCCTGCAATAGGCAGTTTCCGCCAATTTTCCGACATACTGGATACCTGATCCCAAAAATTCGTCAACATATTGCCGATTGTCGAGTCGCATCGCCGCCGGCCAGCCGCCAGCGCGGATGAAAATCCCGGCCGGGCCCCGGGCAGGACCCGGCCGGATATGGCTATAATTCCGCATCCTGCCCGCACAACGGTATCCCTCATGGCACGTGTCAAGATTTTCAGTACGGCCCACTGTCCTTTCTGCACCAAGGCCAAGCATCTGCTCACCAAGTGGAAGATCCCCTATGACGAAGCAATGATCGATTCGGACGTGGCTGCCCGGCGCGAATTCGCCAAAGTCACCAATGGCGCACGCACCGTACCCCAGATCGTGATTGACGGCGTCTGTATCGGCGGTTTCACCGAGCTGACCGAACTGCACATGGATGACAGGCTCGACCACCTGGTCGAACCGTAGCGCGGCACGGACCTCCATGAAAGATCGCAAGATTTTCCGTATCAGCTTCTACAATCGCGGCGCCATCTACGAACTCTACGCCCGCAGCGTACAGCACAGCGACCTGTATGCCTTCGTGGATGTTGAGGGCATCATCTTCGGGGAGCGCAGCGCCATCGTGATCGATCCGTCCGAGGAACGGCTCAAGACCGAGTTCCAGGGCGTACGGCGCACCAGCATCCCCCTGCAGTCGATCATCCGCATCGACGAAGTCGAACGCGAGGGCAGCAACCGCATAATCGAGCCCGACGGCAAACCCGGCAAGGTCACGCCCTTCCCGGCGCCACCCGGGAGCGGGCACCGGTCCGACCCGTAGCCCGGCGCGCCGGTGCTTGCCTTCCGACCTGAACTGGCGTCCAATAGAGATTGAAAAACAAACGGAATCTGGAGGAGTTCCATGGACTATGCACACGTCATCACCCCGAAAAAACTGACCAACATGCAGGACATGGAGGTGCATGTGAATGGTCCGGACGGGGCGAACCGGCTGTATATCTACAGCGGCATGGCCGAGGTCGAACTCTGTGGCGGCCTGCCCCATCCGCGCTGGTCCCTGGAAGTGATCTGCTTCAATATCGGCCGCAAATACAACTGCAGCGGCGGCGATGAGGTCCTCAAGATCGTTGCCTCGGCCGCGCTGGCCGGCGGGCGCACGGACGGTGTGGCCAGTTTCGCCGGCTGGGAGATCTTCGGGGCGGCCGGGGAATATGATGAATCCGACTGCAAGGTACGCATGAACATTGCCGCCGGTGCCCGCGACACTCAGGCCTACCTCGAACAGATCTGCTTCCACGTCCACGTACTTGCCAGGGTGAACGGCTGAGTGGGACGGCAACCGGCCGCCGCTGCCAGCCCCCTGCGAGATATCGGCCCCGCCCGCACCGGCAGGGTCGCGGGACAGGATGCAGCAGGTTTTAGTGGCTGCCCTGCAGCGCCCGCATCCGCACCCGCCAGCGCGCCGGAAACTCCAGGATTCCACGCGAACGGCGCAGCGCACGCAGGTACAGGCGGGAGGCTCGAAAACCCTCGCGGAATGACTGCTTCATGAATTCCACCCGGTCCAGCTGGCCACCCTTGAGGCCATGGCGGAACCCTGCGCAGAAGCGCTCCTTGATCAGGGTGGGAGGAATGCGGATCCCCACTTCCTCCGGCTCCGGATAATGCACGTCCATCGCGACACCTCGCTGTTTCGCTGCCACCTGAACAAGATATCGGCGCTCCGTCGCACGCTTTAAATTCATGTAACTATATGATATAAATACATTTATAGACAAGACAGGGGGTCTTGCCGGGTGCGGGACGGGCACGAACCGCGTGCGTGGGCCGCGTGACGGCCTGCAGGACGCAGGTCGCTGCGCTCCCGGCCCTGGCGCGCGGATACGGAAGACCGCCAGCGGTCTGCCCCCTGCCCGGTACAAACCGGGAGGAACACGGGCTCCCCCGACCGGCCGTGAAACAAAAGTTTCCGGACGCTGTCATTAGCGATACGGCAAATCCAGAGGCAGACTCACGCATGAACACATTTCTGATCCGGCGCTGGTACCTGGCACTTGTGTATGCCTGCGCCCTCCTCGCGACACCGGCGGCATACGCGGACCAGCCGGTAACGCCGGGCGCCGCCATCGCAACCTTTGCCGGCGGCTGCTTCTGGTGTATGGAGCCACCGTTCGACAAGATTGACGGGGTCCTCTCCACGATCGTGGGCTACACCGGGGGCACCATGCAGAACCCGACCTACAAGGATGTGTCGAAGGGGGGTACGGGACACGCCGAATCAGTACAGATCACCTACGACCCGAAACGGGTCAGCTACCAGCAGCTGCTGAATGTGTTCTGGCACAATGTCGACCCGACCAGTGCCGATGGCCAGTTCTGTGACTGGGGCGACCAGTACCGCAGTGAAATCTTCTATCACACACCCGAGCAGAAGCGCCTCGCCGAACAGTCGAAGGCCGAACTGGAAAAGACCAAGCCGTTCAAGGGAGCGATCGTCACCCGGATCACGGCCGCGGGGAAATTCTGGCCGGCTGAGGAATATCACCAGAAGTACTATCAGAAAAATCCGCTGCGCTACAAGTTCTATCGCTATGGCTGCGGGCGCGACAAGCGCCTGGAAGAGCTGTGGGGCAAGTCGGACAGCGCACACTGAGCGCCCGTCCCCGGCGCTGAATCCGCAACCACCTGCACTCCGCGGCGGATTCCCGCCCGGTCACCCGCCCACGGCATGATCACACCCGCACGCCCGGCCGGACGGTGGTGGACGCGGGCAATGACCGGACAGCCGCTAGTGCCAGAAGAAGAATTCGACTGTGGGATTCCGGTGGTGCCGCTGCAGCTTGCGCTCGTAATGCGCGATCCTCATGACCAGCACGCCGGCCACAATCAGCAGCATGGCCACGATGATCGACAACAGGGGCGGGTAGAGCACCAGCAACAACCCGGCAACGATGAGTATTGCGCCTGCAAGCATGATTCACTCCGGAAAATTCACCAGACCTGTCTTCAAGTTCGGGGCGCAACGGCACAAATTCAAGTGACCCGCGGCGCAGCGCCCGTATCCTGCTGCCGGGACCGCCACCGTGGAAGCACACCGGCCGGCCTGTGGCAGGCCGGCAAGGGGTATCAGGGCGTGCGGGTGGCGATGCCGGCACCGTACTCCCGGCCGCGCACCGGTACCAGGTTGCCGAGGAACTGCAGGCTGGCCGCCTCCCAGGAGAAGCGCATGGCGCAGGCGCGGACGTGCTCCCGGGGCAGTTCCAGCGCCGCCATGGCCGCCCTGCCCAGGTCGGCATCCAGTATCCCGCCAGCACCCTGCTGCACGACATCGACCGGACCCGTGACCGGATAGGCGGCCACCGGTACCCCACAGGCCATCGCTTCCAGCAGCACGAGGCCGAACGTGTCCGTCAGGCTGGGGAACACGAACACGTCGGCCGCGGCGAGATAGCGTGCCAGTTCCGCACCGAAGCGATACCCGGCGAACATCGCCCGCGGATAGCGCCTGCGCAACTCCGCCAGCGCGGGCCCGTCACCGATCACGCACTTGCTGCCGGGCAGGTCCAGGTCGAGGAAGGCCGTCAGATTCTTTTCGACCGCAATGCGCCCGGCATAGGCGAACACCGGGCGCGCCAATCCCAGTTCCTGTCGCTCGTCCGGGCGGAACAGGGTGGTATCGACGCCCCTGGACCAGCGCGCAAGATTGCGGAATCGCCAGCGCCTGAGCCGTCGTTCCTGGCTCGGGGTAGCCACCAGCGTGCACGCGGCCGCGCGGTGAAAACGCCGCACCAGGGCATAGGACACGGGCAACGGCACCGGGATGCGCCTGCGGAGGTATTCGGGAAACTGGGTGTGATAGGAGGTGGTGAATTCCAGTGCATTGCGCAGACAGTACCTGCGCGCGGCCAGTCCGAGCGGACCTTCGGTGGCAATATGGATGTGATCCGGTGCCAGTCGCTCGAGACGCCGGGCAACCGCGCGATACGGCAGTATTGCCAGCCGGATCTCGGGATAGGTCGGACAGGGCAGGGTACGATGCTCCTGCACGGACAGCACCTCCACTGTGTGCCCCAGGGCAACCAGCGTTTGCCGTGTCTGTTGCAGCGTATTGACCACACCGTTGACCTGCGGTGTCCAGGCGTCGGTGACGATGGCGATCGAGACAGCGGCCATGACTCCTGCCATGCATGCAAGTTGCAGACGCCAAGTATCCGGACCACGGGTGACAGTTTGATTGCATATTCATGACCGGACGGTTACGCCGCGCCCGCCCCGGACTGTCACGAAAAATACACACAACCGTCATCGAATCGTTGCAATCCTCTGGCACAGTCGTGACAGCTCAATACGAGGATTTCCCCCATGGAGACCCCCGGCATGCTGTGGCAGGTAGCCCGCAAGCTCGACAGCGCAGACGTGACGCTGTGTGCATCCTGCAACCGGCTCAGCCGTTCCCTGCCGGTGCGCGACACCTTCCGCACGGTCAGCCGGCTGGGTGACGGCGTCATCTGGTACAGCATCATGGGCCTGCTGCCGATCAGCGGCGGCCTGCCGGGCCTGGCGATCGCAGCGCACATGGCGGGTACCGCGCTGGCGGGCCTGCTGGTGTACAAGCTCACGAAACTGCTGTCAGGACGGGAACGACCGTACGTACAGCATGGTGACCGGGTTGACTGCGCCATGCCACCGCTGGACCGCTACAGTTTTCCCTCCGGGCATACCCTGCATGCCGTCTGCTTCAGCATCGTCCTGTGCATGTACCTGCCCGCCCTGGCCTGGCTGCTGCTGCCATTCACGCTGCTGGTTGCCCTGTCACGCATGGTACTGGGACTGCACTACCCCAGCGACGTACTGGCCGGCGCGCTCATCGGCGCCGTGCTGGCGTGGGCCAGCTGCGGTCTGGTTGCGGGCCTGTAGAAGCTGCCTGCGCTGACCCCGGGCAGCAGTGCGTGAGGAACGTGCCCCGCCCACCGGGACGGCGGGAGCGGGATGGGATCTAGTGCGAGGAGGTCGCGATGAAGTTGTCATGGATGATCAGCCCCCAGCAGATCACCGTCATCCAGAGGCTGATGAACACCGCGGCCGACCCCATGTCCTTGGCACGCCCGGAGAGCATGTGCAGGTCCGCCCCGATCCGGTCGACCACCGCCTCGATCGCGGAGTTCAGCAGTTCCACGACCAGCACGAACAGACAGCTCCCGATCAGCAACGCCCGCTCCACCCCGGTGTGTCCGACCCAGAGGGCCGCGGGGACCAGGAAGATGCACAGCACCAGCTCCTGGCGAAACGCGGCCTCGTTCTTCCAGGTCGCCCGGATCCCGGCGATGGAATACAACGCCGCATTCCAGATGCGCCGCAGACCACCCGCCTGGTTGTTGTTCGCCATGCAGACCTCGCTCCAAAGGCGGCTGAGTGTACCCGCCGGCTGCAGCCACTGCCAGAGTGACCCCGTTACGGAAGGCAGTGTAGCAAAACCGTCACGTTCGGTTGCCAGGATCCCGCCATGCAAGCAGACCCGGTAATGGTTCCCGCTCCCCGCCACTATCGCGCAATCTGGCTGTCGGACATTCACCTCGGCACCCGCGGCTGCAAGGCCGACTTCCTGCTGGATTTCCTGCGTCACACCGAGTCCGATTATCTCTACCTGGCCGGCGACATCATCGATGGCTGGGCGCTGCGCCGCTCCTGGTACTGGGACCAGAAACACAATGACGTGCTGCAGAAAATCATGCGCAAGGCGCGCAGGGGCACACGGGTCATCTATATTCCGGGCAACCACGACGAATTTGCGCGTGGCTATACCGGCCACCTGTTCGGCGGCATCGCGGTCGTGGAACACGCCGTCCATGAACTGGATGACGGGCGCCGGCTGCTGGTCCTGCATGGTGACGAATTCGACGGCGTCGTACGCCACGCGCGCTGGCTGGCAATACTCGGTGACCTGGCCTACAAGGCGGCACTGGCCCTCAACCACTGGCTGCACGGCATCCGGCGCCGCATGGGATACCCCTACTGGTCCCTGTCCGCCTACCTCAAGCACCGGGTGAAAAATGCCGTGCAGTTCATCGATGATTTCGAACACCTGGTCGCGCGCGAGGCCCGCCTGCACGGGGTGGACGGCGTGGTCTGCGGCCACATCCACAAGGCCGGGCTCCGGGAAATCGACGGCCTGCTGTACTGCAACGACGGTGACTGGGTGGAGAGTTGCACGGCGCTCGTCGAAACCCGTGACGGCCGGCTTGAGATCCTGCACTGGACGGATGCCGGCAACCGCGTGCTGGCCAGCAGCAACGTCCCGCAACCGGCCGCCGCCGCCTGACCAGGCCAGGACACCATCCGCCGGGGGATCCATGAACATCCTGATGATATCCGACGTGTACTTTCCCAGGGTGAACGGGGTGTCCACCTCGATCGCCACGTTCCGGCAGCAGTTGCGCGCTGCCGGCCACCGGGTATGTCTGATCGTTCCGGACTACGGACACGCGCACGGTGACGATCCCGATGTCATCCGCATTCCCTCCCGCCGCCTGTGGATGGACCCGGAAGACCGCATGATGCGGCCGCATGCCGTCCAGGCCCTCGCAGCGGAGCTGCGCGAACGCCGTTTCGACCTGGTGCACATCCAGACCCCGTTCATCGCGCACCGGGTCGGGTTACGGCTGGCAAAACACCTGGGATTGCCGGTGCTGGAAACCTGTCACACCTATTTCGAGGAATACCTGTATCACTACATCCCGTTTCTCCCGCGCGCGCTGATGCAGGCAGCGGCACGTCATTTCACCCGCGTACAGTGCAACCGCCTCGATGCCGTGGTCGTGCCGTCGCGGGCCATGCAGGACGTGTTGCGGGAATACGGCGTAAGCACTCCTGCATCGATCATTCCCACCGGCCTGCAACTGGAGGAGCTCAGCGGCGGCTCGCGCGCGCGTTTCCGGCAGGCGCACGGCATCGCTGCCGCACAGCCGGTACTGGTGCACGTAGGCCGGGTGGCCCATGAAAAGAACATCGAATTCCTGCTCGACGTCCTGCTTACGCTGCGGGAACGGTTCGCCGACATCCTGCTGGTGATCGCCGGCGAAGGCCCGGCCCGCAAGTCGCTGCAGGCGCGCGTGGACCGGGAAGACCTGCAGCCCCAGGTCCTGTTCGTTGACTACCTGCCGCGCGGCGAACCACTCTGGGACTGCTACTGTGCCGGGGACGTTTTCGTGTTCGCATCGGCCACGGAAACCCAGGGGCTGGTGCTGCTCGAGGCCATGGCGCTGGGTGTTCCCGTGGTCTCGACGGCCTTCATGGGCACCCGCGACATCCTGCTGGGCGGCCGCGGCTGCCTGGTCGCGGAGCCGGCGGTCGGAGACTTTGCCGGGAAAGTGGCCCGTCTGCTGGAGCAGCCCGCGTTGCGCGCCCGGCTGGCACGGGAGGCACGCGGGTACGCCGCCGAGTGGACGGCCGAAACCACCACGGCACAACTGCTCGCATACTACACGGCGCTGGTCCCGCCGTCCGCGCCACACAGGCCGGCGGCACGGGGGCCGCTGTCCGCCATCCCCTGAACGAGAGGGCGTGCGGGCGGTGAGCAGAGGACGGTGACCCCGGCCGCCTCGACCACCCGTGCTTGTCCGGCCACGGCAATCCGGGCAAACTCGAAGCACGCGTACACCACCCGGCTGCGGCGAGCGAAACACCATGCAACTCCGGATACTGCCATGCCGCCTCCTGACGGCCCTGCTGTGCCTGCAGCCCGTCTTCGCCGGTGCGCTCGAACGGCCGGTGAACGGACCCTACTTCGAGGACGATCGCATGCTGGTCGTCCTGACCCCGCGCACGCCCGCGCAGATGTCCGCGTTTTACGAGGCACGCGGATTTCCGCCGGCCGCACTGGAACGGATTCGCCACACCTGCTTCATGACCCTGCGCATCGAGAACCGCAGCCGGGATGTGCTCTGGGTGGATCTCGGGCAATGGCATTTTTACGCGGACGGGAAGGAGATCCCCCGGCTCGGTGAGCACTACTGGCAGCAGCAGTGGGATGAAATCCACCTGCGCCAGGCGAGCCGTTCCACCTTCGGGTGGACCCAGTTTCCGCAGCTGCGCGACCTGCAACCGGAGGAACCGGTCGGCGGCAACCTGGTATTCCCGGGCAATACCCGCCGGATCAATATCGATGCCATGCTGCAGACCGGTGCGCAGCGCACCGGTCCGGTCATTCACCTCGGCTTCGGTAACGTGGCCTGCCGGCAGGACAGCCCAGCATCATGAACCGCGCCCGCGGCTGCCTTGCCCTGGCCTGCCTGCTGGTGAACATGGCGGCGTGGGCGTTGCCGCCCGGCATCATGCCGGTCGCCGGACGGCCGGCACCGGCCCTGCAACTGAACGATTTCAATGGCAAACCCTGTAACCTGGCCGACACGGCCGGGCACTGGCGCTTCGTGCATTTCTGGGCCAGCTGGTGCGCCCCCTGCCGGCGCGAGATGCCGAGTATCCAGCAGGCCATGCACCGGCTGGCCGGCAGCGGCATCGAGTTCGTGGTGGTGAATACCGCGGAATCCGAGGACGATGTATTTACCTTCCTGGCGTCCGTGGCCCCGGAAATCCTGCCCCTGATGGACACCGATGGCCTGGCGACGGCGGCCTGGCAGCCGCGCGGATTGCCCGCCACGTTCCTGGTCGACCCGCAGGGGAAGATTCGCTACCAGGCGCTGGGCGGACGCCACTGGAATGAGCCGGTGTACCTGGATTTCCTGCGCCACCTGCCGGTCAGACCAGCCACTCCAGCAGGTAATAAATGAACTGCCCCTCGGAGGATTTCGAGGGGCCCACCACGCGGGCGGGGTAGCGTTGGCGCGCCGGGTCCGCCGCGTGCAGGGCCTGTTGGCGATCCGCGTATACCTCCACGCAACCGGCCGGATAGCGCTTGCGGTTCTGGCGCGGCGTGAAGATCACCGCATAGCGTTCCTGCGATACACCGGTTTCCGGGTCGGGCGGAACGATGCCACGCAGGCTCATGACTGCACCGCCCGGGCCAGCTTCGGTGGCAGCAGCCAGCGCAGCACCCAGGTATCCTCGGGCGTGCGTTCCAGGCAGGCCGCGCTGCCGGTGGCGAAGGCCACCGGTTTCTCGGTATCTTCGGTGCGCAGCAACAGCGCGACCAGCCGCCCCAGGAACGGGTTGTGACCCACCACCATGGTGTCTTCCTGCCAGACGTCGAGGTCACGCGCAAACACGGCAACCGGATCCAGCGGCGCAATCCCGCTCACCGTCTCGAGGGCGGCGCGGTGCCGCAGTTGCCCGGCCAGGATGGTCGCGGTCTGTTCCGCGCGCAACTTGCCGCTGTGCCAGATGCGATCCACGCGCACCCCCGCCGCACGCAACACCGCGGCGACCTGGCCGACCTCACGTTCACCGTCCTCGCTCAGGGGGCGGAGCGCATCGGGCGACTGGTGTACCGCCGCGCCGTGGCGTACCAGGTACAGCTTCATGCCCGCCTGCCCGGCGTGCGCCTGCCGGCATCACAACCTGTCGAGTCTGCCTGCGACATCGTGTCCCCCCTCGCGGCTGACGGATTTCCCGGTGCGACGGCAGCCGCCGCTCACCGTTGTGCGATGAAGTGTACCGCAGCGGCCACGGTGTCTGCATTGCGCAGGATGCGGCCGTGACCGAGACCGCGGGTCTTCAGGAAGCGCGCCCCCCGCCAGGCGGCGGCAATCCGTTCACTCTGTTGCCACGGGACACTCCGGTCATCCTCGTCGTGGATCAGCAGGGCCGGAACCTCCAGCCGGCGCGCGTTGGACACGGTCGAGATATTGTCCCAGAAGTCGTGCTCGAAACGCCGTTCGAGGCGCCGGCACAGGTTGGCGACCACCCGCTCGTGCATGTCGAGCGTCCGGGCGAAACCGTCGACCAGGAATCGTGCGTCGGCCGGCGGGCAGAAGCAGACTGCGCGTCGCGTGTGTACGCCGTGATTCAGCGCGTAGGCCAGCACCATGCCACCGAAGGAATGGGTAATCACCGCGTCCGGGATGCCGGCATGCTGCTGCAGGCGCTGCAGGACCCGGGCACACTCCAGGATATTGGTGCTGTGACCGGAGGAGCGCCCGTGACCCGGCAGGTCCGGCGCCAGCACCTGGAATCCGGCCGCCTGCAGCGGTGCGACGAAGGCCGCCACCTGGCTGCCGCACCCCGACCAGCCATGGACAAACCACACCACAGGCCCCCGCCCCCAGCGATACACGGCCACCCGCGCCGGACCGACCGTCAGGGTTTCCCGGCGCGCCGCCTCCACCGCCCGTGCACCGGCCGCGGATTCCGGGAAACGGCGACTGCGGAACCACAGCCAGCAGGCCCAGCGACCCAGCACGGACGGCAGTAGCGCCCCGGCGTGGTGGAACAGGAAGCGCATGGCGCGCAGGGACCACGGCAGCCGGCGTGTTGCGGAAGGGGCTCCGTGTAATTGTTTCCTGTGCGCTGCCATCGTTCACTTCCGGCCACCTGATCAGCATAGCCGGCACCCATCGACCCTGCTATTGCACCTGCCCGACCGGGCACCGGCTGCAGCCATGCTCAGGTTATGCCTTGCAAAACACCAGGTTGACAGCTGCGCTTCCGGTTCGGTCAGAAATCCGTATCATGGCCGGCCACCACCGCCCGGCACGGACCGGGCACAACCACGGAGCAGTTATGACCACGACAGTCGAAGAATTGACCATTCGATACGAGGAAGACGGTATCGAGACCGTGCGTGAACTCGACAAGCAGATCCTGACCCGGGGCGCCTGGTCGACCGTAATCTTCCGCTACCAGGACTGGGATCGCAGCAAGGAGGCCTACGGTCCGGACAAGTTCAGCATCCGCCGTTACCAGAAGCGCAACGGCGAGTACCAGCAGAAATCCAAGTTCAACATCTCCAGCAAGGACCAGGCGGAAAAGATCATCACCGCACTCCAGGGCTGGATCAAGTAGGCCGTCAGGGCCGTGCATCAGCGGCCCGGGCGCGTGCCAGGTCTGCCGCGCTCACCGGCTGTTCCTGCAGGAGTGTGGCGAGCAGCGCCCGCTGCTGCAACGAGGATGCCTGCGAGATGTCGTCCTGCCGGTCGAAGTAATACTGCAGTGCCGCCCGGACCATGGCCCGCGGCCGGCGGCTGATGTCCAGCTCCTGAACCTGCTCGCTGATGCCCTGCTCGATCTGCGCGGCGAGTTCCAGGAGCGTGTAGCGTGCCACCTGGGCGCAGTCCGAGCCACCGGCGGGATAGGCCGCATGCGCGTAGTCCCGGATGGCGGCACACAGCAGGTCCCGGACCGGCACATCACAACGCAGACGAATTTTCGTGCTGGCCACTGGCGGGATCCCGGATTGCGGGAATCCCCATGGTACACCAGAGTAACCGGCAGGCGATGCAGTTCTGTCGCGACTAGCGCGGCACCCGCTTGCGTATCGGGTGTTCGTCGTCAAACACGTCGGAGAGCTGCTCCTGCAGCCAGATATCTTCCTGCATGACCTCGACCTTGCGGCGGGCGATCGCAGCCCGCAACGCCTTGAGCGCCGCCATACCCTTGCGGCGCTTTTTCCGTCCTTTCTTTTTCGGATGGATGTCCTGCGTGACAGCACTCATATGGCCCCCTGCGAGTCCGTCATTTCCTGCCTGATAGGATGGTTTCCATGGGGCTATCGGCCAGCCCGAAAACAGCCTTTAGCGCACGCACGAGCCCGGGGGCTCTGCCATCACCCTGGCCGAATCTTTACAACCTGCTGATATTGCAGATATTTCATGGGCAGACTGGAGATTTTCCCGCCCGGCCGCATATTGCCCGCACAGGAAAACTGCGCAGAAATCCGATATCTTGGATAGATAACCGGCGATTGCCGATACGGACAGCGAGGTCCCCGATGTTGCGAATCCTGCTCCCCGGACTCCTGCGGATGCTGCTGATTTCGATCACCACCCTGGCTCAGGCGGAGCCGGTCTACCGCTGGATCGACCGCGCCGGCGTTACGCATTTCAGCGAGACGCCGCCGGACAGGACAGTGACCGGGGTCCGGATCGTGGATCTGCCACCCCCGGGGCCGGAGCAGCCGGTGCAAGCGGACGATTATTATTCGGTGGCCAACCAGGCGGCGCGCATGGAAGCACGCCGCCTGGAAAGCGAGCGGCTGCGCGCCGAGCAACAACGGGCGGCCGCCGCCTTGCGCCAGACCGAGGCAGCCAGCGTCGCGCCCCCGCAGGAGCCGGAGCCGGAGCCGGTCTATCAGTACCTGTATTTCCCCTACCCGCCACACCCGGCGGGACCGTATTTCCGGCCGGGTCGGCACCGGCCGCGAACGGGTCCGCCGCCCGGAGCGGACCGGGGGCATCGTCAACCCCGGTCCGGCTGGCCGAACTATTCGTTTCCGGACACGCCGCTGCGCCGGCAATGAGCGGATGCGGCCTGCTACACTGTCTGCTGTCCGACAAGCCGGTAACGCCCGTGAGTGAAGAACAGGAAAGCCCGCTGACATTCCCCTGTGAGTTCCCGATCAAGGCCATGGGCAAAGCCGACTGCGACCTCGACATGATCGTGGTCGAAATCGTACGCCGGCACGCCCCGGACCTGCACGAGGGGGCGATACACAGCCGTACCAGCACCAGGGGCAACTATGTTTCCGTCACCGTCAAGGTCCGGGCGACCAGCCGCGCCCAACTCGACGCCATCTACCAGGACCTGGTCGACTGCGAAGCCGTCCTGGTCGCGCTGTGAGCCGTATGCCTGCCCACCTCCGCACGCTCGCTGCTGCCCCCTGTCCCATGCAGGTGCGCCGGCCCGGGCTGGTCGAGTACCGGGCCTGCTGGCAGGCCATGCAGGAGCTTACCGCCACCCGGGGCCCCGCCACGCCCGACGAACTCTGGTTCCTGGAACACCCGCCGGTCTTCACGCTCGGCCGCAACGGCAAGTTCGAGCACCTGCTCGATCCGGGGGACATCCCGGTCATCCGTGTCGACCGGGGCGGCCAGGCAACCTACCATGGTCCGGGACAGCTGGTGGTCTATACCCTGCTGGACCTGCGCCGACGCCAGCTCGGGGTACAATCCCTGGTCCACCGGCTGGAACAGGCCATCATCGACCTGCTGGCGGACCATGCCGTCGGGGCGCAGCGGCGCAGTGGTGCACCCGGCGTCTATGTCGACGGGTACAAGATCGCGGCACTGGGTCTGCGGGTACGTCGGGGTTGCAGCTTTCACGGTCTCAGCCTGAACGTGGACATGGACCTGGCCCCGTTCGCGCGCATCAACCCGTGCGGCTATCCCGGACTACCGGTCACCCAACTGGCGGACCTGGGGATCGAAAGTTCCCCGCAGCAAATCAGCCACAAGCTGCAGGCACACCTCGAAACACTGCTCCAGGACTGAACCATGAACGATGACAGGAAACAGCGCGGCGCGGCCAAGACCGCCCGCATCCCGGTCCGTATCGAGACCACCACGCGACCGGCGCGCAAGCCGGCCTGGATCCGCGCCCGCTCCCCGGCCGATCCCGCCGTTGCCCGGCTCAAGGAAGTGTTGCGCGAGAACCACCTGCACACCGTCTGCGAAGAGGCCTCCTGCCCGAACCTGGGCGAATGTTTTGCCGGTGGCACCGCCACCTTCATGATCATGGGGGACGTCTGTACCCGGCGCTGCCCGTTCTGCGACGTGGCACACGGCCGCCCCGACCCGCTGGATCCCGCAGAGCCCGACAACCTCGGCCGCACCATCCAGGCCATGGGACTGCGCTACGTGGTGATCACGTCGGTGGATCGTGACGATCTGCGCGATGGCGGCGCGGCCCATTTCAGCGCCTGTATCACGGCGATCCGCACCTCCAACCCGGATATCCGCATCGAGGTGCTGGTGCCCGATTTTCGTGGCCGCATGGACCGTGCCCTGGAGATTCTCACCCGTACACCACCGGACGTGTTCAACCACAACCTCGAAACGGTCCCGCGCCTGTACCGCAAGGTCCGCCCCGGCTCCGACTACGATTGGTCGCTGCAGCTGTTACGGCGTTTCCGCGCACTGCATCCGCAGGTACCGACCAAGTCCGGGCTGATGCTGGGCGTCGGGGAAACGCTGGACGAGGTGGAACAGGTCATGCGCGACCTGCGCGTCCACGACTGCGACATGCTGACCCTGGGCCAGTACCTGCAGCCCAGCGTGCATCACCTGCCGGTGGAGCACTACCTCCACCCGGACGAGTTCGAGCGGCTGGGTGAGCTGGGCCGTGCACTGGGCTTCTCCCATGTCGCCAGCGGCCCGCTGGTACGTTCTTCCTATCACGCCGACGAGCAGGCAAGACAGGCCGGGCGGCAGCGGCGGGGCTGAAGGCCCCGCGGGGCAGCCAGCGCGCAAGGATTCCAGCGGGAGTCCGCCGTGCAGGTCCTTTCAGGCCCCGCCCGGGCCGGACTTCCGCTCCGCCCGCCGCAGTGCGGAGAACGCCCCCTGCGCACGCAGCCAGCGTTCCATTTCCGCTGCCGGTGCAGGTTCGGCAAAGTAGTACCCCTGTGCCTCGTCACACCCGTGTTCCCGCAGGAATTCGAGCTGCTGCGGGGTTTCCACGCCCTCCGCGGCCACGCGCATGCGCAGGCTGTGCGCCAGCCCGATCACCGCCACGACGATCGCGGCATTATCGGCGTCTGTACCCACATCCCGCACGAAGGAGTTATCGATCTTCAGCGTATCGATCGGCAGGCGCCTGAGCAGGCTGAGCGATGAATAGCCGGTACCGAAGTCATCCAGGCTGAGGTGCACACCCATGCGCTTCAGATCACGCAATGCGCGGCCACCACCCTGGATATCCTCGAGGATCACGCGCTCGGTCATTTCCAGCTCCAGCCAGGCGGGCGGAATCCCTGCCTCCTGCACGCTGTCGCCGAGCATCTGGTTGAACAGCGTCTGGCGGAACTGGCAGGCCGAGAGGTTGATCCCGAGCCGCACCGCTACCAGCCCGTCACCTACCCAGCGGTGCAGCTGCCGGCAGGCGGTGCGCAGCGCCCATTCTCCGATCGGCACGATCAGGCCGCACTCCTCCGAGGCGAGGATGAAATCCGCCGGCCGCACGATCCCCTTCTCCGGGTGGTGCCAGCGCAGCAGGGTTTCCAGGCCGACCACGGCAGCGGTCCGGAGATCGATGCGCGGCTGGTAGTACACCTCGAATTCGCCGTTCGAGAATGCCCTGTGCAGGTCATTCTCCATGGCAAGACGCTCGAACGCCGAGGTGCTCATGGAGTGCGTGTAGAACTCGTAACTGTTCTTGCCGTGTTGCTTGGCGTTGAACATGGCGGTATCCGCATTCCGGATCAGCTCCTCCACGCTGTTGCCGTCGTAGGGGAACACGGCGATCCCGATGCTGGGCGTCACCACGACCTCCTCGGTACCGATCAGGAATGGCACCGCGATGGCATCGATGATGCGCCGGGCCGCGCGCGCGGCATCATCGGCCTTGTCGATCCCGTTCAGCAGCACCGTGAACTCGTCGCCGCCCAGTCGCGCCACCGGGTACTCGTCGACTTCCTGCTCCCGGCCGACCGCGTCGCTGCGGCGCAGGCAGGTCAGCAACTGGCCAGCCACACTGCGCAGCAGGCGGTCTCCCACCGAGTGACCGAAGGTATCGTTGATGTACTTGAAATTGTCGATATCGATGAACAGCATGCCCACCAGGCGGTGGTTGCGGCGCGCGGTTTCCAGGGACTGGTGCAGGCGCTCGGTGAACATGCGCCGGTTCGGCAGGTTGGTCAGGACATCGTAGTAGGCCAGCTGGTGAATCGCCTTTCTGCTCCGGCGCAGGCTCTCGAACGCGCGCATGGTGCGCAACAGGTAACGCACACGATGGCCGAGAATCGCATAGTTCAACGGTTTGGTGATGAAATCCGTGGCGCCGAGCCCGAAGGCATGGTCGATGGAATCGATATCCTCGAGGCCCGTCATCATCATGACCGGAATATGCTTGCCCCGCTCGCCGGCGCGGATCGCAGTACAGGTTTCGAAGCCGTCCATCCCCGGCATCAGGACATCCAGCAGAATCACGTCCGGCTGCGACCGGGCGAGGAATTCCAGCGCGGCCTCGCCCGTCTCGGCCTCTTCCACCACCAGGCCGATCTGGCGCAGGCTTTCTCCGACCAGTACCCGCACCATCGGGTCGTCATCCACGATCAGTACCAGCGAGGCAGGTCCGGTCAGGGCGGTCTCCGTCATACGGCAACCCTCCTGCGTTCCGCCTGCAGTGCGACAACCACGCACCGGAACTCGGTCTCGGCCTGCTGCAGCAGCCGCCGGGCGTGGTCCAGCTCGCCGCAGCGACCGAGTTGCTCGAGTTCCCTGCACAGCCGGGCCATACGGGTTGCGCCGAGGTTGGCACTGCCCGACTTCATGCGGTGTGCGTACTGACGAACCTGCTCCGCATTGCCAGACTCGATGGCAGCGCGCAGTGCGTTCATGATGCCGGGGCAATCGGACAGGTAGAGGTCGACGATCCTGCCGAGCAGGTCCGGCTTGCCGGGTCGCTGCAGGGCACGGATGTTGTGCAGCGGCTCCGGATCGAGGGTGGATTCCTGCACCCGGTGGTCACCAGCCGGCACGGTGCCGGCGTGGTCCTGCCGCACCGTGGCCGGTTCACCGCACCACTGCTGCAACACCTCCAGCAGCTGCAGCCGCGTGAACGGCTTGCTCAGGTAATCGTCCATGCCGGCCCGCAGGCACTGCTCGCGGTCACCTTCCATCACGTTAGCCGTCACCGCGATGATGGGGACATGCCGCCCCGGGGACTGCTGCTCGTGGCGCCGGATTGCCGCGGTGGCCTCGAAACCATCCATCTCCGGCATCTGGCAATCCATCAGGATGATGTCATATTCCCGCTGCTCCAGCGCGGCCAGCACCTCGTGACCGTTCACTGCCAGGTCACAGCGACACCCCAGCATCTCCAGCATGGACAGCACTACCTCCTGGTTGACCGGGTTATCCTCGGCGAGCAGCAGGTGGACGTTGCCCGGTGCTGTGGCTTGCGCCGCGCTGTACTGCTCCTGTGCCGCTGCGGCCGGCGTCACGATCGCATTCAGCAGGGCGTTGTACAGATCGGACTGGCGCACCGGCTTGTGCAGGTAGCTGTGAACACCGTTGTCCTGCGCAGTCCGGGCATCCCCGGCACCGCCGACGGAGGTCAGCATGATCAGCGGCGTTGCCGCCACCAGCGGGTCGGAGCGAATGGCGCGCGCCAGCATCATGCCGTCCATGCCGGGCATGTGCATGTCGAGGATCGCCATGTCATACGCATCGTTCTGGTCCACCGCGATGCGCAGCATGGCCAGTGCCTGCTTGCCCCCGGATGCGGAGCCATGACGCAGGCCCCAGCCGGCCATCTGGTGCTCGAGGATGGTGCGGTTGGTTTCGTTATCGTCCACGATCAACGCGCGCCTGCCGTGCAGCGCATCGTCCCGCACCTTGCCGGCATGTTCCTCGCGCTTGCGCAATCGCACCTGGAAACGGAACACCGAACCCTGGCCCAGCCGACTGGTGACCTCGATCCCGCCACCCATCATCTCCACCAGCCGCCTGGAGATTGCCAGCCCCAGTCCGGTGCCACCGTAGTGACGCGTGGTTGATCCGTCCGCCTGGGTGAAGGATTCGAAGATGCGCGTGCAGGCCTGCCGGGTCATGCCAATACCGGTATCACGCACCTCGAAGCCGACCGTGACCTCCTGTTCGCCGGCGGGCAGCAGGTGCAGCCGCACGAACACCTCGCCACGCTCGGTGAACTTGATCGCGTTGCCGACCAGGTTGGTCAGCACCTGCCGCAGCCGGTTGGGATCCCCGCTCACCATCCCCGGTATGTCGGGATCGACCTGCAACAGCAGTTCCAGGTCCTTGCGGTGAGCCGTTTCCGCCAGCAGTTCCATGACCTCCTCGACAACCTCGCGCAGGCTGAAATCCAGTATTTCCAGTTCCATCCTGCCCGCCTCGACCTTGGAAAAATCGAGGATGTCATTGATGACATGCAGCAGTGCCTTGCCCGAGCGGTGCACCGTGTTGCAGAACTTCGCCTGTTGCTCGGTCAGGTCGGTCTCCTGCAGCAGCTCGGTCATGCCGAGCACGCCGTTCATCGGGGTACGGATTTCATGGCTCATGTTGGCGAGAAACTGGGACTTCGCACGGCTCGCCTGTTCGGCCGTGTCGCGCGCCTGTTTCAGCTCACGGTCACGCTCGCGAATCTGCTCCAGCATGTCGTTGAAGCCTTCCGTGAGCACACCGAGCTCGTCCTGCCCGGACCACGTGGCACGCAGGGAATAGTCCCGCTCGGACTTGACCCGTTGCATGATCCCGGCCAGCGCCAGGACCGGCCCGGAAATCGAGTTTTGCAGCCACGCGGCCAGTGCGAAGGCGACCAGGATGGCAATTACCAGGATGACTCCCACGACCATGACATCCGCGTGGATCTGGCTACGGACCGGGTCGAGGCTGGCGCGGATATGTATGGCACCGATACGCTCGTGGTCGATCCGGATGGGCGCCACCAGGTCGAGACTGTTCGAACCGAACCGGTATTCCACGGCGGCATCCGCTCCGCCCTCGCCCTGCTGCAGGTGCAGCCCGGCCGCTGCAGGATTGTATGACCGGGCAATTTCCGGGTAGCTGGCCAGCACGGTGCCATCGGCACGGTAGATGGACGCGCCCCTGACGTTCAATTCCGTACTCAGCGCCGCCAGCGACTCCAGTGCAGCAGACCGATCATTGAAAGCCAGCGCAGCCGCACTGTTCTTGCCGATGACGTTTGCCAGTACCGACAGGCTGCTCACCATGCCAGCACGGATCCTGGCAATGTCGTTGGCCATGAAGGCGACCGCGACGAGCAGCAGCACCACCAGGCTGAGAAAGGCCATCATCAGTGTCAGCTTGGCGCGAATCGACTTGTTGTGCAGCCGCAAGATATTGCCAAACATGAAATTTCCCTGTGCCGTAACGGCAGCCCGGCGCACGTGGGCCGCAGACTTCCCGATCACCAGACTATCGGCGTAAGCGGGAAAGAATTAACGGCAGCACAGTACAGGCAGGACGCGGGACACGCCCCGGGGAGATTACAGATTTCTCTTGATTATCAGTGGATTAAATGAGTACGCCGGCCTGCAGCCGGCGTTCAGAACGGTGCCCCCGGCGTACGCCGCTGCTGCTCCGGCAGCAGGCGTTCCATCAGGTAGCCGAGACAATCCTGACGGATGATGCGGGTATCGAGGGTAAACATGGACGGCATGAAGGCACGGGTACTGCGCAGCGCGCCATCGGCCACGGTGAAATAGCGCGCGAAGACCGGCCGGTCGTTCTCGTCGCGCACCTCCAGCGGCGTGCCCAGCCCTCCCGACAGGCGCCCGAGCAGGGTCCCCGCGGGAAGCTCGCGGAAATTCAGGTGATCGAGGTTGGACACCAGCTGCAGGTCGACCGGCTCCTCGCCGAACCCGAAACTGACATTCTCCGGTACGTGCACCGAGGCCACCGTGTGGAACAGGTCGACGTCGTGGGCAGCCACCGCATGCTGCGGGAACTCGTGCAGGCGCAGCACCGCATCGAGAAAATCGCGCGCATGCCGCGCACCGTATTCCTGGTCCGGCTTGCCGCACTCGATGGTGACCGCCGGACACAGCCCTGCCATGGCCATCGACTGCACCCCGCGCGGGCGGATGAAGTACACCACCGTGCGACTGAACAGGGCGGCCAGTTGCAGAAAGCGGTTGTCGAGGCGATTGATGCACGCGTAGTGCGGGTTGATACCGGTATTGTTGTGGATGTCGATACTGGCAAATGGCGCGCGTGCCTGCATGCGCGTCACGACCTGCTGCATCAGGAGCGCTTCCGGCACCCCCGGCGCGGTGGTACCCGGCCAGACGCGGTTGTAGTCCGCCTGACCCTCCAGCCGGCGCACTCCCTGGCGTGCCGCGGCGACATTGCCGATGAAGACCGACAGTGCCCGCGGCAGGACGGCGTCCCGATAATCGTGCAGCAGTTGCTGCAGCGCCGTCAGGCCGGTGGCTTCATTGCCATGCGCCAGTACCGTGACAAATACCGGCTCCGCCTGCCGCCCCGGCAGGTGCAGCAAGGTCGGTCCGCCCAGCAGCGCTTCCAGTTCATCGGCGCGCGCCTCCAGCAATCCCTCCGGCAGTGCGTGCAGTTCGTTCAGCGTGTCCATGGTTAGTCCGTGATCCGGGTATCCCATTCATGAACCGGCCGGCCGGCCTGCTGGCGCCGGAAATACGCCGCCGCGATCGTGGCCGGATCACCGGCGCAGCGGGCCGCGGCGGCGCGCAGCCAGGCCGTGCCGGTCTGCGCGCTGCGTACGCGCGCCTCGATGACTCCCAGGTAACGCTCGATGTCCACAGGGTCGATCTCCAGCTGCTGCAGGCCATGGCGTGCCAGCGGCAGCAGCTGTTCCTGCAACAGCGCCTGCAGGCTGCCACGCCTCCCTCCGCTCCAGCTGACCTGGGCGGCCAGTCCATGCTGGGCTGCAGCATAGAAATTGTCGCGCGCCGTGGCAAACGGCAGCACCTGCTCCGGCGGATCGTTCTGCTCCATCAGCGCCTGCATCAGGCCAAAATACAACGCCGCGTTGGCAATCATGTCAACGATGGTCGGCCCGGACGGCACCACACGCTGCTCGATGCGCAGGTGCGGCAGGCCGTCGTAATCGAAGCCGATCAACGGCCGGTTCCAGCGCCAGATCGTGCCGTTGTGCAGGCGCAGGTGCGCCATCTGCTCCGGGCCCTCGCGCGTGCGGATCGGCAGCAGCACCGGGTAGTGCACGGCATTTTCCCGGAAACACTCCAGCAGGGAATCGCGCGCGTACCCCGAACCGAAGGTCACGCGCCGCAGCGGGCCATGGCTGGCGCCCGCCAGGCCGCCCACCGGCACGGACTGCTCGAACAGTGGTATGCGCGTCTCGCTCCACAGGTCGTGTCCGAACAGGAACGGCGAATTGGCCGCCACCGCGACCAGTGGCGCCGACAGGACGATGGACGCGTTGTAGGCGCGCACGGCCAGTGCCTGGCGTACCTTCAGGTGCAGCTGGAAGGAAGTCGTGGCGGCTTCCAGCATGACACTCTCGCTGGCCATTTTCAGGTGCTCGTGGCCATGGATGTCAAGATGAATCGGTTCGCCCTTGCGCAGTCGCAGCACCTGTTCATTGAGCGCGCGGTAACGCTTCACGTTCGACATGTTTGCCAGGCACAGTTCCTGCGCGTGCAGCGTTGGCAGGATACCGATCATCATCAGCTGCGCATGCAGCGCGCCGGCGCTGCGCGAGCATTGCCGCCAGGTCGCACCGAGGCTGGCCTCGAAACGGCTGAGTGCGGAGCCCCAGAGGTGCTGCGGGTGGTCGTTGAGCTCGATGTTGAAGCGGGCCAGCTCCGGGACCACCATCGGGTTGTCGAGCTGTTGCAGGAAGCGCTCGTTCAGCGGCGCGGGCCGGAAATCCGCACCCGTCAGCCAGGCCTCGAGTTCATAACCGCCCATGCGGTCGCGGGCGGAGAAATTGCCGTCCCGGAACCACGCCTCGAGCAGGTCCGTCTCCTGCTGCAGGCGCTCCCCGAAGGCCGCGAAATCCGCGTGTGTGAAGCGTGTTTCCCCGATCTCCTGGCCCATGACTGGAACTACCTCACAATACCGCGCGCCCGCGGCGCGGTTCACTGCTGGTTGATGAGGGTTTCATTGACTTCCGCGAGCCGCTCCGGCGTGCCGATGTCGAACCAGCGGCCGCTGTAGTATTCGCCGCTGACCTGCGCGCGGTCCATGGCCGCGCGCAGCAACGGGGCGAGCGGGAATGCACCGGGCCGGCAACCGTCGAACAGTTCCGGCCGGTACACACCGATGCCGCTGAAGGTCAGCAACAACGGGCCGTGCTGCGCCAGCCGCCCCTCCAGCAGCGCAAAATCCCCCTGCGGGTGATGCGGGGGATTATCCACCATCACCAGGTGCGCCAGCCCGTCCGGGTCCGCCGGCAGGGTGGTAAAGTCGTAGTCCGTCCAGAGATCGGCATTCACCACCAGGAAGGGCTCTGCGCCGAGCAACGGCAGGGCATGGTAGATGCCGCCGCCGGTTTCCAGGCCGGTTGCGCCTTCCGGGGAATACTCGATGCGCACCCCGTAGACAGCCCCGTCACCCAGTGCACGCTCGATCTGCGCACCCAGCCAGGCGTGATTGATGACCAGTTGCGTGAACCCGGCACGTGCCAGCGCGTGGATCTGGTGTTCGATCAGCATCTGCCCGCCGATGCGCAGCAGCGGCTTGGGTGTGGTGTCGGTCAACGGCCGCATGCGCTCTCCGCGGCCCGCGGCCAGCAGCATCGCACGCATCACCCGGTCCCTCGCGCCGTCATAGCCACCCGGCCGTGTGCTGTTCGACCAGCTGCGCCATGAGCTCGATGTGCCCGGCCGAGTCGTTCAGACAGGGAATGTACTCGTAAGTGGTGCCACCGGCCTGCAGGAACACGTCGCGGTTCTGCATGGCAATCTCTTCCAGGGTCTCCAGGCAGTCGGCGCTGAAACCCGGGCACAGGACCTGCACGTGCTTCGTCCCTTCCCTGGCAAACTTTTCCAGCGTGCGATCGGTATAGGGCCGGAGCCAGTCCTTCGGCCCCAGACGCGACTGGAAGCTGTACATCCACGCCTGCTCGTCCAGCCCCAGTGCCTCGGCCAGCCGCAGGGCGGTCACGTCGCACTGCACGGGATACGGATCGCCCCGGTCGGCATAGTCCTGCGGAATACCGTGGAACGACAGCAACAGGCGTTCCGGCCGCCCGTGTTCGACCTGAAACGCACGCACGCTGTCGGCCAGTGCCGCGAGGTAGGTCGGGTGGTCGTGGTAGTCGTTGACGAAGCGCAACTCCGGCACGGCGCGCCAGTGGCGCAGCTCGGCGGTCACGGCATCGAAGATCGCCGCTGTCGAGGTCGCGGAATACTGCGGGTAGAGCGGCAGGACCAGGACACGACGCACGCCGGCGGCCTGCAGCGCCGCCAGCCCACTGGCGATGGACGGGTTGCCGTAGCACATTGCCAGTTCCACCTGCACCGGTTGCGACAGGCGTGCCGCCAGCACCCGCTGCAGGGCCGCGTGCTGCCGGCGCGAGATAACCAGCAACGGTGACCCCTGCTCGGTCCACACCTTGTCATAGGCGTGCGCGGAGCGGCGCGGCCGCGTGTTCAGGATGACGAGATGCAGCACCAGCCACCACAGCGGCCGGGGCAGCTCGACCACACGCGGGTCCCACAGGAACTGCTTCAGGTAGCGGCGTACCGCGCGCTTAGTCGGCGCATCCGGCGTACCCAGGTTGGCAAGCAACACCCCGACCCGCTGGCTGTGTTCATTCTGCATCGACATTGGCCTGTTGAGTGAGAGCACGCTCCAGCGCCTGCTCGTCGACCGGCAGCGGCAGCACCGCGTGTAGCGGGAACAGGGCGGCCAGTTTGTCCACAAACGGTAATTCGGCGGGCGCGACCAGCACTATGATACGGGTAGCGGAGGAATATTTCTGCAAACTGTAGAGAAACACGTCCAGATTGCTGATATTCACTCCGGCGTAGTTGTTCCCGTACCCGTACAGGAATTCGGCCACCACGAAGTCCGGCACCTGTTCCCGGAGCGCGGCGATTGCCTTGCGCATGGAACCCAGCTTGCGTTCACGGATGCCCAGCCGCCGGTACAACGCGGCGTGATCGCGGTGCGCCGGGGTTTCCAGGATCGAGAACAGCAACGGTGCTGGCATGGCCGGACCCGCGTTACCCGTATCAGGGACAGCCCGGCGCGGACGGCAGCGGTGCGCACAGGCGCGCCAGCTGGCGATCGTGGTAGCGGCCCAGCAACAGCAACGACAGCACGGCACCCAGCAGCGCCCAGGCCATATCGGACTGCGTGTCCCAGACATAACCCTGGGTACCGAGAAAGGCATCCGCGGCCTGCGCCGACAGCAATGCCACGCCCCACTCCAGCAGTTCGTAGCCGGCGCTGAGCGCGAGACAGAAGCACACCACCAGGAAATTCAGCCAGCCACGACCGCGGACGACGGCCTTGCGCACCAGGATTTCACGTGCCAGCACGGCCGGCACGAATCCCTGGGCGAAATGCCCGAGCTTGTCGTAGTTGTTGCGTGACCAGCCGCACCACTCGCCCAGCCAGTCAAACAGCGGCACGTGGGCATAGGTGTAATGTCCGCCGACCATCAGGACGATGCAATGCGCCAGCACCAGGGTATAGACCAGGGGTGTGAGCGGAAAGCTGCGCCGGGTGAGCAGCAACACGGCCAGCCCGAGCAGGGCCGGGAACACCTCCAGCCACCAGGTATAGCGGTCCGCGGGATGCCAGGCCGACCAGGCCAGAACCAGCCCGAACACTGCCAGCCAGGCGCGGTTCATGCGGCACCCGGGCCCCGGTTACCGGTCGACCTTGAGATCGGCATATTTCTTCGGGTCACATTGCTTGAGCAGGGTACGCGCATAGACCAGGTTGGCCTTGTCGTTCTGCGCCTGTTCCCGTATGCCCGTGTATTCCGACATCAGGTCGCTGAACTGGGCATGCTGCCAGCCATTCATTCCCAGCGAGAGCAGCAGGACCAGCCCGAGCAGCACCACGGTGTCCATATTGATCGTCAGTTGTTTCACGTCACGCTCCTGTCCGCGCCGCTGGTGCGCGAATCCGTTTCGTCCTGCCGGACTGCAGGGTTGCCAGGATGGCAGTCCGGCACCTCGTTGTTCCGGCCTCATCATAAAGGCTCGGGCACCGGAAAAGAATGCGCTGCCGGACGCGGGCTGCACACCGTGCCGGCGGCTACGGCGTGCCTGTCACTCCTGTCAGGCGGGTACGGCCGTCCGGCATCAGGCCTGCCTGCGCACGATGACCAGCGCGATGCCGCCGAGGATGGCTGCGGACGCCACGACCAGGCGCAGCGTCAGCGGCTCCTCCAGGAACACGATACCGCCCACGGCAGCGATCACCGGCACGCTGAGCTGTACGGTGGCCGCGGTGGTGGCACGCAAGGCGGGCAATGCCGCGTACCAGAGGGCGTAACCGATGCCGGAGGCCAGCGCCCCCGAAGCCACGGCGTATCCCGTCCCGGCGATATCCGGCGTGACGTGGCGCCACAGCAGCAGGGCCGCTGCGGCCGTGAGCGGCAGCGTGCGCAGGAAATTGCCGGCCGTCACCTGCAACGGGTCGCCCGCGCCACGGCCGCGCAGCGAGTACACGCCCCAGGCCGCCCCGGCCAGCAGCATCAGCGCCGAAGCCGGCAGTGGCGGCGCCGACAGCCCCGGCAACAACAGACCGACCAGTCCGCCGACGGCCAGCACCAGCCCCGCCAGCTGAGGTACTTCCAGGCGTTCGCCGCGCCACAGGCCCACGCCGGTCATGGTCACCTGTACCGCGGCGAACAGCAACAGTGCCCCGGTCGCCGCGGTCAGCCCGAGATAGGCAAGGGAGAAACCGGCCGCATAAACGAACAGCGCGGTAGCGGAAAGGAAGCTGCCGGAACCGACCACACGGCGGCCGCGCAGCCACACCAGCAGCCACAGCATGAGGGTACCGGACAGCAGGCGCATCCCGGTGAAGCTCGCCGCATCGATCCCGGTATCGCGCAACGCCACCCGGCACAGCAGCGAGTTGCCGGCAAAGGCCAGCATGGCCAGCGCGGTGTACAGCAGGGGCCGGAGCGGTAGCGGGGCAACCGCGTGCGGGGCGCCCTGCATCATGACAGCAGTGGACAAAAAAAGGCCATACCGAGGCGGATCGCCCGCCGCAGGTCGAACAGGCTGATGGACGCGGGGTCCCGCCGTTGCCAGGCCCTGGCCGTATCCCGGTCGCGCAGGAACACCATCTCCAGGCACAGGCTTTGCGCCGCACAGCCGGAGGTACCCTGCCAGTGAATACCGATCCAGGGCCCGGACGGCACGGCGTGACTGACCCGGGCACCCTGCATGTGGATGGTCACCGGCACCCCGCTCAGGTGGCAGCGCGAATCGATCCGCGCGCCTGCCCCGAACAGCGGGGCCATGGCCAGTGCATCGAGCGCGCACATCGCGTGTACCGTGTGCCCGTTGAGCTGCACGCGGTGCACCCGTGGTTCGGTGGTGAACGGATAGGCGCCGGACACCTGCTGCCGGTCCGGCGTCAGCACGATGAGGTCGTCCGCGGCCAGCCGTTGCAGGGCCGCGTCCACGGCCCCGATCTCCGGCCGCGCAGCGATCTCCGCGCGCGCCGGGGGTACACCCGCCGCGGCAAAGCGCTGCAGGATGTCGCGATGCAGGGTGCGCAGCGCCGGCGGCAAGGCCTGCTGCCGTGCACGCAGCGGCAGGAGCCGGTTCAGGCGGAGGACGGCGGCAGTGGCATGCACGGGTGGCCCCTGTGGCAGTCGGCCGGTCGGACGCTGGCAGCGGTGCGGTGACTCATTCTGCCACCAGCGGCAGCAGACGAAAGCCGCCGCCCGGGCCGGCCAGGGTATGCTGCAGGTACGGCAGGAGGGTCCGCAGCGTGTCCGCCAGCGGCCACGGTGGATTGATCACGAGCATGCCGCTGCCGGTCATGCCGCCCTGTGGGGCATCCGCGGCGATACACAGCTCCGCGAGCAGGATGTTGCGCATGCCGCTGGCGACCAGGTCCTGCTCCAGCCGCCGGACCCGCATGCGGCTCACCACGGGATACCAGAGCAGATAGACGCCGGTGGCGAAGCGCCGGTGCGCCCCGGTCAGCGCCGTTACCACGGCCCGGTAGTCGGTCTTCATCTCGTAGGACGGATCGACCAGCACCACGCCGCGCCGCCCGGGCGGCGGCAGCACGGCACGCAGCGCACGCAGGCCGTCCGCCTGCTCGACGCGGACGTTGCGCAGGCCGCTGAACCGCGCCCGCAGCTGTGCGTATTCCTGCGGATGCAACTCGTACAGACGCACGTAATCCCGCGGGCGCAGCAAGGCGCCAGCCAGCCAGGGCGAACCGGGGTAGTGGCGCAGCGTGCCGCCCGGATTGAGTGCACGCACCGCCGCCAGGTACCGCTGCAGGGACGACGGCACCGCCTCCGGTTGCGCCCACAGGCGCCCGATGCCGGTCGAATATTCATGCCGCTGCGCGCTGCGTTCCGCCCGCAGGTCGTAGCGGCCCGCACCGGCATGCGTATCGACGAACAGCACCGACCTGTCCTTGCGTACCAGGTAATCCAGCACCACGGTCAGCACGGCATGTTTCAGGACATCGGCATGATTGCCGGCATGGAAGGCGTGCAGGTAGCTGAGCATGGCCGCATACGGTGTCATAACGGCCCGGACCCGGCAAGCCACGTGCCGCCGGCAAACGGGAACGGCCGGTCCATCGTGACAGGTCAGGACAGGGGCAGTGCGGATTCCGGCCATGGGCCGTGCCAAGATAGACGGATTTCCGCCCGGCGCAGTGTTCGGTTGCCTGTTTACCGGCTGCCGCCCGGTCGGGGCGGACCCTGTTGATTTCCTGCAGCCGTACCGCCCCGGCGTCGGCTGGAAGGCATTGTCTGGCTCTCCCGATGCGCAGCATCCGGTTGCCGCCACGCTGGAACTCGTAAGGCACCCGGACCTGCGTTACCTCGTATCCCCCGGATCGAAAGTGCGCAGCCACCGGGACCGGGGACTCTTTTGTCCATACATTCGGTTGCCGACCGGCCCACAGTCGAACCCGGCTGCTTCATGCACTCCTCCAGCAGTACCCGGTCATTTCAGAAAGTTTCCTGATCGGACCCGGCGGACACTGGACAAGCACCGGCGTGGCAAGCGGCGGACAGGGTCGAAAGCGTCTACTTCTACGGGGCAGGTTCACTTCGGACCCGGTGAAGTATTCTGCCTGTTGTTAGCAACAAGTCTGAGAAACGACACGCCCAGGGATGCGGAAAGCATCGAGGCGACAATGATTGATGTTTTTGCAATATGCAGATTCTCCGGTTGCAAATCAAAGCCCAGCGTGGCTATAAACGTAGACATGGTAAAACCCATCCCGGCTATGAGAGATGCGCCAGTTACGTGCTGGAGATTAACGCCATCGGGCAAGAGGCCTATCCTGTAATGCAGACCGATCCAGCACGCGCCGGATATACCAACAAGTTTCCCCAACACAAGGCCGGTTATGATTCCCAGTCCAACCGGGTGATGAAGGCTTTCAGCAAGTGAGCCGATGCTGAATGGTATGCCGGCATTGGCCAATGCAAAGAGAGGCAGGATGATCATCGCTACCGGCAAGTCCAGCGCATCCTCCCAGCGACGTAATGGCGTGGTGGCCAGTTCCGCATAGTCACGCACTTCCAGTACCTTCTGGTGATCCTGGCGATTACCGAGAACATCGACGGGGTCGGTCTTGTTCTGCATCGAGTTGATTGTTGACTGCGCCTTACCCAGCAGCTTTTGCGACGATGACCTTGGTCTTGCCGGTGCCGTCAGGGCGATCGCGACGCCGGCGAAAGTGGGGTGCACCCCGGACTCGTGCATCATCCACCAGGCTGCAAGGCCGAAGATAATATAAAAGACAGGCTGGCGTATGCCCGCGTAATTGGAAATGGCCAGGAAGGCAATCAGCGCAACAGCAATGGCCAGGTAAGATATTGATATCTCCCGGGAATAAAACATTGCAATGACCAGAATCGCACCAATATCGTCAACGATGGCAAGGCCAACTATGAAAGCCAGAAGGCCGGCGGGTATGTGTTTCCTTATGAACATGAGAACGCCAAGCGCGAATGCAGTATCGGTGGCCATCGGAATACCCCATCCCACCTGCGAACCGAGCGACCAGTTCATGAACAAATAAATCGCAGCCGGACAAATCATTCCACCAACGGCACAGAGAATTAGCATGCGGCGATTTTCTGGCTGAGCGAGATCGCCAGAGATTATTTCCCGTTTGATCTCAAGTCCGAGCAGAAAGAAAAAAATGACCATCAAACCGTCATTCATGATGTGTTTGAATGAGGTTTGCAGCTGGAACTCGCCAACGATCAACCCGAAGGGCAGGTGCACCAGGTTCCGATAGGTCGCAAAATACGCTGAATTGGCCCACCACAGCGCCACGATTGTAGCGACAAACAGAATCAGACTGGAGGTCGTCTGGGCGCGAATAAAGCTGGAAAAAGGTTTGTGGATATTTTCCAGGCCACGCTGCAATATGTTGTCAGAATCATCGGTCATATTGATCAATCAACGGGTTTAACCGGCTTCAGGCGTAGCGTTTGTGTCCAGGGGCGCTGCGCGGCTTATCGCGCAGCGCCTCCTGCAACGGGTCTGGCCCGCTTGCCATATTCAGATGGCCTCTGCGGGTGCCTGCTTGCATGGATGCGCTGCATCACCAAGCTCAAACTGCACGGTGGTGTGCTGAATATCAAACTGCTCACGCAATTCATTGTGGATTCGATCAAGGAGCGCATCGTCAATAACGGCATCAGGCTTTACCAGATGCACCGTTAACGCAATCTCAGTCGTGCTCAACGCCCAGATATGCAGGTCGTGAACTGCATTAACGCCGGGCAGGCCGGCAAGGTAAGCCTCGACCCTTGACGGATCAATGCGTTCCGGCACGGCATCAAGTGCAAGGTTCAGCGACTCGCGCAACAAGCCCCATGTGCCAACACCAATAACAACGGCAATTGCAAGGCTCACAACAGAGTCCAGCCACAACCAGCCCGTAAAGCGCATGGCGATGGCTGCCACAACGACGCCAAACGAAATGGCGGCGTCAGCCGCCATGTGCAAATATGCTCCACGAATGTTGGCATCCTGATCTTTGCCCGCGGTGAACAACCATGCCGTGAATCCGTTGACAAGGATTCCAGCCGTTGCCACCAGAATTACAGTTCCACTTGCTACAGATTCAGGGCGGCCAAATCTAAGAATGGCCTCCCAGGCAATAGCACCCACAGCAACAAGCAGAATCAGGGCATTGGTTAATGCGGCCAGAACCGAAGTACGGCGCAGGCCATAGGTGTGACGCTGCGTTGGCGACTTTCGCACCAGTACGCTTGCGCCCCACGCAAGCAATAGGCCAAAAACATCGCTGATGTTATGGCCAGCATCCGCCAGCAGTGCGAGAGAATTCGAAAACAAACCAGAAACCACTTCAACCACTACAAAACCGACATTGAGCGCAACGCCTGTTGCGAATGCGCGACCAAGGTTTTCCGGGGCCCGGCTATGTTCGTGACTGTGTCCGTGCGCCATGTCTCGATTCTATTTCCTGTGCAAATGACATCCCGATTTCTGCGGCCTGACGGCTGAATCGAACCGCGCGGACCGGAAACTCACCGCAAAACGCCGCAGCACATCCCCGCGCCGGCCCGGACGATTTGTTATGCGGCGTTTACTTCAATGGATTCGCTGACCGAAAGGGAGTCGGAACAGGTTCACCCGCTTCAATGCCCCCCCCCGACAGGAAGCTCAAAGACGCACTTTGTTAACCCGATAACCTCTCCCCGGGTCTCAGCAACAGCAATACGGCCAGGCAAATCAGGCACCTGTGCCCCATACCCGGACTCGCCCGTTTCGATAACCACCATATAGTTCACGATTTTTACCTCGAGTCTGTTCCAGGCCAGCCTGCCTGGCCTTCCCCGGGCCGATATTTCCCGGCATCTCTCACCTCCAGACTCGTCAGCTGCAGGTATCAACGTTTACCGGGGAGGTTCAGGCGCCGGCTTGATGGGATTGTCAGGCTTTCTGCGTTTCATTAACAACATTCAATACCTGTACACCAAAACGATCAATAGCGCTGATACCAGACACGACAAGACCGTACGGATTGTGTTCCAGCGGTTCCAACGCACTTCAAATTCCTTACGGGCTGCGTTTCCGGCGTGCTCATCCATGGCGTCGACATTCAAGGACTGGAGTCTGTTGTTCAGGGGGATGTTGATGGTAAAAGTCGGCAATTGGACTCCGAGAAGGTACACAAGAGTAGTGAAGATCAGGAGCCAATGCTCCGTCACATTCAAGTGCCGGAAACCAGACACAGCCGCGAAAATTATCGTAACTACCGACCCGAGCCAGACCACCATAAAAATCGGTTGATTATTCCGGATTATGTCATCCATCACCTGAAACGCCTTGATGAAGCCTCTGTGGCTCAGGCCTCCAATACCGGGCATTACCACAACGGCAAAAGCAAACAGGAAGCCCGCCACGAGAGAACACAGAAACGTGGCAATCAGCAAGGCAGTCTGGAATAATCCCATGGTTTCCGTTTAGTCCTCGTACAATATATCGACCCGGCCTGACGGTTGTACCCTGCCGCCATCGGAGGGTCGACAGCCCTGGAGGTGGTCGGCAGAAGTGGCTCGATAATCATTGAGGCCCCCTTCCTCGACTTCCAGGCTCCACCCCGAAGGGTGCTCCTGCACGTGACATCACGTAACGTTCGCGCGGAACTTATGTGCCATTGCCCTGAATAGCCGACTGGCCCGGGAATGACATCTCCAACACAACGCATCCGCTGTCAGTCTTGAACGGGCCGTGCACTTCACCTGGCGGCCTGCTTGCATAATCTCCAACCTCGAGCCATTTATCAAAGGCTGCATCGTAAAGCCGTCCTTCAATTACCATTATTTCTTCAGGATAGTCATGGCTCCTGGAGCCAAAGGAAGAAGTATCCGCCCCAGGCTTAAAACGGGTAAGCCTTGTGTAATCTCCCGTTACCTCATCAATTGCGAGAGTCACTTCTTCAGCAATACCCTCCATACCAGCAATCGGCTTCCAGCGATGTGAGTTCGCCAGGAGCAAGGGATTCCAGTATGTTTCCGTGGTTTTTGACATCTGCTCTATGCGATTGCGCCTTTGGCACATAACGAGAAACCGAGGTGCGACCCGGGCGACAGCGCGGGACGTCACTACCAGCGATTTGTTCCGCCAGTCTCCGGCGATCGGTGTCCTAACCGGGTTCGGGCCCGGTCCTTAAAATCGTCCAGATCCAACCGACCAGGGTCGCAACAAATACAGGATATGCGAAGAATGGTAACGGCTCACTCTTCGGATCCAAAGGCACCCCGTAAAATACCTGCACAGCCGTAGCGGCGAACAATATTGCGGCGACAATACCCGTAATGCGAACTACCAGCGGGAATACGCGCCCGTAACTTATCAGGACCAATGCCGCAGCCCAGAGTCCGGCACCTGCCGCAAAAGATGGGGCACTTGCCGACAGGGTCATTGCAGAACCTGATACAACCAGACCTTGACCTATGGCGAACACCAGAAAACCGGCTGCCACCAGGTCCTCACCGGACCGAAGATAATTCACCGCGAGTAATGTACTGGCGATTACCAGTGCAATTCCATCCATGCCCCAGGCAAGTCCTCGCAATTCTTCCGATGGTGAGAGACTACCTGCCATGCCAAGCAAACCACCAAGGCCCAGGCCGATGGAAGCCACCAGACACAGGGTATTATTCCGGATGTTAGCGTTCATTGTGTTCCCTGTTCGTTTGATTGCCGGACGTCGCCCTTGAGCCGCGGCCGACGAAGGAGACCGCCGGCCCTCGAAGGGCTTGTTAAAAAACCTGATTCACCAGGTCAAGATCCCCGATTGTAATAATTACCCTGCACACAAGAACACCTTCTTCCCCGATACCTCTCACTACCGTAAAGGGCAAGGTTCCGCCGGGGCGAATGGCCTTAATCGAACGTAACCAGATTACTTACATCGACCGATTCATTATCCGGCGCATAACAGGAAACGATGAGTCTGGTTGATTCAGCCGTCTGGTCCGGGTTATTGGTTAATCTGCCAATAACATTCTGTCTCCCCTTCCAATTCGAGGGTACGATCTCGACATGGCCGATGTTCATGCTGTCGATGATTCCCAGCTCCGCCTTCAATTCCTTGTTTTGCCCATCTCCCATCGCCCGGAATGGCTGCACGACTTCATTACGTGTGCATGCGATTGTTATACCTCCGGGAGCTGCGTGAACTCAATGACATTTCTATCCGGGTCTCGAATAAATACTGATCTCTTGCCATCCCCGAAGGTAACCGGGCCTTCTGTAATCGAAAATCCGATGGATTCCAGGTGTTGTCTTGCTCTCTCGGCTGAATCAACTTCAATCGCATAATGTGTATATCCTGGATATTTTCTGTCGACATCCATCAAAATATTCTTCTGCTCATTGTCGTCGTTGCCGCTATCGAGGAGGTTAATCTCAACGCCACTGCCATGCCTTAGCACTACCACGTGCTCCTCAAGATCTCGCCTAATTACGGAAAATCCCAACTTTTCATAGAAATCGATAGATCTTTCAAATTCCATCACCCGGATGCCAACGTGGTCGAGTCTTTTGATTCTCATATTGCTTCCTTATCAACAGGTATAATGTTGTGCCAGAGTGCGCGAGTGCAGCGCTCGCCCCAGTGAGCGATAGCGCTCGAACCTGTGCACCTTGCTATGCATTTTCTCTGTCTCCGTAACCTGGAGGAGTTGAGATCAATAAAAACCCAGGGCCGGCTTCATGCTCGTTACTTATAGTATGCGCAAGACCTGCGGGGACATAAAAGCCCTCATTGGGTTGAATAACATGGAGCGTACCAGCTGCTTCAAGGCTGGCCATTCCAGAAAGGACATAGAAAAATTGTTCAGCCTTATTGTGAAGATGACGTATTTCCGAGGATCCTTCTGGCACTCGCTCCTGTATTACGCCGAGGTTTTCCGATATTGCAA
>CAYUFA010000001.1:114824-126173 GCA_964443845.1 uncultured Ectothiorhodospiraceae bacterium
ATGGCGACACCACTTTGAAGGTAGGGCGACCACGCGGTGCTGCAGACACGACCCGCGGACTCGCCATTCATAAAAAGAGTATCACCCTGACGGGCGACGCCACCTGCACATCGAATCCCCCAGGTACGTTGTCTCTTGTCCGCCTGTGCGAGTGCGGCCATACCGATAAAGTCGGACTTTTCCAGGTCCACCAACGCCCCGAGTCCCGCAGCGAACGGAGTCACGCTGGCATCAAAACCAGTACCAGAAAAAAGCAGACCAGCTTCGATGCGCCGGGCGTTGGTCGCTGCCGCTGGTATCGTGTGAATCCCATAGGGTTCGCCCACCTTCAGGATCCGGTCCCCGATGACCTCGGCATCCGCATCGGGCCCAAGGTAGAACTCCCGGCCCAGCTCGTTGGTGACGCAAGCACCAGTAGAGGTGCTTCGGTGTTCTTGTTACCGTACTCAAGCGACCGCAACCGCCGATTGTGAATGCCGAAGTCCGGGTCATGGGGGAGTTCCTGGTACACCAGGGGGGGTGGAGCCTCATAGACTGCCGGAACTCGCCTGGTCCAGCGCCGGAAACCACTGGCCTGACGACGAACTCCATCATGCTCTGCGGGTGTGCCACGTTGTATTCCAGTGTTGGCGGCCTGAAAGAAGAATAGACCAATTGTCTGACCAGGTGAATGCTGTTCGCGGACCAGTTCCCCGGGACAGAGGAGTCATCCAGGCAAACAAGTCGGTGCAACCCGGACATGACGTAGCGTACCTGGCCGATAGCAGACCGGTGTTTTGTGCCGCATAACGGATTCGAGCGCTACGGCACGCGTTAGCGTGACCGTAGGAGCGAGCCGCTGGATGCATCACTGAAGTCGGTAGAATGCATGACATGACGGTCTCTGAATCGCCTGCCGGTCTTGACCAGCGCTCCGGAAAATCCAGGGACGAGTAAAAATCATGAATATCCGTTGCTGCTGGCCAAGACCATCAGTCCATTCGGATCCCTTGCGTCAGAATCCGCGGCCTTTCGTGTATATCCATCCAGCTCCAACCGGACGTAACAGGCATGTCTGCCAGCAATTGATCTGACTATATTTCTGATTTCCATAGGTAGCAATATAGTTGGCTCATCCATCAATCAGAACCTGAATTCCGCGTCCAGGATACGCGGCTCCAGCCCCGGCTCGAGTACCCGCCGGATATCCAGGCGCCACGCTTTCCGTTGCCGGTCCCGGCAGCCACCGCGCCGCTTGATCAGCTCACGCAGATCACTCTCCCCGTAGCCGATGCGCACATGGACGCGCTGCTGCGCCGGGATCCGCACCTGCGGCAGCCAGTCCTTTTCCTCGATGAGGAGCTCGACCGTCTTGTAGCGCTTGCGGCGTGACCTGTCATGGCGATAGCGCACACAGACCAGCCGGTCGCCGTACCGCTGCACCAGTTCCTGCGTCCCGTTCACGCCTGGTTTGAGGGTAGCCCTGATCACCATCTCCGGCTGTCACGCCTCCCGCGCCGCCCTGCCCTGTTACGTCCGTAATCCCGGTAACACGTAGTGATGGATGAAACCGGCCAGCGGTGTAAGCTCCGGGTAGCGCTCCGCCAGGTCGGTGATGTACCCGAGTGTACGCGGGATATCGGCCAGGTAGCCCGGCTTGCCGTCGCGGTGGTGGAGGCGCGCGAAAATGCCGGCTGCCTTGAGGTGGCGTTGCGCGCCCATCAGATCGAACCAGCGCAGGAACTGCCGCGGGTCTTCGTGCTCCTCGCGCAGCACGCCGCTCTGCAGCGCCAGTTCCTGGTAGCCCAGTGCCCAGTCTTCCACCCGTGCGCGTGGCCAGGCGATGTAACAGTCTTTCAGCAGGGACACGAGATCATAGGTCAGCGCGCCGCACACCGCGTCCTGGAAGTCGAGGATGCCGGGATTGTTGGAGCCCGTCACCATCAGGTTGCGCGAGTGATAGTCGCGGTGCACGAATCCCTGTGGCTGGCCCAGGGCGTTGTCGGCGAGCCGTTCGAACACCGTGTCGAGCATCTCCTGCTGCGCGGCATCCAGCCGGATACCGAGGTGCGTGCCCACCAGCCATTCACGGAACAGTTCCATCTCGCGCAACAACAGGGCCCGGTCATACGGGGGCAGGCCGTCACAGGCGCAGGCCTGGATGGAGACCAGCGCACCGAGCGCGTCGCCGTACAGCCGTTCGACGCTGGCCTCGTTCAGCGCTCCGAGGTAGGGGGTGCTGCCGAGGTCGGAAAGCAGCAGGAAACCCTGCGCGAGGTCCTGGTCGAGCACCTCGGGTACGTTCAGACCCGCGCCGAACAGGCGTCCGGAAACGTCGATGAACGGGCGTGAGTCCTCCCTGTCCGGTGGCGCATCCATCACGATCAGGCTGCTCGTGCCGTGCTGCACGCGGAAATAGCGCCGGAAGCTGGCATCCGCCGAGGCCGGGACGATGGTGTACTCGCGCAGGGCCAGTTCCCTGTCGAGCCAGTGTTTCAGTTGTGCGAGGCGTTCGGGCATGACCGCGGCAATCGGGAAGAGACCGCGGCACAGCTTACTGGAATCCTGCGCGCGCCGGTACAATTGCCGCTCCCGGCAGGCCGTTGGGCAACCGGGAACCCGCCTGCGCCCGGGGAGGCAAAATGTTTGAAGTTGTTGTCATTGTGTGCGATTTTAGCCGGCACCTGCGAGCCGGCAGCCGTAACCATCAGCCACGAAGACCCCGCATGACCTCCGTTCCGCATCGCGCCCTGCGTCAGCCCCCCGCACCGCGTGGCGCGTTGCGATGAAGGGTCGCTGCCACCTCTCTGCCCTGCTGACGCTGCTCTGCGCAGTGACGCCGCCGGTGCTGGCCGGGGTGTCCTGGCAGTGCAAGAGCTTCGCGAACGGCACCTGGCGCTGCACTCCCGCAGCGCTGGCAACGCCACCCGCACCGGCGACCGCGCCTGGCCCGCCATCCTCCACCGGGGCAACACCGCCCCCGGCAAGCGGCACACCCGGTCCCGCGCCGTCCACCGCGCCCGCGCCCCCTGCGGCCAGTGCCGACCTGCAACCGGAACCGGCGCAACCCGCGGCAGCAACGCCGCCGGTCCCGCCGTCCACCCCGGCCGGTTCCTCCGGGGCGGCACGCCCGGGCCGGGCCACAGAGCCCCCGGAAGAGGACCGCTGGGCACAGTGTCCACCGCTCGAACAGGCACAGGAGGCGGGCGCTCCCACCACCGGCAAGGACGTCATCGACCTGCGCGCCGATTTCGCCAACGCCACCAGGGACCGGGTATTTACCCTGAGTGGTGACGCGATCGCCCGCTACGGCAAGCAGCGTCTGCAGGCCAGCCAGATCGTCTATCATCAGTTGACCGGGACGGTCGAGGCCACCGGCGGCATCCATTTCTCCGGGCCGCAACTGGTCGTGACCGGCGCCAGCGCCTTGCTGCAAACCCGGGAGCAACGGGGTACCCTGACCGACGTCACCTACACCCTGCCGGTCCAGCATGCCCACGGCGGGGCCAGCGAGCTGACGGTGGACGGTCTCTACCGGCAGCACCTGGAAAACGCCAGTTACACGACCTGCCCGTCCGGCCGCGAGGACTGGAAGCTCACGGCCGCGCGCGTGGATCTGGATCACGAGACCGGCAACGGCGTGGCGCACAACGCGAAGATCACCTTCCGCAACATCCCGATCGCCTATACGCCGTACATCAGCTTCCCGCTCAACGACCAACGCAAGACCGGGCTGTTGTTTCCGCGCGTCGGCACCAGCGGCCAGACCGGGCTGGATGTCAGCCTGCCGTGGTACTGGAACATCGCGCCGAACCGCGATCTGACCCTGACCCCGCGCCTGATGACCGACCGCGGCACCCAGCTCGCCGCCGAGTTCCGCTATCTCAACCCGGGCAGTTCCGGCGCTCTCCGGGTCGAATACCTGCCGACGGACAAGGCCTACAATGACCAGGACCGCAGCCTGGTGCGCCTGCAGCACACCGGCAACCCGACACCGCGCCTGGCCACGCGTATCACGGCCACCGAGGTATCCGACCGGGATTACTTCGACAACCTGGGCAACGACCTGGTACAGACCAGCCAGACCAGCCTGGAGCGCACGGCCGGCGCAACCTACCATGGCCAGGACTGGGTGCTGGGCATGGTGGCGCAGGATTTCCAGAACCTCGACCCCACCCTGACCCGGAGCGAACTGCCCTACCGCCAGCTGCCGCAGATCCGCTTCGATTACACACCGGCCCGGCACCTGCTCGGGCTCAAGGCCACCACCGAGGCCGAGCTGAACTACTTCACGCACCCCGACAATACCGTGGTGTATGGCACACGCTTCGATATCACGCCGCGCCTGAGCCTGCCGGTACAGCGCGCCGGCTGGTACATAAACCCGGCCGTCGGGGTCCGCTACACTGCATACGCGCTCGAAAACACCGTACCGGGCGCGCCGAGCCACCCTACCCGCACCACGTCGATCACCACGCTGGATGCCGGCAGCTTCTTCGAGCGCAACGGCCACTGGCGCAGCTATCACTTCGTACAGACCCTGGAACCGCGGCTGTTCTACCTGTACGTGCCGGAACGCAACCAGAACGACCTGCCGGTGTTCGACACCGGGAATTACGATTTCAATTTCTGGACCCTGTTCCGTGACAACCGCTTCAACGGACCGGACCGCATGGGTGACGCCAACCAGCTTGCACTCGCCGTCACCAGTCGCCTGCTCGAACCCGACAGCGGCGTACAGATGCTGAGTGCGAGCTTCGGCTCCCTGCTGTATTTCCGCGACCGCACCGTCACCCTGCCCGGCTCCACCGTCGACCTCGCCACCAGCTCGGACCTGATCGGTGAGCTGAACCTTGCGCTGACCCGCTACTGGAGTGCACGCGCGGAAGTGCTGTGGAACCCGCACCTCTCCAGTACCGAGCGCAGCAACTACCGCCTGCAGTACCGGCTTGGCCCGCGCCAGCTGATCAATGCGGGCTACCGCTACCGCCAGGACGCCCAGGAGCAGACCGACGTCTCCTTCCTGTGGCCCATGGGGCGCAGCTGGCACGCCGTCGGGCGCTGGTACTATGACCTGGGCAGCAACAAGACCATCGAGGGCCTGCTCGGGATCGGCTACGAAAGCTGCTGCTGGGGCGTCCAGCTGCTGGGGCGCAGCTACGTCAACAGCACCGGCATCGGCCATACCAACTCGGTGTTTCTGCAGCTGGAACTCAAGGGGCTCGGCAAACTCGGCAGCAGCGTCGACGACGCCCTGGAACGTGGTATTCTTGGCTACCACGCAAACCAGTAAACCCGTACGGATCCCCCGCCATGAAAACGTTCCGGTCCCTGACTACCGTCGTCCTGTTGAGCCTGCTGGCCGGCCTGGCCCTTGCCGCCACACCGGCGGACGACGGGGCGGAGCAACACCTGGAACCACTGAACCGGATCGTGGCCATCGTCAACGACGGCATCGTGATGTCCAGCGAGCTGGATACGGCGGTCAGCAACGTGACGGCCCAGCTGCGGGAAAAGGGCACGCCGATCCCGCCCCTGGACGTGCTCGAGAAGCAGGTGCTGGAACGCCTGATCCTCGAAAAACTGCAATTGCAGCTGGCCGCCGCCAACGGCATGACCGTCAACGACAGCACGCTCAACGACGAGCTGCAGAACCTGGCGCGGAAGAACAAGATGAGCCTGTCCGACTTTCGCGCGGTGCTGGAGAAGGGCGGGGTCAAATACAACGACTTTCGTGAGGACCTGCGCAAGCAGCTGCTGATCCAGGAACTGCGCCGGCAGATGGTCGCCAGCCACATCAAGGTGAGCGACCAGGAAGTGGACAACACCATGGCCATGATGAAGGCCAGCGGCAAGAGCGGCGTCGAGTACCACCTGGCGCACATCCTGGTCGCGGTCCCCGAGGCGGCCAGCCCGGCCCAGATCCAGGCCGCGGAAAAACGCGCCAATGGCATCCTCGACCGGCTCCATGGCGGGGCCGACTTCGCCGGTCTCGCCACCGCGGAATCCGACAGCCAGACCGCACTCGAGGGTGGTGATCTCGGCTGGCGCAGCCTGAGCCAGATGCCGGAGATCTTCGTCGACCCGCTGAAGACACTGAAGGTCGGTGCGGTATCCGGGCTCATCCGCAGCCCCAGCGGCTTCAACATCATCAAGCTGCTCGAGAAACGTGGCGACGAACGCCACATCATGCACCAGACGCACGTGCGCCATATCCTGCTGAAGGCGGACGCACTGCACACCAACGAGGAAAACCATGCGCGAATCCTGCAGCTGGAACAGCGCCTGCGCGCCGGTGAGGATTTCGCGACCCTGGCACGCACTCACTCCCAGGACACCATATCCGCCGCCCAGGGCGGCGACCTGGGCTGGGTGGGACCGGGCGACACCGCGCCCGCCTTCGAGGCAGCGATGAACAAGCTCAAGCCCGGCGAGATCAGTCCACCGGTACAGACCCGCTTCGGCTGGCACATCATCCAGGTGCTCGACTATCGTGACCAGGACAACACCACCGAGTACGAACGCAACCGGGTGCGCAACCTGATTCGCGGCCGCAAGTATGACGAGGAACTGATGCTGTGGCTGCGGCGCCTGCGCGACGAGGCATACGTCGATGACCGCCTCGGAAACGGCTGAGCCATGAGCCGGACCGCGTACAGCATCCCGCTCCGCCAGCCCGTACGGCCGCAGGCCGGTGCCGCAACACACCTTGCCTGACCCGGTCCTGCGCATCGCCCTGACCCCCGGCGAACCGGCCGGGATCGGCCCCGACCTGTGTGTGCTGCTGGAACCACCGGCGCCGGACATCGAACATGTGCTGGTGGCCGACCCGGACCTGCTGGCGGCCCGCGCCGCCCGCCTGGGCGTGCCGTTCACCCCGGCACGCTTTGCGCCCGAAACTCCCGCCGGTGGTGGCGTCAGCGTGCTGCCGGTCCCCCTGTACGCCCCCGTGCAGGCCGGGCAGCTCGATACGCGCAACGCCCGCTACGTCCTGGACACGCTGGATGCCGCCATTGCCGGCTGCCGGGACGGCCGCTTCGCGGCACTGGTCACCGGACCGGTACACAAGGCCGTCATCAACGACGCCGGCATCCCGTTCAGCGGCCACACCGAGTACCTGGCCGCCGCCACCGGCGCCCCCCGGGTGGTCATGCTGCTGGCCACCACCGGCCTGCGCGTGGCGCTGGCCACCACGCACCTGCCGCTGGCCGCAGTGAGCGCCGCGCTCACGCCCGCCCTGCTCGAATCCGTCATCCGCGTACTGGAACACGACCTGCGCACGCGCTTCGGGATCGCGCAGCCGCGCATCAGCGTGTGCGGGCTCAACCCGCATGCCGGGGAAGGCGGCCACCTCGGGCGCGAGGAGATCGACGTCATCATCCCGGTGCTCGAACGGCTGCGCCGGGAAGGCATGCAGCTGGCCGGCCCGGTACCGGCCGATACGGCGTTCACGCCGGCACACATCGCGGCAGCGGATGCGGTGCTGGCCATGTACCACGACCAGGGGCTGCCGGTACTCAAACACATGGGCTTCGGGCGTGCCGTGAACATCACGCTGGGCCTGCCGATCATCCGTACGTCGGTCGACCACGGAACCGCACTGGACCGGGCTGCCACCGGCAATGTCGACGCCGGCAGCCTGCACGTGGCCCTCGAACACGCCGTGCAGCTGGCACGCCGGCATTCCGGCCATGACTGAGCCGGTCGTGCGCCCCGGCATCGCCCTCGACGACGGCGGCCTGTCCCGGCAACCCGACCAGCCGGCCCTGGAGCACGATATCCTCGCACAACCCGTACACGAACCGCCTTGCACCGCGTTGCCTTCGTGTCCTGTCAGGTGTGCGTCTGATGATCCCCACGCTGACAATTTGTGCGCTGCCTGCGGATTGCCTTTCCTCCATTCTTTATTCACCTGCTTCCGGCTCGGTGACATCGCGTTCAGCAGGGCGCTGTGCGACGGTGCCCTGTCGGTATCCGGTCCGCGCCGTCTGACCAGGAAGTTCACGCGCTGGCCAGGGCCGGGCCTTTTCGCGGGGGTAGCGCGAGGGCACCCGTTGGCGAATCTGGCCGACAATTGAACGGCTGCCAGGCCATCTGATGCGGCTGGCCTGAATTGGACAATCGAACACATCTCAGCCGCCGCGAAGATCGCAGCGACCCCTGTCTACCTTCCGCGCATCCCGAATCGTCTGTTCCCCGTGGGCATTCCCGATCCACTCCTTCATAATCGCCTGGATGCCTTTGCAAACATCAGGACAACCCCTTGAACCATCGCCCCAGGAAACGCTTCGGCCAGAACTTCCTGCACGATCCCGGCGTCATCGCGCGCATTGTGACGGCCGTCCACCCGCTGCCCGGCGAGGCGCTGGTTGAGATCGGCCCCGGCCAGGGCGCGCTCACCCTGCCGCTGCTCGCCGCCACCGGCCGGCTTACCGTGGTGGAACTGGATCGTGACCTGATAACACCGCTGCAGAACCACTGTCGTGATGCCGGCGAACTGACCGTGTACAACCGGGATGCGCTGCGTTTCGATTTCTGTGCCCTGGCCGGCGCCGGGTCATTGCGGGTGGTCGGCAACCTGCCCTACAACATTTCCACCCCGTTGCTGTTCCACCTGCTGGACCAGCAGCGCTGCATCGCGGACATGCATTTCATGCTGCAGAAGGAAGTGGTGGAACGCATGGCCGCCCGTGCCGGGAGCCATGCCTACGGTCGCCTGAGCGTCATGCTGCAGTACCGTTGTGCCGTCGAGATGCTGTTCCACATCGGCCCCGGTGCTTTCACCCCGCCGCCGCGGGTCGACTCGGCCTTTGTCCGGCTGCAGCCGTACCGGAAACCACCGGTGACGGTGAGTGACGAGCAGGTCTTCGCCACGCTGGTGCGACAGGCCTTCGCGCAACGGCGCAAGACACTGCGCAATACCCTGCGCGGCCTGCTCGACGCCGCCGAGATCCGCAGCGCCGGGGTGGACCCGACCGCGCGCGCGGAAACCCTGGGGCTCAACGAATTCGCCGCACTGGCCAACCGGGCAGCGCGGCGCTCACGGGACAGTGCCTGACGGTGCGTATTACCAGGGCAGTTTCACGGACAGGTGCACGCCCTGGTCGAGGTTGACCGGCCCGCTGACCCGGCTGGTATAGAGGGCATGATCTTCCTGCGAAGGGGACTGCAGGCTCACCTGGAGGACACCGTTCTTGCCGACCGGCGCCAGTTGCAGATCGCCGTCACGATCCACCCAGCGTGACAGCCCGAGGCTGCTGAACAGGTCGTCGTCCGCCTGCACGGGGAACGTCAGCAGCATCCCCAGACTCACGCACAATGCCAGCAGGAACAACAGGAGGGCAGGTTTGCTTGCGGGATCGTGACGGTTCATGACGGCGTCTCTCGGCTGGGTCTCGTCCTTGATTACATGCTGCGCCACCCATCCCCGCTGCGCCGTGACGAATATCACAAAAAATTACCGGGGCTGCTCAGCACGGGTCCGGGTATTCCTGATATTAATTCAATATTATCAATTCGTTGGGAATACTCCGGCGCATCCTCCATCCCTGCCCGGGTGGGCGGTTGTCCCGGACCCGGCCGCGCCGACCATGGGGCGTCGCGCCGGGGGACGGGCCGCCACTGCATGCCAGTCGGGGTGTCACTTCCGTTGTACCGTGGTGTGCGATCGAGGCTCTGGCGCCGCGCGCGGATACGCAACCTGGCGGACGGATTTTTGTCACACTTAACAGGGCAGCGTATGCTATCGCCTGGTTCCCAGGGTGACAGGACATGAGTACCGGATCTCCGCACAACATCACAATCGATGTCGAAACCAGCTATATCGAAGGTCAGTCCGAACCGGATAATGATCGCTATGTGTTTTCCTACACCATCACCATCCGCAACGAGGGTGGCGTCCCGGCGCAGCTGGTCTCGCGCCACTGGATCATCACCGACGCCAACGGCCATACCCAGGAAGTCCGCGGTGAAGGCGTGGTCGGTGAACAGCCTTACCTCAACCCGGGAGAGGGCTTCCAGTACACCAGCGGGACCATGATCGCCACCCCGGTCGGCAGCATGCGCGGCGAATACCAGATGGTGGCCGAGAACGGTGACCAGTTCGACGCGGTGATCCCGACCTTCACCCTGGCCATACCGCGCACCCTGCACTGAGCCGATGGCCGTCTACGCCATCGGCGACATCCAGGGCTGCTTCGACGACCTGCAGCGGCTGCTCGCCCACATTCGCTTCGACCCGGGAACGGACCACCTGTGGTTTGTCGGCGACCTGGTCAACCGGGGTCTGCAGTCGCTCGCCACGCTGCGTTTCGTGCGTGACCTGGGCGAACGCGCCATCACCGTGCTGGGCAACCACGACCTGCACCTGATCGCGGCCGCGCACGATCACCCGCTGGACCACAGTGACCACACGCTGGATGACATTCTCACCGCACCGGATCGCGCCGGCCTGATCGAGTGGCTGTGCCGGCGGCCGCTGCTGCATCACGACACCGCGCTGGGCTTCACCATGGTCCACGCCGGCCTGCCACCCCAGTGGGACCTCGCGCAGGCGCAGACCTGCGCACGGGAAGTCGAGCAGGTGCTGCACGGCACGCAGCGCAGCGCGTTCATCGGCCAGATGTATGGCAACAAGCCGAACCACTGGTCGCCCCGCCTGCAGGGCTGGGACCGGCTGCGTTTCTCCGTCAACTGCTTTACGCGCATGCGTTATTGCGATACCACGGGCAAGCTCGACCTCAAGAGCAAGGGCCCGCCCGGGACCCAGCCGCAGGGACAGCTGCCCTGGTTCGAGGTACCCGGCCGCGCCAGCCGCAAGCTCAACATCGTGTTCGGACACTGGTCGTCGCTGGGTGCCTTTTCGGCACCCGGGGTATACGCCACCGATACCGGCTGTCTGTGGGGTGGCAGGCTCAGCGCGCTGCGGCTGGACGATCCGGTTCAGCGTTTCAGCGTGCCCTGTGCCGGGCAGCGCAAACCGGGCAGGAACTGAGCGGCTGCCGGCGCGCACGGTACATGGTCCTCTCCCGTTCCACCCGCCGGCGGGGCACCTGTGCGCCTGCGGCAACGGCGGAACCGGTCACCCGGCAGGACGCACATCCCGTACCCGCATGTCTGTCGATTTCCTCAAAATACTGGTCCTCGCCATGGTCCAGGGCGCAGCGGAGCTGCTGCCGGTCTCCAGTTCGGCCCACGTCATCGTGGCGGAAAAACGCATGGGGCTCGACCCGACCACACCGGCCACGACCCTGCTGCTGGTCATGCTGCATACCGGCACCATGTTCGCCGTCATCGTGTATTTCTGGAACGACTGGCGCCAGGCGTACTTTTCCTCGCGACAGGCGGCGCTGCAGAACGGGGCATTGCTGT
>CAYUFA010000001.1:126273-145247 GCA_964443845.1 uncultured Ectothiorhodospiraceae bacterium
ACCTGCCGTTCCGGCCATTTCCCGTCATTGCGGGACACGGAGTGCCGCGGCGATCTCCGGCCGCAGGCCCCGTGGTCCGCGCAATGCCGGGGAAGGGCTGGATGGTGCGCCGTGCGCACCCGCACCGCTACCGTCCGCGTACCCGCTCCAGCGTGACGAAACGATAGGGGCAGGGATTCTTCTCGTCCGCGGCATGCGACTCGCTGTCGACCTCACGCCACTCGGCGGCATCGAGCTCGGGGAAATACGTATCACCCTCGAATTCCCCCTCGACGCAGGTGAGGTACAACGTATCGACCCGTGGCAATACCTGGCGATAGAACTCGGCGCCACCGATCACCATCATCTCGTCAGCACAGCGCACGGCCTCCAGCGCCTCCTCGACCGAATGCACGACAATGGCGCCCCGGGCCACGTAGTCGGACGCGCGCGTGATCACGATGTTCGTGCGTCCCGGCAGCGCGCGTCCGATCGACTCCCAGGTCCTGCGCCCCATCACGACGGGCTTGCCGAGCGTGAGCGCCTTGAAGTGCGCAAGGTCGGCCGGCAGGTGCCACGGCAGGCGGTTATGGTGACCGATCACGCGGTTGGGAGCCATGGCGACGACGATGGAGAGCTTCATGTGCGTCACACCGCGACCGGCGCCTTGATGTGCGGGTGCGGATCGTAGTCCTGCAGTTCGAAGTCCTCGAAGCGGAAGGCGAACAAGTCCCGCACTTCCGGGTTGAGTCGCATGCGCGGCAGTGCGCGCGGCGTCCGTGACAGCTGCAGGTCGGCCTGCTCGAGGTGATTGAGGTACAGGTGCGCGTCCCCGAAGGTGTGCACGAAATCACCGGCCTGCAGGCCGGTGACCTGCGCCATCATCTGCAGCAGCAATGCATAGGAGGCGATGTTGAACGGGACCCCGAGAAAGATGTCGGCACTGCGCTGGTAGAGCTGGCAGGACAGGCGCCCGTCCGCCACGTAGAACTGGAAGAAGGCATGGCACGGCGGCAGCGCCATGCGCTCCACGTCGGCCACGTTCCAGGCGCTGACGATGATGCGCCGGGAATCGGGATTGTTGCGGATCTGGCCGATGACCTGGCTGATCTGGTCGATGTGACAGCCGTCTGCGGTCGGCCAGGAGCGCCACTGGTAACCGTACACCGGCCCCAGCTCGCCGTGCTCGTCCGCCCACTCGTCCCAGATGCTGACGTTGTGCTCGTGCAGGTAACGGACGCTGGTGTCACCGCGCAGGAACCACAGCAGCTCGTGGATGATGGAGCGCAGGTGCAGCTTCTTGGTGGTGACCAGCGGGAAGCCCCGTGCCAGGTCGAAACGCATCTGGTATCCGAACACGCTGAGCGTGCCGGTGCCGGTGCGGTCTTCCTTGCGGGTGCCGTGCTCGCGCACGTGGCGCATCAGGTCGAGATATTGTTGCATTACCAGCTCACCATGCCGTCGGTACGGCGATAGGCATACAGCATGAACGCGCCGCCAATCAGGATCATGGGCAGCGACAGCAGCATGCCCATGGTGAGCCAGTGAAAGGCCAGGAAACCGAGCTGGGGGTCCGGCTCACGCACGAACTCGACGGCGAAGCGGAACACGCCATAACACAGCAGGTAGAGCCCGGAAACCGCCATCGTCGGGCGTGGCTTGCGCGAATACACCCACAGGATGATGAAGAAGACCACGCCCTCCAGCAACAGCTCGTACAGCATGGACGGGTGCCGCGGCTGCTGGTCGACGTACGGGAACACCATGCCCCAGGGCAGGTCGGTGGGCCGGCCCCACAGCTCACCGTTGATGAAGTTGCCCAGCCGGCCCGCGCCCAGCCCGAGCGGCACCAGCGGCGCGAGAAAATCGGTGACCAGGAAGAAGGTACGCCGGGTGTGACGCGCATAGAGCGCCATCGCCACGAACACGCCCAGCATGCCGCCGTGGTAGGACATGCCGCCCTCCCAGATGCGGAAGATCACCGTCGGGTCGTGGATGAAGTTCTCGAAATTATAGAACAGCGTGTAGCCGATGCGCCCGCCCAGCACGGCACCGAGCGCGAAATAGAACACCAGGTCACCGATTTCCTCCGCGCGCCAGGTGCTGCCCGGCCGCCGGGCGCGCAGCACACCCAGCCACCAGCCCAGCAGGAACGCCACCAGGTACATCAGCCCGTACCAGTGGACCTGGAGCGGGCCGATGGAGAAGGCGACGGGATTGATGTGCGGATAGGTCAGCATCGGGCAACGGGTCCGGTAGTGTTACGCAGGTACGCGGCAAAACAGCGCCTTGAGATACGCGGTTTCGCTGATCGCCGGGTGTACCGGGTGATCCAGGCACTGGAAACCGCGCTCCAGCAACTGCAGCGGGCGCGCGCGCCGGCAGGCAGCCTGTAACACGATCTGCTGCAGGCGCGTTGCGGCCAGGTGCATGGAGCAGGAGCATGATATCAGGATACCGCCGGGCGCCAACAGCTCCAGTGCCAGCTGGTTGAGCCGGATATAACCCTGTTCGCCCTGGCGGATGTCCTTGCGGCGCCGGATGAAGGCCGGCGGATCGACGATGACCACGTCGAATTCACGGCGCGCGGTACGCAGCACCTGCAGCACGTCGAAGGCGTCACCGGCCTCGATGCCGACGCCGGTCAGCCGGTTGTCCCGCGCGCTCTGCTGCAGGGATTCCAGCGCACCGGCCGAACTGTCCACGCAGGTCACCGCGCGCGCACCGGCCCGTGCGGCCTGCAACCCCCAGGCACCCACGTAGCTGAACACATCCAGCACGCGTCGCCCCGGCACGTACTTGTGCATGGCGAGCCGGTTGCTGCGCTGGTCGTAGAACCAGCCGGTCTTCTGCCCACCACCAAGTGGCACCCGGAAGCGCACACCGCCCTCCTCCAGCGTGACCGCGCCGGGTACCGTGCCGACGCTCACGCTGCCCGCTGCCAGCCCTTCCAGGGCACGCATCGGGTTGTCGTCGCGGAACAGGATGCCGGACGGCTGCAGGCACTCCTGCAACACCTCGACCAGCGTGGGGCGCACGCGCTCCATCCCCGCGGTGGTGACCTGGCAGACCAGCACGTCGCCGTAGCGATCGATCACCAGGCCCGGCAGACCGTCACCCTCGCCGTACACCAGGCGGTAGTACGGTTGTGCGAACAGGCGCGCACGCAACTCCAGTGCGGACAGCAGGCGCCGCCGCAGCAGGGCGGCATCGAGGCGCGCGTTGCCATGCCGGCTCACCAGGCGTGCACAGATCAGCGTGCCCGGATTGACGTAGGCCGTACCCAGCACGCTGCCGGCGGCCGACTCGACCCGCACCAGGGCACCGGGTTCGAACGCGGTGAGCGCGCTCCTGCGCGTGTCCACCTCGTTGCTGAAGACCCAGAGGTGGCCGGCCCGCAGGCGCCGCTCCTCGTGCTTCTTCAGGATCAGTACCGGCAGCGCAGCAGTACTCATGGGCGCGGCCGGTAGCGGTTGTGCGGCGTGCGCAACGGACAGATCGGCACCCGGGAAAGATCGTTGCCCGCGGCCTGCGTGCTGACGATGGTGAGATAGCCGCTCTGGTAGGGCTGGTCATGCACCACCCCCGGGCAGCCGGCGCTCGACGCCTTGCCGGTCAGCACCACATAGCCGTCCGGGTGTGCGCGACTCCAGGCGCCGAGCTGCTGCCCGGACACTTCCTGCACGGGCCGGGTCAGGCGCCCGTAGAAACCGAACTGTCCGTGGTAGCGCTGCGCGACGGCCACCGGGTGACCCTGGGCCTGCGCGCGGGCGATCACCGTGCTGGCCGCCTTCAGGTCATAGGCCGGCGCCCCGATGCGCAATACACCGACCTCGCCGATCGCGATCACGCACACGGAGAGCGCCAGCATGCGTTGGGGGTATTGTTGCGGAGTGGCCGGGGGCAGCCACAGGGTGAGCGCGGCCAGCACCACCAGCAGGCCACCCCACCCCGGGCTCACCTGGTTCAGCCAGGGCGCCTGGTGCAGGAGCAGCGGTGCGGCGACACCCGTCGCGCCGAGCAGCACCAGCACTCCGGCCAGCAACCAGGGCCGCTGCGGCACCGGCCGTTCCGGCAGCGCATCCAGCACCCGGGATACCAGCAGGGCGAAGCCCGGCAACAGCGGCAACAGGTATTTCACCTGCTTGCCGCTGACCAGGCTGAGCAGCAGCAGCACCGACAGGATCCACGTCGTGCAGAAACGCAGCCCGCGATCGCACTGCCGCCATGCTCCGCGCGCGGCGGTCCACAGCCACGGCAGCAACACCCAGGGTGCAAACAGCACCGCTAACCACGGCAGGTACCACCACACGGGATGTGCGTGGGCAAACGAGTCCACCACGCGGTGCGCGGTCTGACCCCAGAAAATCGCGTTACGGTAGGCCTCGCCGCCGGCGCGCGTGGCGGGAATGGCCCAGGCCAGCCCGATCAGCGCCGCCAGCAGCAGGCTGCCCAGACTGCCGGCGTACCATGCGCGCCAGCGCGGACGCGCCTCCGGTTCGCGCCAGCACGGGGCGAGCCACGCCACCGGCATCACCGGCAGCAGCACGACCGGCCCCTTGGCGAGCAGGCCCAGCCCGAGGCCAATCCCGGCCAGGCCCCACCCGCCGGGCCGGGCATGCGCGGCCACTGCCACACCGCACAGGGCCAGCAGGACACAGGCCAGCAGCAGCAGGTCGATCTGTACCCAGGTGAAATAGCCGGTCAGGAACACGCAGGACAGCAGCACCGGGGGGGCCGCCCGCGCAATGCCGGGCTGGCGCGGCCATAACAGCCTGCCCAGCCAGGCGCACAGCCCCAGGTCGAGCAAGGTCAGCACCGGGGCGACCATGCGGGTCGCCCCCGCGCTGACGCCGAACCCCGACCACGCGGCATGGATCAGCCAGAAGAACAGGGGCGGCTTGTCGCTGTAGGGCACGCCGTTGAGCGTCGGCACCAGCCAGTTGCCACGCGACCACATCTCCCAGGCGACATCGGCGTAACGCAGTTCGTCCACCGGGATCATCGGTCGAGTGAGCAGTCCGGCGAGCGTCGCCAGCAGCCACAACAGCAGCAGGGTGATCCCGCTCTGCAGTGCCCCGGACCTCACGGTGGTGTGCGGCGGGGAAGAGAAGGGATCAGCGCTCACTGGATCATCCCGGGGTGGTTCCTGTGTGGTTGCGAAAGACACCGGGCCATGGGCCGGGCCGGTACGAAGTCAGCCTGCCGTGGTGACCGGTGAGCACGTGCAGCCGGGATTCACCCGGACGCAGACGGGGCAACGCGCCCCCGGATTCCCCCACTCATGACGGGTGTTAATAGAACCTGTCATCATTTCGCGTGCGCTGTGTTGCCGGCGGATATCCGGTCCGGCAAGGTGCCGCCGCACAGTTTCATCGTGCGGGCAAGCGGGCAGGACTTCAGACGCAACCCCCCGGGGACTGCGGATTTATGGGACAGTTGCCACCCGTCCGCGCGACATCCGGTCACCCTGTGGTCTATAGTACAGCGCCCGGTAACGCCCCCTGTACCTGCCTATGAACGAGCACAGCGACTATACCAACCACCTCGCCGGGGAAACCAGTCCCTACCTGTTGCAGCATGCGCACAATCCGGTGGACTGGTACCCGTGGGGACCGGAGGCCCTGGACCGGGCGCGCGACGAGCACAAGCCGATCCTGCTGTCGGTGGGCTACTCGGCCTGCCACTGGTGTCACGTCATGGCGCACGAGTCATTCGAAAACCCGCAGACGGCGGCACTGATGAATGCCCTGTTCGTCAATATCAAGGTGGATCGGGAGGAGCGCCCGGACCTCGACCGTATCTACCAGGGAGCGCACTCCCTGCTCGCACAGCGCCCCGGAGGCTGGCCGCTGACGGTGTTCCTCACCCCGGACGACCGGGTGCCGTTCTTCGCCGGCACGTATTTTCCCGACAGCCCGCGCCACGGCCTGCCCGCGTTTCGCGAGCTGTTGCAGCGGGTACACGATTTCCTGCGCGAGCATGAACCGGACATCCGCGACCAGAATCGCCGCCTGCTGGAGGCCATGGGGCAGATGAACCAGGCACAGGGTGCCGAGACACTCGACAGCCTGCCGCTGGATGCGGCACGCCAGGCCCTGGAGAAAGGTTTTGACCACCAGGACGGCGGGTTCGGCCGGGCACCGAAATTTCCGCATCCGACCAGCCTGGAGCGGCTGCTGCGACACTGGGCGGCCGCGCGTGGCGGCGATGGACCGGGTGACCCGCGCGCCCTGCACATGGTCGCCTTCACGCTGGAAAAAATGGCGCATGGCGGCCTGTTCGACCAGCTCGGCGGCGGCTTCTGCCGGTACTCGGTCGATGACCAGTGGATGATCCCGCACTTTGAGAAAATGCTCTACGACAACGGGCCGCTGCTGGCACTGTACGCACAGGCGTGGGCGGCTACCGGCAACGAGCTGTTCGCACGTACGGCCCGCGCCACGGCCGGCTGGGTGTTACGCGAAATGCAGTCACCGGACGGCGGCTACTATTCCAGCCTGGATGCCGACTCCGCAGGAGAGGAAGGGAAATACTACGTCTGGGACCGGCAGCAGGTGCGCGCCTTGCTGGACGACGCGCAATATTCACTGGTGGCGCGGCGCTACGGGCTCGACCGGGCGCCCAACTTCGAGGGGCACTGGCACCTGCACGTGTATCGCACGGTGACGGAGCTGGCGCGGGAGACCGGACAGGACACGGACACGGTACGTCACACGCTGGCAGCGGCGCACGCAATTCTCCTGCAGGCCCGCGCACAGCGTGTGCGACCGGGACGGGACGAAAAGATCCTCACCTCCTGGAATGCGCTGATGATCCGCGGCCTGGCCATCGCCGCACGCCATCTCGACGCGGACGCCTGGCTCGCATCGGCGCAGCGTGCACTCGATTTCATCCGCACCACGCTGTGGCGCGACGGACGCCTGCTGGCCACCTGCAAGGACGGCCACGCACACCTGAACGCCTACCTCGACGACTACGTGTATCTCATCGATGCCCTGCTGGAGCTGCTGCAGGTACGCTGGTGCCGGGAGGACCTCGATTTCGCCATCGAGCTGGCCGAGGTCGTGCTTGCCCGGTTTGGCGACCCGGCCGGCGGCTTTTTCTTCACCTCCGACGACCACGAGACACTGATCCAGCGTGTACGCCCGGACCACGACGATGCCATGCCGGGTGGCAACGGCATCGCCGCACAGGTGCTCGGCCGGCTGGGTCACCTGCTCGGCGAACCGCGTTACCTGGCCGCCGCGGAGGCCACGCTGAAAAGCGCCTGGCAGGGAATGCGCAGCATGCCGCACGGGCATACCAGCCTGCTCGTGGCCCTGGAAGAATCGCTGTTTCCGATCCAGACCGTGATCCTGCGCGGCACTGCGCAGGAACTGCCCGCCTGGCGCGCCGTTGCAGCCCGACCCTATGCACCGGCCCGGCTGACGCTGGCCATACCGGCCGAAGTGCACGATCTGCCGGGCGCCCTGGCGCAACGCACCGCGGGCGCTGCCTGCGTGGCGTATGTCTGCGCCGGTACCCGCTGCGGACTTCCCGTAACCAGCCTGCAGGAACTGCAGGCAGCCCTGTCCTGACCCGGAGCCTGCCATGAGCGACATCACCCAGCATCTGCAACTGCCCGAGGCACAGCTCGCACGCATCGAACAAAGCGGCGACGAACGCATCACACTGGACTTCTCCAGGGTGTACCTGGTGCAGGTCATGGAAGATGCATTCGAGGACTCATTGTGGACCCAGGCCGTACGGCTGACGCTGGAGGACTGCGAAATCGCAGGCGAGTTGCCGACCTGCCCGTGCGAGCTGCAGGGCGGGGAACTGACCAACAACATCTACACGTGGCGCAACCTCGTGCCGCTGCCGATCCGCTGGCGTGGCGACACGGGCTGCAAGCTGATCGTCGCCGGGTCCGGTGCGACCTGCACCATCCGGGCCAACCGGATGGCGCTGGAACAGATCGACTATCCGCGCTACCTGCGGCACATCCCGAAAAGCCGGTAACCGGTTGCCGGGCGCCGTTGCTGCGCCGGTACCCGCAGCGGCGCAACCCGCCCGGGACGCAGGGCATTGCGCACTCGGGCACGACAGGGGGATGGCAGGAACCGGCCGACGTTAGCCGGCCTGGAGCGGAGTTGGAACACATCCCTGTGCTCACGTCCGTGTTGCACCAATAGTAGGGTGCCCAACCGGGGATGACACTACTACATACGTACTAGTACATATCGGCTATCTTATCGCACGCCCTTGCCGAACTAGCGGTCACGAACAATCCCGGGTTCGAAAACCGCCCCCCCTTCCCGCCACAGGGCAGCGCATATGCCGGAGTGTGGCAACACCGTGGGCTGCCGCCAGCCGTCCGGCAATGGCATGGCGCAGAACCTGACTGCATGACCAGACGCATCCCGGTTGCCTGCCCCCGGTGCTGGCGGTACTCTGCACCTGTATATGGTCGTGCACACCCAGGGCAGGGAGCCAGGTGAAGGATCGTCTGAATATTCTGATCGCGGATGATCACAGTCTCGTCCGCGATGGCTTGAAACTCGCGCTAACGGGCCTGCGGGGCCTGCAGGATATCCATGAAGCTGTCGACGCGGACTCGGTACGCACCATGCTCAGCAAACACGCGGATATCAACCTGGTCATCCTCGACCTGCAGATGCCCGGCGTCAACGACCTCGACCTGCTCGCCGGTTTGTGCAACGCCTATCCCGATCTGCCGGTGGTGGTCCTGTCCGCCAATGAACAGAGGCGCACCATGCATCGGGCTATCGAGTACGGCGCATCCGGCTTTATCCCGAAGCGCGCAGCCAACAACGTGCTGGTCAGTGCATTGCAGCTGGTGCTCTCCGGCGGTGTGTACATCCCGGCCGAAATGATCGATGAATCCGGCCGCGTCGAACGGAGAGAGCCGGCCGGACGGGCAGCCGCGGTTACCGGTGCCTATGAATTCACCGACCGCCAGCTGGACGTGATCCGCCTGCTGATCGGTGGACACACCAACAAGACCATTGCGCGCGAACTGGGCCTGTCCGAGCATACCGTCAAGATACACCTGTCAGCGATCTTCAAGGAACTCGGCGTAAGCAACCGGACCGAGGCTGCCATCGCCTGCCGCAAGCTGCAGCAGCAGAAAGAATAACCCGGACCCGGCCGGTCATGCAGGGACCCTGCACGGTTTCCCGGTACTCCGGAGCCACAGGCGCACCACCCCGCTGCGGTGACCGGGATTTGTCCACAGACAGGTTCCGGAGCCGTACCGGCCCCGCTCCGCCCCGGCAGTAACAGCGCCGGGCAAGGACCCGGAAACGGGCAGCGACACGGATGTTCCGACGTATCCAGATGAAAGGGAGAAAACCATGCGCAAGCACCCGGCAGGCCCGTTTCGGTGTGCCCTCGTAGTCTTGATCCTCACCATTCCCGCACCAGCGCTGGCGGTGACAGATTCCACCACCGCAACGCAACCATCACTGCCGGAGACCGAGGAAGACTTCACCGGCGACATCGACACCGTGATCTCGGCCACCCGCATCCGCCAGCCACTGACCGAATCACCCTCCTCGGTCACCATCATCGATCGCGACATGATCGAGGCCTCCGGCGCCATCGAGATCGCGGACGTCCTGCGGCTGGTCCCCGGCATCCAGGTAGCCTATCCGCAGGGCAACCAGATAGCCGTCACCTATCATGGTTTCGGTGATGCCTTCCCGCGCAGCATGCAGGTCCTGGTCGACGGACGCTCGATCTACCAGCCTTCGTTTTCCGATATCGACTGGGTGATGCTGGGCATCACGCTGGAGGATATCGAGCGTATCGAGGTGATCCGCGGACCCAACAGCCCGCTGTACGGCTCCAATGCCGTCGCCGGTGTCATCAACATCATCACCCGCCTGCCGCTGCAGGACCAGGGTACGACCGCACGCATCACCGCCGGCGACCTGCATACCCGCTACGGCATGCTCAGACACAACGGCACCTCCGGCAAGCTGGATTACCGCGTCACCCTGAATTACCAGGAAAACCACGGGTTCCCGGGCAACCTCAACTCGACCAACGACGGCCGCGAGCTGGCGGGGGGCAGCCTGCGCGGACTCTGGCATCCGCGCAGCAGCGACGAGGTGGACTTCCAGGCCGGCTACACCAGCGGCCGTCTGGGAGGCGGGGCAGAACCACAGACCGACCCGGTCGCACACAACAAGCAGGTCAGCAGCGATTATGAGTACGTGAGCTGGCGGCGCGCCATGGAAGATGCCGCCGACCTGCGCGTGCAGTTCTACCACAACGCCTACGACTCCACTGATCATTACCGCGACCTGCTGTCCCATGCCTGGAACATCGACCCGCCCTCGCTCGTGCCGCTGCTGATTCCCGGCCATTCCGACCAGCCGACCAACTTTGGCCTGTTTGACTACCGCGGCGAGCGCTACGACGCGGAGCTGCAGTACACCTCGCCACGTTCCGGGCGGCTGCGTTTCGTGGCCGGTGCCGGCATCCGGCTGAACCGGCTGGATTCGAAAACCCTGACTGATCGCAATGACTGGATCCAGGAATTCACCCAGCGCGCGTTCATCAACACCAGTTACCGTCATGGTGACCACCTGCTGTTCAATCTCGGTGCCATAGCGGAACACAGCAACGAGTTCGGCTCCTACCTGTCACCACGTGTCGATGTGAACTGGCTGTTCGACAAGCAGCACTCGGTCCGGCTGAGTTACTCCCGCGCCAAGCGCTACCCGTCGCTGCTCGAGGAGCACTTCAACAACGTCTACCGCCTTGATGACGGCACCGCCTACCTGACGGATTACCAGTCCAGCAATCCGGGGCCGGAAACACTGACCTCGGTCGAACTCGGTTACGTCGGCTACTGGCTGGAGCGTCGTCTGATGCTGGATGCCAAGTTGTTCAAGGAAGAAACCACGGAGCGCATCCGCTTCGTGGAGGACCCGTCCGTCCCGCAGCCGCTGCCCACCATTCCGTTTGCGGTGTCGACATTGACCAATGACGGATTTACCCGGGTGGATGGCGGCGAGCTACAGGTCAAGTACCAGCCGGCCCCGCACGATTTCATCTCGGCGCAGATATCCGTGGTCGATACCGACGCCATCTGGCGCAGGCAGGTGAATCCCGACGTGATTTCGTATTACCCGGAAAACATCGCCCCGCGCTATACCAGCAGCATACTGCTCGGCAAGTCGCTCCCGGACGGCTTCGAGGCAAGCGCCGGTGTATACCATCTGTCCAAGATGGTCTGGCTGGGTGACGGTGACCGGCTGAAACCGTACACGCGCGTGGATGCACGCCTGGCGCGGCGCTGGCGCTCGGGGAATATCCGCCTGCTGGCCGAGGCCATCGTCCAGAACATCGGCAAGACCTATCGTTCCTTTCGCGACGAAAACCTTTTCGACACACGCGCCTACCTGCGCCTGACCGCCGGATTCCCCTGAGTACCACTCAGAACGCAGGTCTGCTCAGGATGCTCGCAACCCGTACCCAGATGATACCGGCGTGCCGCGCCAGCATGGTGCTGGTGATCGTACTGGCGTTGCTGTGCCCCTGGGAAAGTATCGCGGACCGAAGCATCCCGGTTGCATTACTGGCGTCAGCCCGGTCAGCACTGTATGAACAATTCATCACGGCCTACCGCCAGGCGCTGGAATCCAGGCGCGACATTACGATCACGACCCACTACCTGGACGACGACCGGTTCAGCAGTGGCGAAATCGGCCAGGACACCGCCCTGCTCGTCACGATCGGCAGCCGCCCCGCAGGATTCGCCAGCGAAAAGCTGTCGCACATTCCGGTGCTCAATACGCTGATACCGGAAAGCAGCTTCGACGCCCTGGACGGCCGGCCGAACTGCAGCCGGCGCAGTGCCATTTTCATCGACCAGCCGGTCCGGCGCCAGGCTCGACTGGCGGAGCTGCTGTACCCCGACGCACATACCTACGGCATATTGCTGGGCCCGACGTCCCGGCGCAGGCAGCAAGAAATCAATGCGCTCCGGTTACCCGGCAATATCCACATCCAGAGCCTGGTGTTGACACAGGAGCCCGGAAAGGCGCCGGACACCCTGCCGCTGCTCAAGCAGTCGGACCTGCTGCTGGCCATCAATGATCCCCTGGTACTGAACCGCGAGAGTGCCAAGTGGCTGCTGTACGAGGCCTATGAGCAGCAGATTCCCGTAATCGGGTTTTCCCTTGCCTACGTGCATGCCGGCGCGGCCGCGTCGGTCTTCTCCGAACCGGGACAGATGGGCACTCAGGCGGCCGAAATCACCCGGCACTGGCTGGACAAGGGGATGCGCTGCCTGCCGGCTCCGCAGTACAGCAAATACTTCCGGGTAGCCGTCAACCGCTCCGTGAACGCCTCCCTCGGGGGGCGCGATCTGGACGGGACTGCACTGGTCAGGTCGATCCGTTCCGGGGAGAAAACGCAGTGAACCAGCCAGTATTGCGCGGCGGAATCGGGCAACGCATTGCAGTGACGTTCGCGGTACCGATGCTGGTCGTCATTCTTTCCCTGGGCTGGTACATCACCGGCCGCTACATGAACGACACGCGTGACGCGCTGCAGGAACGCGGGTCACTGCTGGCCAAGCACCTTGCCGCGTTGTGCGAGCTGGGCATGTACTCCGAAGACCTCCACGAACTGACCCGGCAGGGCCACCAGGTACTGCGCGAATCCGATGTCACCGGGGTGGAGATCAGCAATGCCGGCGGTGACGTACTGGTGCAGCTGGGTCAACCGGCCAACAGCGGCGCGGATGCAACCAGCCTGGTGTTCAACGCCCCGATCGTACGCACGGGTGTCGCGGTATCGGACTTCGAAGCCGACCTGCAGCATCCGGAAACCGCCAGCCCGCTGGATGCCGTCGGCGCGGTCCAGGTAATCATGTCGACCAATGACATGCTGCAGGCGCGCAATACCATCCTGGAGACCGGCATCACACTTACCGTTTGCGGTCTCCTGGTCAGCCTGCTGCTGGCCACGATCGTCTCGCGCAGGGTGGCGGAGCCCATCGTCCGGCTGACCGGTGTGGTACGCAAACTGACCGGCGGTGATTTGTCCGCACGTGCCGGCAGCGACTCACCCGGTGAGCTCGGCGTACTCGAACTGGGAGTCAACCAGATGGCCAGCTCCCTGGAAGACGCACAGCGCCGCATGCAACGCCGGATATCCGAAGCCACTGCCCAGCTGACGCACACCGTGAACATGCTGGAGGCACGCAACCTGGAACTCGAGCAGGCACGGGCGGACGCGGTCGACGCCGGCAATGCCAAGTCGGAATTCCTGGCGCGCATGAGCCACGAAATTCGTACGCCGCTCAGCGCCGTTATCGGCTTTGCCGGTCTGCTGCAGGAAACGAAACTGGAAGAGAACCAGCAGGAACATATCCGGACCATCATGCAGGCAGCCTCGCAATTGCTCCAGATCATCGACGACATTCTGGGCTATACCCGGCTCGACTCGAACACCATGAGTGTCGATCCCCGGCCCTTCGACCTGCATGAAACGCTGGAAAACGTGGTCAGCATGCTGAGCGGCCAGGCACACGAAAAACGTCTGGAACTGGTACTGTACATTCATTCGGACGTACCGCAGCGCATCGTGAGTGATCCCACCCGGATCAGCCAGGTGCTGACCAACCTGGTCAACAACGCCATCAAGTTCACCACGACGGGTCATGTGCTGGTCGAGGTATCCGTGGCCGACAGCACGCAGGAGAACACCGCCGTCACCTTCGCCGTCACCGACACCGGAATCGGCATGAGCGAGTCCCAGCAGCAGGTGATTTTCGATCCCTTCACCCAGGCAGACGTATCCATCAGTCGCCGCTACGGCGGCACCGGGCTGGGCCTGACCATCAGCAGCAGGCTGGTTGCCCTGCTCGGCGGCGAAATCGGCCTGCACAGCAGCCCGGGCAAGGGTTCGACGTTCAGCTTCACCATTCGCGTACCGGTTGAGTCCCCGCTCGGTCCGGACCAGTCGCGCGCCCTTGCCGGTTACAAGGTGGTCGTCTACGACCGCAACCCGTTCACGCTGCGCTCCCTGCGCAACCGGTTCTTCAACTGGGGTGCGAAAGTGTTCAACACCTCGGACCGGAACCGCCTGGTCGAAATGCTGGTGACCGACGCGCAGCATGGAACGCCCTGTGACCTGCTGGTGATGGGGCTCGCGCACGACGAATACGATGCCATCCCGGAAACCGACTGGCTGCTCGATGTCCGTGCATACTGCCAGGCACCAATCATCGTCCTGCTGGGTACGGAGCGTCACGACTGCAGCGCCGGCGACTGCCGGTTGCACATCCTGCCGAAACCGCCGCGCAGCGAGCGCCTGCTGCGGGCGGTACGCAGCCTGCTGCCGCTGGCGGAGCAGCCCGTGACAGGTGCGGAAGGCACATCCACCGTCCCCGACCAACCGCCCGCCGGCAACCTGGCCGGACTGCATCTGCTGGTCGCCGAGGACAATCCGTTCAACCAGCAGCTGTTCCTGCAGCTGCTTGCCAATTACGACATTGACGTCACCATCGCCGTGAACGGCAGGGAAGCCATCCGGCTCGCCGCCGAGGAAAACTACGACCTCATATTCATGGACATCCATATGCCGGTCATGGGCGGTGCGGAGGCCATGCAGGAAATCCGTCAGGGCAGGAACCGGAACACGCCGGTCATCGCCCTGACCGCCGACGTCTTCGTGAGCCAGCAGGACAACGAAGGAACCGCCGTCATGGACGACATCCTGTACAAACCGGTGTCCGGGCAAAAATTCATCGCGATGATCCGCAAGTGGTGCGTGCGCGAGGACACGGAAGCCGCCCCCGACGGCAGCGAGTTTGTCATGCCACCCGAATTCCGGGTGCGCCTCCAGGAGGAACTGCGCAGGCAGCTGGCTGCCCTGCGCGAGGCGGTCACGCACGGCCACGCACAGCAGCTGGCCGATCACCTGCACCAGATCAAGGGACTCGTTGGCTATTGCGGCCTGCCGGAATTCACGGCGGCGGCGGCGCAACTGGAAAATGCCGTACAGGACCAGGCACAGGATGCCATCGTACGGGCGCTCGAACACATGGAACGGCTGGCCGGTAAACAGGCCTGAGCACCGCCACGGCAGCCGGCGGTTTCTGCAGGCCCGGCGCGCCGGGCCCGGACGCCTCGTCCAGCACGCAGCGCGGGCGCGGCGGCGGCGGCGGCGGGGAAAACGTCTTACAGAAAGATTCCGTCCGGCAGCTGTGTGCCGAAACTTTCCTCGTAGCGCACCCGGAATTCCCCGCGGGTGAAGCGGTGGTTCTGGGTGCCATGGTGCTCGATCTTGATGGCGCCCATGAGTGCGGCGATCCGTCCCGTGATCTCCCAGTCGAGACCCTGCAACAGGCCGTACAGCAAGCCGCCACGGTAGGCATCCCCGCAACCGGTCGGATCGTTCAGCTCGCGTACCTGCGCGGCCGGAATGTCGATACGATGCCCGCCGGTATAGATATGCGACCCCTCGCCGCCGCGGGTGACGATGAGCGCCCGCACCCGGTCGGCGATATCGTGCGGTGACAGGCCGGTGCGTTCCTGCAACAGTTGCAGCTCGTAATCGTTGACACTCACCCAGTCCGCCAGGGCGATGAATTGTTCCAGTTCCTCCCCGCCGAACATGGGCAGTCCCTGGCCCGGATCGAAGACGAACGGAATGTCCTGTGCGGCAAACTGCGCGGCGTGCTCGAGCATGCCCTGGCGGCCGTCCGGCGACACGATACCGAGGGAAATCCCGCGCGCTTCCTCGACCCGGTTCACGTGCGCGGAGTTCATCGCGCCGGGGTGGAAGGCCGTGATCTGGTTGTCATCCATGTCGGTCGTGATGAAGGCCTGCGCGGTGTAGATATCGTCCAGCACGGTGACGTGCTGACGCCGGATGCCGTGACGGTCCAGCCACGACGCGTAGGACGCAAAGTCGTTGCCGACCGTGCCCATCGGCACCGGGTCCCCACCCAGCAGTTTCAGGCTATAGGCGATGTTGCCGGCACAGCCGCCGAACTCGCGGCGCATGTCCGGAACCAGGAACGACACGTTCAGCATGTGTACCTTGTCCGGCAGGATGTGATTGCGGAACCGGTCATGGAACACCATGATGGTGTCGAAGGCGAATGATCCACAAATCAATGCTGTCATGAAGGTATTCCTGTCGTGATTGTGTCGGGACCGGGCCGTACCGTCGTGGTCTGCCCGGGAGCCCCGCCGGGCCGGGGACCGGGGGGGTCAGCACCCGCTACAGGGCCGCACCGGACACCGGCGTGCGGCGGTTATCCGCCGCGTGGCGGCTGCCAGGCCAGGTCGAGCTCCCTGGCGGCGCGCACCTCGTCGAGACGGCGCACCGGTTGCGTGTGCGGTGCCTCCTTGAGCAGTTCCGGAGTCGTCTCGGCCTCTTTCAGGATGCGGGTCATGGCATCGATGAAGCCGTCCAGTTCTTCCTTCGTTTCCGTCTCGGTCGGCTCGATCAGCAGGCATTCCGGTACCAGCAGCGGGAAGTAGGTCGTGGGCGCATGGAAGTTGTAGTCCAGCAGGCGCTTGGCAAAATCCATGGCCGTGACACCCAGCGTCCTGTCCTGCCTTTTCAGCGTGACGATGAATTCATGCGTGGCCCGACGTCCCGGAAAGGCCACATCGAAGCCGGCCGCGGACAGGCGCGCCATCAGGTAATTGGCGTTCAGCGTGGCATAGTCCGCCACCCGGTGCATGCCCTCGCGACCCAGCATGCGCGCGTAGATGTAGGCGCGCATCAGCACGCCGGCGTTGCCCATGAACGCGGACAGCCGGCCGATGCTCTGCGGGCGCACCTCATCGGTGATCCAGTAGTACTCGTCGCCGTCGAACCCGACCACCGGTACCGGCAGGAAGGGTTCCAGGCGCTTGCTGACGCCGACCGGGCCGGCGCCCGGACCACCGCCGCCATGGGGGGTGGAGAAGGTCTTGTGCAGGTTCATGTGGATGACGTCAAAACCCATGTCGCCGGGGCGGACCTTGCCGAGGATCGCGTTCAGGTTGGCGCCGTCGTAGTACAGCAGCCCGCCGGCCTGGTGGATGACGCCGGCGATCTCCTCGATGCGCCGCTCGAACACGCCCAGCGTGGAGGGGTTGGTGAGCATGATGCCGGCCGTGTGCGGTCCGACCGCCTTGCGCAGCGCTTCCATGTCGACATCGCCGTTGCGGTCGGTGGGAATCTCGTGCACCTTGTAGCCGCACATCACGGCGGTCGCCGGGTTGGTACCGTGCGCCGCATCCGGCACCAGGATCTCGGTACGCGCGCTATCGCCGCGCGCGTCGTGATAGGCGCGGATCATCGCCACGCCGGCAAATTCGCCCTGTGCGCCGGCCGCCGGTGACAGCGACACGGCGGGCATGCCGGTCACTTCCTTGAGCATTTCCTGCAGCTCGTACATGCAGGCCAGGAAACCCTGCCCCATGGACTCCGGCGCCAGCGGATGACGCGCGAGAAATCCCGGCAGCATCGCCAGGTGGTTGCAGGCGCGCGGGTTGTATTTCATGGTGCAGGAGCCCAGCGGGTAGAACTGGGTGTCGATGGAGAAGTTCTTCTGCGACAGGCGCGTGTAGTGGCGCACCACCTGCATCTCCGATACCGCCGGCAGCCGTGGCGGCTCCCTGCGCAGCAGGTCGGCGGGAATATCCGGCGTGGTGGTTGCCTGGTGCGGTGCCTGCGCCAGCGCCCGGCGGCCGGGTCGGGATTGCTCGAATATCAACATACGCTGCTCAATTCCTCTCAGTGGAACCCTGGCCGCTTCCGGCATGGCCCAGACCAGCCTCTCGCCCGCTCTGCGGGCGCACCTTCCCCTGCCTCTTGCGGCATTCGTACATCCATGTACCACGCAGGCACGCAATCATTCTGGTCACGTGGCCTGGTCCAGCGCCGCAAGTGCCGCATCATAGTCCGGTTCATCGGCGATCTCGGGAACCAGCTGGGTGTACTTCACCTTGCCGTCCGTCCCCGCCACCACCACGGCGCGCGCGGTGATCCCGGCCAGCGGTCCGTCCGTGATCAGCACGCCGTAGTCCCTGGCGAAACCGCGCGAGCGCATCAGCGACAGCGGTATCACGTTGTCGATCCCCTCGGCGCCGCAAAAACGGCCCTGCGCGAACGGCAGATCGGCCGAAATCACCAGCATGACCGTATCCGCATTGGCCTGTGCGTGCTCGTTGAATTTCTTCGTCGAGGTCGCACAGGTCGGTGTATCCAGGCTCGGTACGATGTTCATCAGGATCTTCTTGCCGGCGTAATCCGCCAGGCGCACTTCGTTGAGCTTGCCATCGACCAGGTGAAACTCGGGGGCCTGGCTGCCGACGGCCGGCAGCTCCCCGTTGGTGTTACAGGGGTTCCCCTGCAGGGTTATCTTCGCCATCTCCCACCTCCTAAAACAAGGGGTCAGATCCCTTTTCTCTGTGAGTCGTTACGGTATGTCTGCCAGCTGTGCTTGCAAAAAGGGATCTGACCCCTTTTTTATCAAGCCATCTTCGGCTGCACCGGGCACCCCGCCCGGGTCTGTGCCGCGACCACGCGGTTCAGATGGTCGGCGTACAGGGCGATGTCCGCATCGGTGCGCAACTCGGTGGCGCACACCAGCAACGCATCCCCCAGCTCCGGGTATTCCTTGCCAAGCAGGTACCCCGGCAGGAGATTGTGCGCGTGCAGCGCGCGCACCACGCCTTCGACCGGTACCTTGAGGCGCAACGGCGTCTCGTGGAAATACGGCCGGTCGAACACCGGCTCCACGCACTCGTTCTCCGTCAGTGCCGCCACCAGCCTGCGTGTCTGCTCGTGGCAGGCCTGGGCCACGCGCTTCAGGCCCTCGGCACCGAGCAGGGACAGGTAGATGGTGGCAGCCGTGACCAGCAGCCCCTGGTTGGTGCAGATGTTCGAGGTGGCCTTGGAACGGCGGATGTGCTGCTCGCGCGCCTGCAGGGTCAGCGTAAAACCCGCACGGCCGTCCCGGTCGA
>CAYUFA010000002.1:0-81186 GCA_964443845.1 uncultured Ectothiorhodospiraceae bacterium
GGTGGCCACGCTGGCGTAGCCGGTGAGCATGACGATGCGTGTGTTTTCGTCCAGATCGGTCAGCTGGCGCACCAGTTCCAGCCCGGACTCGTTGCCGATGCGCAGGTCGACCACGGCGTATTCCGGCTCGATCTCGCGGGCCAGTCTCATGGCGTCTGCGAGATTATGCGCGATCGCTACCTGGTAGTTGCGTTTTACCAGCGCCGCGCCGAGGATCGCGCAGTAGTCCTCGTCGTCGTCGACCAGTAACAGTACGGGCCATTCGGACGATTCCGTGGTGGTATTCATCAGGCCGGTTCGGTGGAGGACAGCAGCGGCAGAGTGATGCTCAGGGTGGTGCCGCCGCTGCTGCGATTGCGGATTGACAGGCTGCCGCCCAGCCGTTCGATGATGGCATGCGCCAGGTAGAGCCCGACACCCAGCCCCTCGCTCTTGGTGCTGACCGGCTGTTTGCCGAGTTGGCGGTGCACTTCGTCGCTCAGACCAGGACCCCGGTCGCTGATTTCCAGGGCGAGTTCGGTGGCCGTCGACTGTACGTGCATCGACACGTGGTCCGGCGAGGCATCGGCGGCGTTGTTGAGGATGTTGACCAGCGCCTGGCTGAGGGTGCGTTCCGCGATGATCCGACCGGCGGGGTCCAGTGCGCCGCGTTCGAGCCGCAGCTGTGCATCCGCCCGTTGTGCCTGCCATTCCCGGATCACCTCGTCCAGGTAGCGGGACACTTCCATGGCGTGACCGGATTCCGCGCGTTGCACACCGGCCGCGGTAGACAGTGACGAGAGCACCTGCTTGCAGCGTGCGATCTGCCGCTGCAGCATGCCCAGCCGGTCGGTCAGGTGGCGGTCGCCGGACTGCGCATACTCCTGTTCCAGTTCACTGGCCAGTATGGCCATGCTGCCGAGCGGGGTACCCAGTTCGTGCGCGGTGCCGGCGGCCAGCGTGCCGAGTTCCACCAGGCGCTGGTTGCGCAGCGCCTGTTCGCGTACCTCGGCCAGTTTCCGGTCGCGCTCGCGCAGGCTGTGTGCCATGCCCACGATGATGACGGCCACGAAGCCGGCGCTCATGACGAAGCCCAGCCACATGCCGACCACGTGCATCTGGAATCCGTTACCCGCGTGGTGTGCATGTACGCTCGAATCCGGCGTTGCGAGGAGGAAGAATGCGGAATAGCACAGCACGGTTATGACCGCCATCACCCAAGTGTGCCAGCGCGGCAGGATGGTCGCGGCAATCATCAACGGCAGCAGGTAAAACCAGACAAATGGATTGGAGGCACCGCCCGTGAAATAGAACACCGCGGTCAGCCCGGCGATGTCCAGCAGCATCAGGACGAAGATCTCATTGTTGGAGAAGTTACGGGTGACACGGAGCCGTGCCCAGGTGTACAGGTTGAGCGCAATAATCAGTCCGATCACCACGAGTAATGGCCGCAATGGCAGCTCGATTTCGAAGAACAGCATCGCGATGGCAATGCCCAGGCCGATGCAGAGGATCTCTGCATTGCGCAGCATGAACAGCCGGTGATAGTTGCGGTACGCGGTCGCCTCGGGCGGTGGCAGTGTGGCCGTATTCATCGGGTAATCATGCCCACCCCGTCCCGCCGCGACAAGTAGTGCGACACTTTGACACATTCCAGCAACGGCGGGATCACGTTCCCGTACTGCCACCTGTGCAGGTACCGGCACGGCGCTGCCCCGCTGGCACCTTTCCATCGTTGCTGTTCGAACAGGGAAAGCCGTATGTCTTCCTGTATCTCGTGTCTGTGCCGGTTGCCACCATGGCAGCACTGTTACCGGTCACCACACTGGCATCGGCCGGTATCAAGCTGTCGTTGCGGTGGATTCCCATGGCAAGCTGGTGCTCCTGCATTTCCGGGCCACCTGCTGTGTGCCGTGCCGGCAGGAAGTGCCCGAACCGGAGCGGGTCTGGCGCGCGTATCGGGAGTGGGGGCACCGGTACCGGCACTGCGACAAGCGGACGAATTTTCCACCGGGAAGCGCTGCGCCATAGTGCCACCGGCTTGCAGGTGACTCCCGCGTGAGCCGTGTACCTGCATGCAGCAACAGCGCCGGCCCCCCCTTTCTTTCCCGGGGCTGTTGCTTATTATCGGCTGTCCGGTGGTGGAGGTGCCTCTCTCCCGATGTTGCCCAGGTCGTAGCGGATCAGCTTGCGATACAGGGTGCGTTCGCTGATCCCCAGTTCCTCGGCCACCTTGCGCCGGTGTCCGCGGTGACGTGTCAGCAGGTCGGCAATGTGCCTGGCTTCCATGTCGCGGATCGACACGGTTTCCGTGTCCTGTTGCCTGCGCTGCTGGTACACCGTGCCTGTGTCCAGGCTGATGAGCTCCGGTGTGATCAGTCCGTTACTCGACCGGGTTGCGGCCTGTTGCAGGATGTTCCTCAGCTCGTGGATGTTACCGGGGAAATTGTAGGCGAGCAGTTTCTGCAAGGCGGATTCACTTAGTGTGCAGCGGTGGCCGCCGGGGTATTCCATGCGCCGCAGCAGGGCATCCGCCAGGGCAGGGATGTCCGACTTGCGGTCCCGCAGTGGAGGAATATCCACCTTGATGCCCGCGATGCGATAATACAGGTCGGCCCGGAAACGGCCCTGTTCCACCATCGCCAGCAGGTTGCGCGCCGTGCAGGTCACCAGGCGGACGTTGGCACGCAGGGTTTCCGTGCCGCCGGTCCGCCGGTAGGTACCGGTTTGCAGACTGTGTAACAACCGGCCCTGGATGGCGAGCGGCATATCGGCGATCTCGTCGATGAACAGGATGCCTTCGTCGGCGGACTCGAACCGGCCGAAGCGGCGTCCTGCGCAACCGTTGCTGCTGCTCATTTCCTGGCCGAACAGTTCACTCTCGAAGTCCTCCATGCGGATATTGCTGCAGGCAAGGTGCACCAGCGGCATACCCCGGCGGGGCGAGGACTTGTGGATGTACTGTGCGGCCAGGTCCTTGCCGACCCCGATTTCTCCTGTCAGCAGGATGCTGGCATCGGTTTCCGCGGCGCGGGTCAGTTGCTCCAGGAAGGCGAGAAAAGCCGGTGACTTGCCCATGATTCCCTGCTCGCTGCAATCCAGGTCGTTACTCTGCTGGAGCCGGAAAATCGCTTCTCCCAGGTAGCGTTCGCCGCTCTCTCCCAGTACGGGTGAGCCCTTGATCTGTACGCGGTCGGGCCGCCCGTGCCGGTCATAGTGGACGTGCATGACCTCGTGGGGCCTGTTGGTCGCAAACACCTGCTTGTGCGGGCAGTCCTCGCCGTTCAGGTGACAGGGAACGTCGGAGAGGTGTGACACCTGGTGGCACTTCCTGCCGACGATTTCCTCGTCCGGAACTCCGTAGGTATTGCGGTAGGCCTTGTTCGCGCAGACGATATTGTAGTGCTCGTCGATCAGGACGAAGGGGTTGTCCTGGGCATCGATGATCGACTGGAGGTCTATGAAGGGTTTCTTGTTCATGATCTGGAGGAACTTCCTGGTACACTGTCCTCTAGACGGAAGTCTTATGGATTCCTGGACCGCAAGTCAATGCAAAAATTCCGCTGGCCGGCACCCGGGTCCCGGGCAGGAAACCGCGGATGTTCATGGCTGAAGCACTGCCTTGCAGTCAGGCAGCACGCCGGGTATGACAATAATGACAGTTGATGCCTGCGTCTGTCGCTGATCTTTACCCTTTGCAGGGCCTGGTGGTCGCCGCTCATATGGCTGTTTCCCGGTTGCACCGATGGTGTGGCTTGCGCGGGGAACCTGCCTGGATCAGGGTGGCGTCGCCGGTCCACCGGCGGGCGCCGCGTAGCCGGTTTGCCGGTCTCCCCGGCCGCTGCCGCTGTGCCGCCAGCCGGTTTTTCGGCGGGTTCGGAGACCCCGGCCCGCCCGGTGAGTTGCTTCCTGTCTACCTCCACGGCCAGCCTGGCTCCCTTGCCCTTCAGCATGTTCACGAGCGGTGTCTTGTCCGTATCGATCGCGTGGTCAAGCACCGTCCTGTGGTGCCTGTCGATGAGGTTGATGTCGGCGTGGTTGTCCAGCAGCAGGTTGATGACGGGTATGAATCCGCGCCCTGCCGCGTACAGGAGGGCGGAACGCCCGTAGTCATCGACCGAGTTGACGTCTGCGCCGTGGGCAAGCAGCAGCTTGACGATTTTCACCTGGCCCGACTGGGCAGCATAGGCCAGGGGGGCGATGTGGCCCTTGCTGTGTGCATTGACGTCGGCGCCCCGGTCGATGAGGTACGAGGCTACCTGCCGTTATGCAGTGTAGATTCTCCTGCCCCCTCTCGATCACCCGTTGCCTGTGCGACGATGTGACACGAGCCTGCTGCCCTGGTTCCGTTTCACGGGCCGCGTTTTGCCCAAACCGTGGTCATGGGGGCAGTGTGGATCGTGCTCCGGGTCGGTTGCCGGGAGATTGCGCTGAAGATGAATATTCACCGCAATGGATGCAGGACTGTTGCAATGAGGCAGGAAAGATTCTATCCGCACCTTCCGCTCGCGAATCTGCAACCGGCCGCTGGAACCGGGCGCTGAAACCTGCAATTGCGGGAACGGCCTGACAAGGATTCTGAAGAAGAGGAACGGCGCTGGCCGGGCGGGCAAGGTGATGCCCCGCGCGGTGGCTGCGCACGCCAGCAACACCCCGTACCGGAAGGGGGTGTACTGGGTGGCGCAGGTGTGGAAAGAACCGGCGGCGGGACACGGTCCGGCAGGGTCCACTACGTTACAGGATTGCTCCGGCACGGTATATTGGCTGCAGATGCAGGGTGTACACCACGATGACTGAACCCGGAGACAGCCGGCTGCTGCCGCCGGCGCACGCGCTGGCTGCGGAACTGCACGTCTGGCTGGCTGACCCGGCCATGATTCACGAACCCGGCCGGCTGGATACGTACCGGTCACTGCTTGCGGAGGACGAACTCGCACGCTACCGGCGCTATCGTTTCGAACGCGATCGTCACCTGTATCTGGTAGCTCATGCGCTGGTGCGCAGGGTGCTGTCACGCTACGCCGATGTACCACCCGGGGACTGGCGTTTCGAAACCAGCCGCTATGGCAGGCCGGAAATCGCGGCGCCGGCGCTTTCCATCCCCCTGCGCTTCAACCTCAGTCACACACCGGGACTGGTCGCCTGTGTGGTCACGCGCGCGCATGACTGTGGAATCGATGTCGAGCGCATCTCGCCGCAACGCAACATCCGCGGAGTTGCCGCGCGCATGTTTCCCGCGCGCGAGCGGCAACACCTGTCCATGCTCGCACCGGCCGACGCCCTCGAACAGTTTTTTGCCTACTGGACCTTGCATGAGGCGCTGGGCAAGGCGCTGGGCGTGGGCATCGCCCGTGGCGGTGACCGGCAGTATATGTTTGCCGGGCAGGGCACCGGTGACTACACGATGGCAGCGGCGGATGGCATGGCCCCGGCCGACGACTGGTGGTGTTCAGTGTTGCATCCTGACCCGCAACACCTGCTGGCGGTGGCGGTCCGGGGCATTCCGCCCGGCCGGCTGAAACGGGTCGTGTCCTGGCTGGTGTCCTGAACCCGGGTCGTGCAATCACGACGCTGAATCCCTCACCAGGCCCTGCAGACGGCGCGCGGCGCATCCGGGCGGGTGGCCGTTTCGCCACCCCGGCACTCCCTCCCTGCTATACGGAAGTCCATCATTTTTAACGAATTGTCAGGTCTGTCAGGCTAAGCGTGGCAGGTTTTGGCAGGAAAAATGGCAGTAAAAAGACAGTTTTCTGACGTTAAAAACTACATATCTATCAGCTTGTTATAAAATCAATCTTCGATTACCCCCGGCAACTTGACAGGCAGAGTATCACAATATTATAATTTCCTTATATTAAAACTAAACCTTCGTTCAGGAGAAACACATGTGCCCTCGTGAAGACCCTCGACCAATTAACGGCGGGACCATGAACAAGACGCTGATCATAGCGCGCCAGGATTTTTTCGTGGACGGAATCGTACGGATCCTCAAAACCAGCTCCGTGGCGGGGAATATTCTCTGCGTATCTCCCGGTGAACCGTGCATGAAGCATTTCGTGGGGCAGTACCCCCGATTTCTGCTGATCCAGGAAAATGCCAAGCCGGACCCGTTCGAGGACTTCGTCCACGAAATGGTGGAGGGGTTTCCGAAGCTGCGGCTACTCGTCTTCGGCCAGACGATGTCCGATGATTACCTCTACCGGATCGTTCAGGCCGGCGCCCACGGGTATTTCAACGAAAAGATGACTGGTGATCACATCCTGATGGCCATGAACGCAGTCAGCGAGGGCCAGTACTGGGTCGAGCGACACATCATGGAACGATTCATCAACGCCCGGTCCCTGCAGGATTCGATTTTTACGCGTGCCCGCAGTCTCGGTGAGCGTCTGACGACGCGGGAGCTGGAAGTACTGGAACTGGTGCTGCAGGGGCTGTCGACCGGGGAGATTGCCGAGCGCATATTCCTTTCGCACCAGGGCGTGAAGGCACACCTGACATCCCTGTTTCGCAAGTTCAATGTCAAGAACCGGCCGCAGCTGATTCTGACGGCGCTGGATGAAGTCAGCCCGGTGGACAGCATCACCTCGATCTTCCAGCAGGGCCTGCAGGCATACCGCCTGCCGCCACAGAAGGTTGCCGTGGCCAGCTAGGATTGTGCGCGGTCGCGTGTACACCGGGGTATTGGCACGCGGCATGATGAGACAGGTTCTAGAAATAGCGTGCCAGTTCCAGTCGCACCCGGGTGTCATCGCTGAAACTGTACAGGACGTTGGCGGGCGGTACGCGCTGGACGCCCCGTGCTTCCAGTGACAGCTTCCAGGCATCCCCGAACCGGCGACTGGCTTCCACGTTGTAGCTCTGGCCACCGCCATCGAGGTCGATGATCACGCTGGCCAGCAGTTCCGAACCGGCGACATCGTTCAGAGTGATGCGCGTTCCCACCACCAGGTCGTTCTGGAACGGGGAGATGGAAAACGGTCGCCCGGCCGCCGCCGTGTCGATGGTATCGCCCCGGCTGTCGTACAGGTACTCGGTGATCAGGCCCACGTCGATCCGGGAATCGTGCACACCGACGAAGGTGTATTCGTAGCCGCCGTCCAGCGCGCGGATCGTCTTGCCCTGTCCCGTCCGTAGCATGGCCTCGAGCTTCCACAGCCAGCCCCCGGTGATCGCCTGCAGGTCCAGGCTGGTCTGCTGCACGATTTCGTAATAGGGCGTGATCTCCGTGGGACCCTGCGGAGTCATCGCGGCGGGCAAGACCACGAAACGCGGTTCGCGGCTGGTACCGGTAAAATGCGCAAGCCCGATGTCCACGGGCCCGATGGAGTCGGAGTAGCGCACGGCGAAATCCGTGTGACGGTCCTTTTTGCCGGATTCGTACAACGGATCGTCACTGATCGGGATCTCGAAGCGCGGGCGGCCCCTGACGCCGGGGAAGGTACGTGTGCGGAAACCGGGCAACACGAACAGGTCCACAACGCCCCAGTCCCGGATCAGCGAAAGTTTGGCCATGGGCTGGCCGAGCTTGTCCTCGCCGTCCTCGTCCACCACGAGGTCGCTCTGGTTGATGACATCGACGAGGTGTTCCGCTTCGGTTACACCCCAGTAGACCTTGCTGATGCCGATGTTGGTTTCCCAGTCGCGTGCCGCATGGATCCAGGAGAACTCGCGGATATCCCCGTGGGTGCGCTTGCTGTCGTGTGCATCGACCAGCAGGTAGGGCTTGAAGGTGAACAGGTCATCGCGGCCGTGCCACTGGTTGAAATACTCGGGCTCCACTGCCAGCGACCCGTAGGTGTTGTACTGGGCCGGGCTGGCGGGGTCCTCGATGAAGCCGAGAAGCTCGCCTGCGATCCGGCCGCGCCATTCACCGGCCTGTGCCGACAGGGCGGGCAGCAGCAGGGCGGTGCAAAGCAGTTTGCGCATGCAGGACCGGCTCAGCGTGCGCGTTTCAGCGAGCTCTTGTCAAAGTCGCGGTCCGTGAGTCCGACGCCGAATCTGAAATTGGTCTGCAGCAGCTGCGTGCTCTTGCCGGTCTGGTGGTTGACCATGTTCATTTCGTGTGCGCGCCAGAATTTGCCGTTGTACAGCTGGTAACCGCTGAAGGTGAGCGTCTTGAGCAGGGCGTTCTTGCGGTCGTAGTACTCGATCTTGCGTTCCTTGTAGTGGTCCTTGTCCATCCAGACGATCTGGCGCGTATAGCCGGAGTTCTCGTCCCTGGGATAGCGCTCGAAGACGAACACGTCCATGCCGTCGAGCTTGTCGTCGCGCAGAAACCGGTAGGTGTACTTGTCCACTTCCTGCGAGGTGATGTCCTCGTAGGCGAATTCGCTGCCCATGAACGGACCGGACTTGTTGTCCGAAGCGATGCGCTTGACCCGCTTCAGCGCCGGCAGGTACAGCCACTGGTCGTCCGGCCCCTGCTTGTGGGTGAAGCTGAGCAGGGCGGTGCCCTGTACGTCCCGTGGCTCGTCGAAGATCGTCAGGCTCTTGTCGCCATCGCTGGTTCCTTCCAGCGTTCGGGAACGGATCTCCCGCACGCTCTCCTGGCCCTGCTTGTTCCTCAGGATCATCTTCACGTCGTCGGTGTAGTCGCCGAACCCGGAGTCGCGTCTGTCGGCCTCCATGGCGATGGCCAGCCCCTTTTCCTCCGCCGTCTCGGCAAGCGCGTGCAATGACACCAGGCACAACAGCAGTGCCGGCAGCAGGCTGGATAATGTCTTCATTGGCGGTCTCCTGATCGGATTTCTGCAGCATGATAAGGGATGCCGGCGGTAATAGCATGCCCGGCACCGCTGCGCCGGGGTGGCGATGACGGAATGCAGGCCCGCGGCAGCGCGCAATCGATTCCCGGCATGCGCGCGAGTTTCCTGCGTGCGTCGCGTGGACACGCTGCTGTCGATGTACAGGTGTATACCATCGGGCAGGCAGGTTCGGGTATGGCCGGCACCGTGGCCTCGAGATTCACGCTGCGCTGCCAGGCGCTGCTGCCGGTGTAGCCGCTTACGCGTGCACGGGTGCTGCACGCGACATGTCGATATGTATGCCTGGCGGGAGATTGTGCGGGCGCGCCGCCGGTGATTCGTGCGCAGGTGGATGTTCTTCGCCACGCCGGATCGGGGTAGCGGACAGACGGCTGGGCAAGGTACTGTCCCACGGGCCTGAGCGCTGACCAGCTCGTCCCGCTTGATCCGCCTTGCGTCGGAGCGTGCGGACCTCACGCGCAGGCCTTGCAGCATGCCGGTGCCCGCCGGGACGCGGGTGCGGACGCAGGCGCATGGCAGAAGTCTCCCGGAGCTCTTGCTTCAGCGTTATGCGAGAAACTGAATGCAGGGGAATCGTCCTGCTCCGTGGTGGTGCTTCCGGCCGCCCCCTGACGGGAGTCGTCCGCCTGTCTCTCGTGTTCTATAACAAACAGAATTATAATGATTTCCGGGCTCTCATCCCGTTCGCCCCCAGACCTGGCGCGGCAACCTCCCGGTACCGGCGTGTGACAATCGAGCGCCGGCTGCGGGCCGGGACGGGGTGACGCTGCACGGCAATCCGGGCCGGGCAGGGAGACGGAGAGTAGTGCGAGGGGATGAACCGTGTCCGGGCGCAGTCGCGAATTCCCGGTCCCGAAGTTGGAGTAAGGGTTGGTTTATTTTATAGTCTCAAACACTTACCAGACAGGACCGGCACGCCGGCGTGTCTACAGGAAGCCCGATGGCGGATCGCAGACTACAGGTTTTTCATACGGTGGCCCGGTTGCTCAGCTTTACCAGGGCCGCGGATAGCCTGCACATGACCCAGCCGGCCGTGACCTTCCAGGTGCGCCAGCTCGAGGAGTACTTCAACACCCGTCTGTTCGACCGCACCCATAACCGCATCAGCCTGACGGAGGCGGGGCAGCGCGTCTATGAATACGCGGCCCAGATCTTCGACCTGTACGCAGAGATGGACAACGCGGTACGCGACATGACCGGGGAGATCAGCGGGATACTCATCATCGGCGCCAGCACGACCATCGCCGAGTACATGCTGCCCTCCCTGCTCGGCGATTTCAAAAAGAAATACCCGGACGTGAGCGTCCACCTCAGGGTGTCCAATTCCGAGGGCGTCGTTTCCATGGTCGAAAACAACGACATCGATCTCGGCGTGGTCGAGGCGCCGGTGCTGAACAAGAATCTGGTCGTGGAGAATTGCCGGAATGACAGCCTCGTGGCCATCGTGCCGCCCGCACACGACCTGGCGGCCCGCTCGGTCGTGCGTCTGGACGACCTGCTGGGCCACGATTTCATCGCGCGCGAGGAGGGATCGGGGACCCGCGAGGTCATCGAGGAATACCTGGCCAGCGCGGGTATGCGGCCGGCTGATCTGACGGTGGCCATGGAGCTGGGCAGCCCCGAGGCGATCAAGGGCGCGGTCGAGGCGGGCATGGGCGTGTCGATCGTCTCGGAGGTCACGATCCACAAGGAACTGCAACTGGGAACACTGGTGGCGCTGCAACTCGATCCGCCCCTGCAGCGGCCGTTTTCCTTCGTCCACCAGAAACAGAAATTCCGCCAGCGCGCGATGGACGAGTTACTCGAATTTGCCCGTGCCTACTGCCTGTCACACCGGAATGACGGCTGAAGTTCCCGTTTCCGCGGCCGCATGGCGGGGCGCGCTGCGCGGGACCGGGCGGGCGGCTGCCTGCGGCGGGAGCACCTGTCCATGAGCAGCCGGGACTTGCTGGACCTGTTCGGGCAACTCGATGCCGCCCGGCAGCAGACCCTGCTCGCGTTCGCAAGATTCCTGCTGACCGAGGGCGGCGGGCGGCCGCCTGCCGCGTCCGCCGCGCCGCTGGTGATCCCGGAACCGGAACACATCGAGCGGCCGGCGCAGGAGAGCATCGTGGCGGGGCTGAAGCGGCTGGCGAAGACCTACCCGATGCTGGACAAGAGCGAGATGCTCGGTGCCACCTCGGACCTGGTCGCCACCAGCCTGTTGCAGGGTGCGGAACCGGCAGCGGTCATCGACCGGCTCGAGGAGATCTTCGCGCAGCACTATCAACGCTTCAGGGACATGCGCCAGGGTGGCTGAGATGAATATCCTCTATGAGTGGTACCAGCGTACCATTTCCGATCCGCAGGCCGTCATCCTGGTACTGTTGCTGGCGGCCGGCTTTCTCGTCATGGCCACGCTGGGCCAGATGCTGGCGCCGGTGCTGGCGGGTGTGGTGATCGCCTACCTGCTGGACGGCGTGGTCGAGAAATGCCATCGGCTGGGTGCACCCAGGGTGTCCGCGGTGGTGGTGGTATTCGTGCTGTTCATGTCGTTCGTGGTTTTCGCGCTGGTCTGGCTGGTGCCGCGCCTGTCGTCGCAGGTCACGCAGCTGATCCGCCAGCTCCCGGATATCGTGCAGACCGCGCAGGCGCTCATGCTGACGCTGCCCGAAAAATATCCCAACCTGTTCACGGTGACGCAGGTGAACGAACTGGGCGCCGCGATCCGCGCCGATATCACCGAGGCGAGCCAGCGCATCCTGTCACTGTCGCTGCCGGCCGTGTTCGGGCTGATATCCATCATGGTGTACATCATCCTGGTGCCGGTGCTGGCCTTTTTCTTCCTGAAAGACAAGGACCGGCTGCTGGGGTGGGTGAGCCAGCGCGTGCCGCGGCAGCGCAGGCTCGTCGACGAGGTCGCGCGTGACGTCAATACCCAGGTCTCCAACTACGTGCGCGGCAAGGTCTGGGAAATCTTCATTGTCGGTGCGGTCACCTTCGCCGTGTTCACGTTTCTGGGACTGCAGTACGCCCTGCTGCTTGCCACCATGGTCGGACTGTCCGTCATCATTCCCTACATCGGAGCCGCAGTGGTGACCCTGCCGATCGCCGTGATCGCCTGGTTCCAGTGGGGCTGGAGCGCCGAGTTCGGCTGGACGCTGGTGGTCTACGGGGTGTTGCAGGCGCTCGACGGACACCTGCTGGTGCCGTTGCTGTTTTCCGAGGTGGTCAACCTGCACCCGGTAGCCATCATCGTCGCCATCCTGGTGTTCGGGGGGCTGTGGGGGTTCTGGGGCGTGTTTTTTGCCATCCCGCTCGCCACCCTGGTGCAGGCGGTCATGCAGGCCTGGCCCCGGAAGGCGATCGAGGAAGCGGACACTCACCCCGAACCGGTGCGGTGACGGCCGCGCATGCCGGCGGCGATGCGTGCTCCTGCCGCTACAGGGATTTGATCGCCTCGAGCACCTCGTCGGCGTGACCGGCGACCCTGACCTTGCGCCATTCCCTGCGTACTACACCCTGCTCATCGATCAGGAAGGTGCTGCGCTCCACACCCAGCACCTTTTTCCCGTACAGGTTCTTTTCGTGGATGACGTCGAACAGCCGGCAGGCCCTTTCCTCCGCATCCGACAGCAGTTCGAACGGGAGCTGCTGCTTCGCCTTGAAGTTTTCGTGGGACTTCACGCTGTCGCGCGAGATGCCGAGGACCACCGTGTTGCGGCGCCGGAAGGTGTGGATGCGGTCGCGGAAGTCCTGCCCCTCCGTGGTACAGCCCGGGGTGCTGTCCTTGGGGTAGAAATAGACGACGACCCGTTTGCCACGGTAGTCGGACAGCGCGATCTCCCGGTTACCGGTCGCCGGCAGCCGGAAATCGGGCACCTTCTTGCCAACGGTTACCTTGCCCATGCCGGTCTCCTTCGCTCATTCCAGAACCCAGTCACGATCGAGATTCGCCTGCAGGACCATATTCGTCAGGCGCCTCGGAATTACACGGAGTTCCATTGCCGGTTCCGTGTTCCTGCATGGTGACTGGTTCTTCAGCAGTGCCACGGAACCCACGGAATTCACCTGACAATCCGCTATGAGCCTGATTCACCCGTGGCCTCCATTCATGTGGTTCCGTGGTGAGTACAGCCTGTCCTGTCTATTTCCCGCGGGCCCCGCCGGACGTCAGCCCTTGATCGGCTCGATGACGGCATCCAGGTTGAGCTGGTCGCAGAATTCCATGAATTCCTCGCGCAATGCCGCGATCTGCGTGGCCGCCCGGACCTCGATGGTCAGGTGTACGGAAAACATCGGGGTGCCGGTGTGTGCCGCCGCGTAGCTCGTGGTGACCATTTCCTGGATGTTGATCTCGCGTTCGGCGAAGAATCTGGCCAGGTTGTGCACGATGCCGGGCTGGTTCAGCGCGACCACGTCCACGGCGTAGGGCAGCAGGTCATGACCGCTATCGCGCTCGCTGGTGCGGCGCGAGGTGATGGTCAGCCCCAGCCGCTCCTCCAGCCAGGGCAACTGGTCCTCCAGCTTGGCAATGTTGTTCCAGTTACCGGATACCTGCAGCAGCAGAGCGAAATCCCCGCCCAGCACGGCCATGCGGCTGTCGTTGATGTTGCATCCGCTGTGCAGGATGCAGCGCGCGAACTGGTCGATGATGCCGGTTTTATCCGCTCCCAGCGCGGCGATTACCAGGTGGTTCCTGGTCGTTGACTTGTCGTTCATTCTTTAGGGTGATCCGGATGCCATGCTGACGATTCTGCCAGTCTGGGCAAAGTCTAGCATTTTTGTCGCGCCGGCAAGCCGGAATCCGGCCCCGGGGACACGATTTTCTTGTCAGTCCCGGGTCGCCTCAGTACCATGTCCACCTCGACTCGGGTGCGGAGAATCCGGAAATGTTTCAAGGCAGTATTGTTGCACTGGTGACCCCGATGCGCGAGGACGGGACGATCGACGAGGACAGCCTGCAGACGCTGGTCGAGTTCCATGTCGAGAACCAGTCCGATGCCCTCGTCGCGGTCGGGACGACCGGAGAATCGGCCACCCTCGACGAGCAGGAACACTGCCAGGTGATCCGGCGTATCGTGGACCTCTGTGCGGGGCGGATCCCGGTCATTGCGGGTACCGGCGCCAATTCCACGCGCGAGGCGATCGAGCTGACCCGCTGCGCGCTGGATGCCGGTGCCGATGCCTGCCTGCTGGTGACACCGTACTACAACAAACCGACCCAGGAAGGCCTCTACCTGCACCACAAGGCCATTGCCGAGGCCGTTCCGATTCCCCAGATCCTGTACAATGTGCCTGGCCGTACCGCCTGCGACATGTTACCGGAAACCGTCGAGCGGCTGTCCCGGGTCGACAATATCATCGGCATCAAGGAAGCGACCGGCAAGCTGGAGCGCGCGCGCGAGATCATGGACCGCTGTGGTGATCGCATGCTGGTCTTCAGCGGTGATGACGCGAGCGCAATGGAGCTGATGCTGATGGGCGGCAAGGGCAACGTGTCGGTGGTGGCCAACGTGGCTCCGGCCGCCGTGCATGAGCTGTGCAGGGCCGCACTGTCCGGAGACCGGGCCACCGCCACGGTGTTCAATGACCGGCTGGATACCCTGAACCGCGCCCTGTTCGTCGAGTCCAACCCGATTCCCGTCAAGTGGGCACTGCACGAAATGGGCCTGATCCCGCCGGGTATCCGCTTGCCGCTGACGCCGCTGGCGAAACAACATCACGCCACCGTTCGGCATGCGCTCGAACAGGCCGGCGTACTCGAAACCGCAGGATAACGCTATGCCATACCGACCCGCTGTACGAACCCTGGCCATGATCCTGACGGCAGTCCTGTTGCTGCCCGGGTGTGGCATTGCCCCCGGCCGGGACAAGGTCGACTACAAGAAGAGCAAGACCATCGACAGCCTGGAGGTGCCGCCGGAGCTGTCCTCCGATGCCATCAACGCGGCCCCCGAATCGCTGAACAGTGCCGAGGCAACCTACTCGGCGGAATCCACCACCACCGCGCAACCGCAACCCGCGTCTTCCGGCGTGCTGCCGGGCAGCCCGAACGTGCGCGTGGAGCGGGACGGCAACGAGGAATGGCTGGTCGTGAAGGGCGAGCCGGACCAGATCTGGCCGAAGGTGCGTGAATTCTGGCTCAGCCAGGGGTTCCTGATCAAAATGGAGGATCCGCGTATCGGTATCCTCGAGACCGACTGGAAAGAGAACCGGGCGGATATCCCGCAGGGGGTCATTCGCAAGTACCTTGGCAAGGTGGTGGACTCGTTGTATTCCGCCCCGACGCGCGACAAGTACCGGGTTCGGCTGGAACACGGCGAGCAGGCCGGAACCACCGAGATCTACCTGACCCAGCGCGGCGTCGAGGAAGTGGGCGGGGAGACGGTGGATGCCCCGACCACCTGGCACTCGCGTCCTCCCGACCCGGAGCTGGAAGACGAGATGCTCAAGCGGCTGATGGTGTTCCTGGGCGTCGACGAACAAAAGGCCAGGACCGAACTGGCGAGCAAGACGGTGCCGCCGGCACGTGCCGAACTGGTTACCGATGGCGGCGGTTCGATGCTGGTCGTCAAGGAAGACTTTTCGCGCGCCTGGCGCCGCACCGGGATCGCGCTGGACCGTATCGGGTTTACCGTGGACGACCGGAACCGTTCCAGCGGGACCTACTTCGTGAAGTACAACGATCCGCTGGCCGAGCAGAAGGACAAGGGCATCCTGCACAAGCTTGCGTTCTGGTCCTCGGATGACAAGCAGGCAACGCCGGAATACCGCATCGTGCTGCAGGCGAACGGTGCAACCACCAATGTCATCGTGAATGACGACAAGGGTGCGCGCGACCGGTCGGGCACGGCAAAACGCATCCTGACCCTGCTGGAAGAGCAGTTGCGCTAGCCTGCCCGCATGCGCTTTGCATCGCTTGGCAGCGGCAGTCGTGGCAATGCCACGCTGGTTGAGGCGGGCGCTACCCTGCTGATGCTCGACTGCGGGTTCTCGGTGCGCGAGACCGAGCGACGCCTGTCCGTGCTGGGCTGTGCACCGGAACGGATCAGCGCGCTGCTGGTGACCCACGAGCATGGCGACCATCTGCGCGGTGTAGCCCCGCTGGCGCGCAAGTACCGGATACCGGTATGGCTGACGCACGGGACCTGGCAGATGATGCGCGATTGCGCACTGCCCGATGTCCGCTACTGCAACGGCCACCAGTCGTTCGGGATCGGCGACCTGCGGGTGGAGCCGTTCACGGTTCCGCACGACGCCCGCGAACCCTGCCAGTTCTGCTTTTCCGCCAGCGGCCGCCGCCTGGGTGTGCTGACCGACACCGGCCGGCCGACAGCGCACATTCTGGACCGGCTCGGCGGGTGCGACGCGTTGCTGCTGGAATGCAATCACGACCGCGATCTGCTCGCGAATGGACCATATTCCCCGGCGCTCAAGCGGCGGGTGGGTGGGCCGCTCGGCCACCTCAGCAACGAGCAGGCCGGGGCGCTGCTCGCGCGGCTGGAGCTTTCGCGCCTGCAGCACCTGGTGGCGGCGCACCTGAGCGAGCAGAACAACCGCCCGGAACTGGCCCGTGCCGCACTGGCACGCGGCGCCGGCTGTGCGCCGGAGCAGATCGCCGTTGCGGGCCAGGACACCGGGCTGGACTGGCGGCTGATCACCTGAGGCCGGCGCCATGACGCGTTTGCCCGGGCGGCTCGTTGCGCTGACACGCCCGAGGCGATCCAGTATGATGCCGCCACCCGCTGAGATTCCTTCGGAGCCGTAATGCTGTACCTGCGCGGTGACGCCGCCCATTCCGCATTCCGCCTGCAAAAACGGCTGGAACTGTGCCGCGCGCAGCTGCCAACCCTGGCGGGGCTGCAGGCCGACTACCTGCACCTCGTGGAAACCGACGGCGAGGTGCCGGCCGCGGCGCGGGCGCAGCTCGGCCAGTTGCTGGGCGAGGTATCCAGACCGCTGCCCCGCGGCGCCGGCACCCTGTACGTAGTGCCGCGGCCCGGCACCATCTCCCCCTGGTCGAGCAAGGCCACCGATATCGTGCACAATTGCGGCCTCCACCAGGTGCGACGGGTCGAGCGCGGCGTGGCCTGGACACTGCAACTGGACGGCGCGCAGGACCCGGATGCCGCGCAGCGTGCGGTGCTCCTGCCGTTGCTGCACGACCGCATGATCGAGTCCGTGCTGTTCGACCTCGAGGACTGCGCGGTGCTGTTCCGTCACGCGGTGCCGGCACCGTGCGCACGGGTCGACGTGCTCGGTAGCGGGCATGCGGCGCTGGAGTCGGCCAACCGCGACCTGGGGCTGGCACTGGCGCCCGACGAAATCGACTATCTGGTGGAAAATTTCCTGGCCCTGGGCCGCAACCCGGTCGACGTCGAGCTGATGATGTTTGCCCAGGCCAACTCGGAGCACTGCCGGCACAAGATCTTCAACGCCGACTGGAGTATCGACGGCGAACCACAGTCGCACAGCCTGTTCGACATGATCCGCGCATCCTACCGGGCCAGCCCGGACGGGATCCTGTCGGCCTACGCGGACAACGCCGCCGTGCTCGAGGGCTTTCCGGTGCAGCGATTCTTCGCGGATCCCGGCACACACCGCTACCAGACGCACGCGCAGCCGGCTCACCTGGTCATCAAGGTGGAAACCCACAACCACCCGACGGCCATCGCGCCGTTCCCGGGTGCCGCGACCGGTTCCGGCGGCGAGATCCGCGACGAGGGGGCGACCGGGCGTGGCGCGAAGCCGAAGGCCGGCCTGTGCGGCTTCTCGGTGTCCAACCTGCGCATCCCGGGCTTCGAACAGCCGTGGGAGACCGACCACGGCAGGCCGGCGCGGATTGCCCCGGCGCTGGACATCATGATCGAGGGGCCACTGGGTGCGGCGGCCTTCAACAACGAGTTCGGGCGCCCGAACCTGTGCGGCTATTTCCGGACTTTCGAGGAACGGGTGGCCGGTCCCGACGGCCCGGAACTGCGCGGCTACCACAAGCCCGTCATGCTGGCCGGTGGCTGCGGCATGATTCGCGCAGACCACGTGCAGAAGGACAGCATCCCGCCGGAGACGCCGGTCGTGGTGCTGGGCGGACCGGCCATGCTGATCGGGCTGGGTGGTGGCGCGGCCTCGTCGATGTCCAGCGGTGCGAGCGCCGAGGACCTCGATTTCGCCTCGGTGCAGCGCGGCAACCCGGAGATGGAGCGGCGCGCGCAGGAAGTGATCGACGCCTGCTGGGCACTGGGTGAGCACAACCCGATCGTGTCCATCCACGACGTCGGTGCCGGCGGGCTGTCGAACGCCCTGCCGGAACTGGTCAACGACAGCGGCCGTGGCGGCAGTTTCGAACTGCGCGCCATCCCCAACGACGATCCCGGCATGTCGCCGATGCAGGTGTGGTGCAACGAAGCGCAGGAACGCTACGTGCTGGCCATCGCCAGGGAGCGGCTGGAAACCTTCGAGGCGTTGTGCCGACGCGAACGCTGTCCGTATGCCGTGCTGGGCAAGGCCACGGAACGGCAGCAACTGCGGCTGAGCGACAGCCATTTCGACAATTCCCCCATCGATTTGCCCATGGGCCTGCTGCTGGGCAAGCCGCCGCGTATGCAGCGTGACGTGCAGCGCGTGACCGTTTCGCGCATCCCGTTCGACACCGGCCCGATCGACCTGTCCGACGCCGCGTTGCGCGTGCTGCGCCTGCCGGCGGTCGCGGACAAGACGTTTCTGGTCACCATCGGGGACCGTTCGGTGACCGGCCAGGTGGTGCGCGACCAGATGGTCGGTCCGTGGCAGGTGCCGGTGGCGGACGCCGCGGTCACCTGTTCCGATTACCACGGTGCAACCGGCGAGGCCATGGCCATGGGGGAACGCACGCCGGTGGCGCTGCTGGACGGTCCGGCGGCGGGGCGCATGGCGGTCGGCGAGGCGATTACCAACCTGGCCGCGGCACGCATCGCCGCCATCGGCGACATCGTGCTGTCGGCCAACTGGATGGCACCGGCCGGGCATCCGGGCGAGGACGCCGTGCTGTACGATACGGTGCGCGCGGTCGGTGCAGAGCTGTGTCCCGCGCTGGGCATCGCGATTCCGGTCGGCAAGGATTCGATGTCGATGAAGTCGGTGTGGCGGGAACACGGCGCGGACCGTGCCGTCACCGCGCCGCTGTCGCTGATCATCTCGGCGTTCGCGCGCGTGACCGACGTGCGCCGTACGCTGACCCCGCAACTGCGCACCGACCGCGGGGAGACCAAGCTGCTGCTGATCGATCTCGGGCGCGGGCGCAACCGTCTCGGCGGCTCGGCACTGGCGCAGGTCTACAAACAGGTCGGCAGCGTACCGCCGGACGTCGATGACCCGGCCCTGCTGCGGGCGTTTTTCGCCGCGATCCAGCAACTGAACGGCGCCGGCCTGCTGCTGGCCTATCACGACCGCTCCGACGGCGGCCTGTGGGCCTGCCTGTGCGAGCTGGCCTTCGCCGGGCACTGCGGGGTCAGCGTGCACATCGACGGCCTGGGTGACGACCCGGTGGCCGCGCTGTTCGCGGAAGAACTCGGCGCCGTGGTGCAGGTGCGCAACGACGACCTGCTCGAGGTGAAGGCGATCCTGCATCGGCACGGGCTGGCCGACTGCCTGCACGCCATCGGGCACCCGAATACCACCGACCGCATCAATGTCACGCTGCGCGAGAATGCCGTGCTGACCGCGCCACGCGTGGAGTGGCAGCGCGCCTGGTCGGAGACCACTTACCGCATGCAGGCGCTGCGTGACAACCCGGCCTGCGCGCAGCAGGAATACGACCGTCTGCTGGATGCGCAGGATCCCGGCCTGTGCCCGCGGCTCAGCTTCGACGCGCAGGAGGACGTGGCCGCGCCGTTCATCGCGCGGGGCGCGCGTCCGCGCATGGCGATCCTGCGGGAACAGGGCGTCAACGGCCAGGTCGAGATGGCCGCCGCCTTCGACCGCGCCGGGTTCGAGGCGGTCGACGTGCACATGAGCGACCTGCTGGCCGCGCGCACCGCGCTGGACGGGTTTCGCGGCCTGGTGGCCTGTGGCGGGTTTTCCTTCGGTGACGTGCTGGGCGCCGGCCAGGGCTGGGCAAAGTCCGTGCTGTTCCACCCGGAACTGCGCGAGCAGTTCCACGCCTTTTTCGCGCGTCCCGACAGCTTCGCACTCGGCGTGTGCAACGGCTGCCAGATGCTGTCCACGCTGCAGGAGATCATCCCGGGCGCGGAGCACTGGCCGCGCTTCGTACGCAACACCTCCGAGCAGTTCGAAGCGCGTTTCGCGCAGCTGGAGATTCTCGAGTCCCCCTCCATCCTGTTGCGCGGCATGGCCGGGTCCGTGCTGCCGATCGCGGTGGCGCACGGGGAGGGACGCGCGGCATTCACCGGCGTCGACCCGGTGGCCGTATTGCAGCAAGGGCTGGTCGCGGCGCGCTACGTGGACGGCTACGGCAAACCGGCCGAGACCTATCCCGCCAACCCGAACGGCTCGCCGCTGGGTATTACCGCGCTCACCACCACGGACGGCCGGGTCACCGTGATGATGCCGCATCCCGAGCGCGTGTTCCGCACCGTCACGCACTCCTGGCATCCCGACGACTGGGGCCCGGACGGTCCCTGGCTGCGCCTGTTCCGCAACGCGCGGGTGTGGGTGGGCGACTGAGCACGAATCCGCACTGATCCGGCGTGTGCGTGCGCATGCTGTCCGTGGCGGCCATTTTTACTTTGCCATCGTCAGAGCGGTACGTTACCCTGCGCGGCAGGGGGGATTGATCCAATACCTGCAACGTCATGCAGATGACTCGCCGCGCGGCGAGTGCATCCGTAGCGCGCTTGCCTGCACCCCGTTCTTTCCTGCCGAAATGCTGTGCCGGCCGCACCCGCCGGGCAGGGATGGTTAACCAGGAGCCAACGAGCACCACCGAATTCCGAACCGAGGGAGATACCGAATGAAGAACAAAGTATTCAGGGTACTAGTATCCGGCGGCCTCATTGCTGCCGCCTCCGCCTGTCACCATAACAGTGCGGCCAAGGCGTGCGTAGCGCTGTTTGCCAATGACAACTACGTCGATTACTCGGTTGACCGCGGTGGTGGAGATGCCTCAGGGTCGGAAGCGTACAACATGGAGCAGGCGCTGAAGGGCAAGGGCTACAGCGTGAGCACCTTCACCGGCATCACCGCGGCGGATTTCACGGCGGCGACCACGAATTGCGCGAACCTGGTCATCCCGGAACAGGAAACCGGCGCGCTGGAGCCGGACCTCGATGCCGCGGCGCTGACCGCGATCGGGGATTTCGTCAACGCGGGCGGCAACCTGATCGTGGGCTACGCGGACAGTAATACCACCGACCTGGTCAATGCCATCTTTGGCTGGAGCACCAGCACGACCGGCGTAGATGCACCGGGTGACCTGGTGGACAACGATGCGGCGGGCACGCCGTTTGCCGGCGGCACGACGGCCGGCGGCACTACCTTGACGGACCCGAGTGCGACGGACTCGTTCACGGCCGCCGACCTGCCGCCGGGTGCGCGCATCCCCTATGCGGACCAGTCCGACAACGCCGTGGTCGCGTTGCTGCAGGTCGGTTCGGGCAGTGTGACGCTGCTGGGCTGGGACTTCTACGACGCGGCGCCGGTCGGCGCCATGGATGATGGCTGGATCCAGGTGCTGACCCAGGCGGCGGACGTGGATGCGCTGGAGCTGAAGATCCCGCTGACCGACGTGGCGCTGGCGGACCTGCAGGCGAAGGGCTGGAGCACCTGCTTCACCGGCCTGTACAATGACAATACCACCACCGTGGCCGACGCCCTGGCGACCTGCACGGGAGCGGAGCTGATGCTCGCCTGTCGGCAGACGGGTGATTCGACCCTGACCCTGGCCGCGGGGGCTCCGCAGGCGGAGACCATGGTGGATACCGGGGCGGCCGACAACGGCACCACCAACGACTACGAGGGCATCTCGTGGTACTTCAACAACGACTGGTCCTGGGGCTTTGCCTCGCGCGGGGACACGGTGATGAAGCAGGAGTGTGATATCGATGCTACCGGCAAGAACAACCAGCGCCTGTGCTGGCATGTGGGAACAGACGGTACGACAGGCCAGTTTGCCGGCGGTTATCGCTGCGGCGTCACCGAGGACCTCAACGATTCCGCGGACTACGAGCGAGTGCTGCTGACACGCTAATCCGCAACGAGGTGATTGCAGTACGAAATGCGGGGGCCGGGCAACCGGCCCCCGTTTTTTTATACATGCCGGGCGGTGGCGACCGTACCTGCCCGTGCCGTCATACCGGCCGGTGAACCGGCGCCGCTGACGGCAGGGTACGCGTGAACCGGTCGCGGGTGTCTGGCCATGGCCGGAATACGGTCAGTCTGGTGGGTTAGCGGCTGCGCTGCTGACCGTCTGTCACCGAATGGTAACAATTCGCTTGCTTGTTTTTCAGGGTATTACGGAAACCGGGTGGTTGAGTGTCGGGATTCGACGACGTGAAGGCGACCGTTTTCGCGCGCATGCCCCCGGTGCACATCCCTCGTCTTGATAATTATTTGAAAAATAATATTAATTTTGAGCGTGGCATGGAATTTGCCAACGGGTATGGATGACACCGAAAATTCCTGCCGGGGGATACCATGTTACGACGCTTGCGTAAGTTGCTGGTCCAGGAAGTTCCCGAGGAACTGGCGGTCTGCATGTTCGAGTGCCCCAGGAGCCAGTGCACGACCCAGTACTGGGCGACCTGCGAGCTGCGCAGGAAGGGCCGTCAGGAAGTCAGTACACTCAGCACCACACCGGACCGCCCTGCAACGGTGTATCCAGTGAAAGTCAGGCTGCTGCCCAGACGCGGTTGACGGGCGAATTGCACGCCCTGCGCGGAACGTGGCCGGCATCCGGCTAGCGTTTCGAGATCCACACGCCCTCCAGTCCCAGGCGTTCCTCCAGTAAACCCACCCAGTCGCGTGCCTCCCGGGCCGTGTGATAGCCGGTGGCGCGGATGCGGACCAGCGGACGGTCGTGGACCGTGACGTGGACGAGCTCGGCCTCGACTCCCTTGTTACGGAACCTGGCCAGCGCGTGCCGGGCGTCCGCCTCAGTGCGATACGCTGCGAGGTTGACCACCCAGTCCCCGTCTCCGGGATTGCTGGCCGACAGCGGGGGCAGGGTCTGCGCCGGGCTTTCGGTCGTGCCCGGATCATCCAGCAGGGCGACGACCGGTGCGGTAATGGTGGCCGGGCTGGAAACCGGTGCGGGTACCGGCTCGGCCGCCGGCGGCACGGGGGAGGGAGGAGTCAGCGGGGCCGGGGCTGCATCGAGTGTTTCGGCCTGTGTGATCTGCAGCGGGGCCGGCTCCGGCGGGGTAACCGCGCCAGGGGCTGGCGGCACGGCGGAAGGTTGCGGTGCGGATCGTTCCGCCAGGCTGCCGGCGGGGGCGGGCAGGGTTGCTGGTTCGAGCGGCGTGGTCCCGGTCATTTCCTGGCGGGCGGTGGTCGTTGCCGGTACCGGCGTGAGCGGGGTGACGCTCTCCGGTACGACGTCGACCACCGGGCCGTTGAGGAGACCGGCCGCCGGGGCCGGCAGGGTGTCCAGCTTGTTGGCCAGGGCATTTGCACCCCGGGTGTCGGGGCGGGTGCGCGGTAATGCCGACCTGATGGGCGGCGGACGGATCCCGCTGATCACCTTCGTTGGTTGCGTGGTCGAACTGAAATAGACACCGCCGATACCGACCAGCAGCATCAGTACCAGCAGGCGTGTCACCGCGCCGAGCAGGCGCTGCCCGGTGGTGCGTTCCGGCGGGGTGTGCCGGTGTGGCCGGTAGTGCGGGCTGTCGTCCAGCCGCCGCCAGGTACCGAGCGTGCCGGCATCTTCCCAGTGCTCCCAGGGAGAAGGCCCGGCGGCAAACGCGTCCACGCCTTCGTAGTGCATGCGCACCTCGAACTCGCGCAGCTTCTCGGGGTCCGGTGCGGCTTGGCTCTGTGGCATGACTCAGTTGTCCAGTCGTTTGTACCGGATACGGTGCGGCTGGTCGGCGTCCGCGCCGAGGCGGCGCTTGCGGTCCGCCTCGTAGTCGGCGTAGTTGCCTTCGAACCACACGGTCTGGCTGTCGCCCTCGAAGGCCAGTATGTGTGTCGCGATCCGGTCCAGGAACCAGCGATCGTGGGAGATCACTACAGCACAACCGGGGAAGTCGAGCAAGGCCTCTTCCAGTGCGCGCAGGGTTTCCACGTCGAGATCGTTGGTCGGTTCGTCGAGCAGCAGCACGTTGCCACCGCTTTTCAGCAATTTGGCAAGATGCACACGGTTGCGCTCGCCGCCGGACAGCGTGCCGACGGTCTTCTGCTGATCGTTACCGGTGAAGTTGAAGCGCGATACGTAGGTGCGCGAGTTCAGCTCGGTCCGTCCGACGGTGAGGATGTCCTGGCCGTCGGAGATTTCTTCCCAGACGGTCTTGCCGGGCGCGAGGCTGTCGCGACTCTGGTCGACACAGGCGATCTGCACGGTCTCGCCGATGCGCAGCGTGCCGGCATCCGGCTGCTCCGTGCCGGTCAGCATGCGAAACAGCGTGGTCTTGCCGGCGCCGTTCGGTCCGATCACACCGACGATGCCGCCGCGCGGCAGGTTGAAGGACAGGTTTTCGTAGAGCAGGTTGTCGCCGAAGCCCTTGCGCAGACCGGTGGCCTCGATCACCAGATCGCCCAGTCGCGGTCCCGGCGGGATGTAGAGCTGCTTGGTCTCGTTGCGCTGCTGGGATTCCTGCGAGGCCAGGTCCTCGAAGCGGGCGAGGCGCGCCTTGCTCTTGGCGTGCCGCCCCTTCGCGCCGGCCCGGACCCATTCCAGTTCGGCCTGCATGGCCTTGCGGCGCGCGGTGGCCTGCTTTTCCTCGACGGCGAGGCGCTGTTCCTTCTGCTCCAGCCAGGACGAGTAGTTGCCCTGCCAGGGGATGCCGTGGCCGCGGTCCAGTTCCAGGATCCAGCCGGCCACGTTGTCGAGGAAGTAGCGGTCGTGGGTGACGGCCACCACGGTACCGGGGAACTCGGCCAGGAAACGTTCCAGCCAGGCGACGCTCTCCGCGTCGAGGTGGTTGGTCGGCTCGTCCAGCAGCAGCATGTCCGGACTCGACAGCAGCAGCTTGCACAGCGCCACGCGGCGCCGCTCGCCGCCGGAGAGCTTCGTCACATCCGCGTCCCAGGGCGGCAGGCGCAGGGCATCGGCGGCGACCTCCAGCTTGCGGTCGAGATTGTGTCCGTCGCTGGCCTGCAGGATGTTTTCCAGGCGTGCCTGCTCCGCAGCGAGTGCGTCGAAATCGGCATCCGGTTCGGCGTAGGCTGCGTATACGGCGTCGAGCTGCTGCTGGGCCTCGGTGATCACCGACAGCGCTTCCTCGAGATTGCCGCGCACGTCCTTGTCCGGGTTCAGGGGCGGTTCCTGCTGCAGAAAACCGATCTTGATGCCCGGTTGCGGACGGGCCTCGCCCTCGATCTCGCTGTCGACGCCGGCCATGATGCGCAGCAGGGTGGACTTGCCGGAGCCGTTCAGCCCGAGTACGCCGATCTTGGCGCCGGGAAAGAAGGACAGGGAGATGTTGTCCAGGATCCTGCGCTTCGGCGGGACGACCTTGCCCACCTGGTTCATCGTGTAGACATACTGCGCCATGGGGTGACTGCTCCGGGGAGTGCTTCGGTGGCGCACATTATAGGCGGCAGGGTGGGGCGGGCAAGCGGCGTGCCGGAACGCACGCAAGCCGCGGGCAGCGTGGCTGGCGCTGCCTGCGACTCACTGAACCAGCGGGTATTGTTTCTCCTGCCATTCCTCCATGCCCCTGCGGAACCAGTACAGGTTGGTGTAGCCGCAGTCCCGGGCGATCACGGCGGCCCTGGCGCTGCGTCCGCAGCGAATGCCGTTACAGTAAAACAGGACCGGTGTGGTCAGCCCGGGGATGACCTTTGCCAGCGAGGTGCAACTGGTGTCGATGTCCGGCAGGCTGATCGATCCTTCGATATAGCCTTCGAGGCGGTCCGCCTTGATGCGCGAGTCGACCAGCACCAGGGACGGAGTGTGCATGACCTGCTCGATCAGCCCCTCGGCATCGACGACGTGCACCCCGTCGATCCGTTCCGGGCTGACGATATGGTCGGCGTGGTGGTGGACGGCCCCTTGCCCGGCGGATAGCGGCGGGGCACACGGGCCGCCCAGCACCACGCCCAGCAATACCGCCAGATAGCATGAAGCGGTCCTGCACATGTGGAAACGTTCCCCCGGACCGTTGCCCCGATGACCGCGCCGCGCGTCCCGGCTGCGTGGTGCCGGGCGCGCGCGGGTGGCGAGCGGCCAGTGTAGCGCAAGCGTTTCCTCCGACCAATCCGGCCCGGGGCTGCGGCCGGCGGGCGCTCGATTGCAGGTATGGTTAGCGCGGCACCGCCAGATCGGCTATTATCTGCTGCGCGCGGGTTCCGGTTAATTTCACCAACTTCATAAAGTTATATAGATATGTTTAATCAAGATATGCATATTGCCGGCTATGACGACGAGCTCTGGGCGGCGTTCCAGGGCGAGCAACGCCGCCAGGAAGACCACATCGAGCTGATTGCCTCGGAGAATTATGCCAGTCCGCGGGTGCTGGAAGCGCAGGGTTCGGTGCTCACCAACAAGTACGCCGAGGGCTACCCGGGCAGGCGCTACTACGGTGGTTGCGAGTTTGTCGATATCGCCGAACAGCTGGCGATCGACCGGGCCAGGCAGCTGTTCGGCGCGGACTACGCCAACGTGCAGCCCCATTCCGGGTCGCAGGCCAATGCCGCCGTTTACATGGCGCTGCTCCAGCCGGGCGATACCATCCTGGGCATGAGCCTGGATGCCGGCGGTCACCTCACGCATGGTGCCAAGCCGAACTTTTCCGGCAAGCTCTACCATGCCGTGCAGTACGGGCTGAACAATGCCACCGGCGAGATCGACTACGACCAGGCCGAGACGCTGGCCCGGGAGCACCGGCCGAAGATGGTGGTCGCGGGCTTTTCGGCCTACTCGCGCGTGGTCGACTGGCAGCGCTTCCGTGCGCTTGCCGACAGCATCGGCGCGTACCTGTTCGTGGACATGGCGCACGTCGCCGGGCTGATCGCCGCGGGCCTGTATCCCAGCCCGGTGCAGATCGCCGACATCACCACCACCACCACGCACAAGACGCTGCGCGGACCGCGCGGCGGCCTGATCCTGGCGAAGGCCAACCCGGAGATCGAGAAGAAACTCAACTCGATGGTGTTCCCCGGTATCCAGGGCGGCCCGCTGATGCACGTGATCGCGGCCAAGGCAGTGGCGCTGAAAGAGGCACTGGACCCTGCCTTCCGCGTCTACCAGCAACAGGTGCTGGATAACGCCCGTGCCATGGCGGCGGTGTTCCTGGAACGTGGCTACCACGTGGTTTCCGGCGGCACCGATGACCACCTGTTCCTGGTCGACCTCATCGACAAGGGGCTGACCGGCAAGGCGGCCGATGCCGCGCTCGGTGCCGCGCACATCACCGTGAACAAGAACGCGGTGCCGAACGATCCGCAGTCCCCGTTCGTAACCAGCGGGATTCGCGTCGGCACCCCGGCCATGACCACGCGCGGCATGGGCGTGAACGAGGCGCGCGAGCTGGCCGGCTGGATGTGCGACGTGCTGGATGACGTCGAAAACCCGGCCGTGAGCGAGACGGTGCGCGGCAAGGTGCAGGACCTGTGCCGGCGCTTCCCGGTCTACGGGGCGCAGTAGGCGGAGCGGAACGCGTTCATGTACTGCCCGTTTTGCGGAAAGACGGATACCAAGGTCATCGACTCCAGGCTGGCCAGCGAAGGCGCCCAGGTGCGGCGCCGGCGTGAGTGTCTGGACTGCGGCGAGCGTTTCACCACCTTCGAATTCGCCGAGCTGGTCATGCCGCGCATCATCAAGAGCAACGGTGACCGCGAACCGTTCAACGAAAAGAAACTGGTCGGCGGTATCATGCGGGCACTGGAAAAGCGCCCGGTGGAATCGGACAGCGTCGCCGCGGCGATCAGCCGGCTGCAGCACCGCTTGCGTGCCAGTGGTGAACGGGAAATCCCTTCGCGCCAGCTGGGGGAATGGGTGATGAACGAACTACGGGCGCTGGACCAGGTCGCCTACGTGCGCTTCGCCTCGGTGTATCGCAGTTTCGAGGACGTCAACGCCTTCCGCGAGGAGATCGAACGCCTGGAAAGCGAGCCGAGCGCGGAAGACCGCAAGAACCAGATCCCGCTGTTGCCGGAAGACTGAGCGCCGGTGCCACCGGCCGCCGCCCGACCCCGGATCGAACCATGTCTGCTGCCACCGATCATGCGTTCATGGCTCGCGCGCTGGCACTGGCCCGGCGCGGCCTGTACAGCACCGACCCGAATCCCCGCGTGGGCTGTGTGCTGGCCCGGGGTGAGGTGACGCTCGGGGAGGGCTGGCACGAGCGGGCCGGGTCGCCGCACGCCGAGATTCATGCCCTGCAACAGGCCGGCGCTGCCGCCCGCGGAGCCACGGCCTACATCACCCTGGAGCCGTGCTGCTACCACGGCCGGACCCCACCGTGCAGCGCCGCGCTGATTGCCGCCGGGGTGGCGCGCGTGGTGGTGGCGATGGAAGACCCCAACCCGCTGGTGGCCGGCCAGGGCCTGCAGGCCCTGCGCACGGCGGGTATCGAGGTGAGCACAGGCGTGCTGGGTGCGCAGGCGGAACAGCTCAATCCCGGCTTCGTCAAACGCATGCGCACCGGCCTGCCCTGGGTGCGCGTCAAGCTGGCGCAGAGCCTGGACGGACGTACCGCGATGGCGAGCGGCGAGAGCCAGTGGATCACCGGTCCGTCCGCGCGTGCCGACGTGCAGCGCCTGCGCGCGCGCAGTTCCGCCATCCTGACCGGGATCGATACCGTGCTGGCGGACGATCCGGCGCTGACGGTACGGCTGGATGACCTGCCCGTACCGCGCCAGCCGTTGCGGGTGATCCTGGACAGCCGGCTGCGCATGCCGCCGACGGCGCGCCTGCTCGACCTGCCGGGCGCGACGCGGATCCTGACCGGCAGCCACGACGGGGCACGGGCCGTGGCGCTGCAGCGCGAGCGTGTGGCGGTCATGGTGCTGCCGCTGGCCGGGGAGCGGCTCGATCTCGCCGCGGCGCTGCGCCATCTCGGCGAGCTGGGCATGAACGAGATACAGGTCGAGGCGGGTGCGACGCTCAACGGTGCCCTGCTCGCGGCCGGCCTGGTCGACGAGCTGGTGCTGTATCTGGCACCGCACCTGATGGGCGACGGGGCCCGCGGGCTGTTTCACTTGCCGGGGCTGGCGCGCATGGAACAGCGCGTCGGCCTGACGATCCGGGATGTCCGCGCCGTCGGCAGCGACTGGCGGATTACGGCCGTACCCAGGACCTCACAGTGAGGAGCGATGCGATGTTTACCGGGATCATCCAGGCAGTGGGTCACATCGCGCGGCTGGAGCCGCGCGGCGGCGACCTGCGCCTCACCGTGCAGGCCGGCACCCTGCCGCTCGACGATGTGGCGCCCGGCGACAGTATCGCGGTCAGCGGGGTGTGCCTGACCGTGGTGGAAAAGACTGCGCAGGCATTCGTGGCCGACGTGTCCGGCGAGACCCTGCGCCTGACCACGCTCGGTGCGCTCGCGGTCCGCGACCGGGTCAATCTCGAAAAGGCCCTGACGCTGGCCACGCGCCTCGGTGGCCACCTGGTCAGCGGGCACGTCGATGGCGTGGGCGAAGTCACGGCACGCGACGCGGACAGCCGCTCGGTGCGCTTCACCGTGCGTGCCCCGGATGCCCTGGCGCGCTACATCGCGGTGAAGGGGTCGATCTGCGCGGACGGCGTCAGCCTGACCGTGAATGCGGTCAACGGGGCCGCCTTCGAACTCAACATCGTGCCGCACACCCTGAGCGAAACCACGCTGGACGGCTGGCGGCCCGGCCGCCGCGTCAACCTGGAAGTCGACCTGCTGGCACGTTACCTGGAGCGCCTGCTGCAGGGCGAGGCGGCCGCGCAGCCGGGCGCGGCCGGACTGACCCGCGGGCAACTGGCGGCGTACGGCTTCGGCACGGCGGGCGACGGCGACGCCTGAATCGTGGATAATGACCGGCCACGGGCGAGAATGTTTTTGAAGTTGTGATTGTATGTCATTGAACACCATAGAGGAGATCATCGAGGATATCCGTGCCGGGCGCATGGTGATCCTGCTGGATGACGAGGATCGCGAGAACGAGGGCGATCTCGTCATGGCGGCGTCCATGGTGCGGCCGGAAGACATCAACTTCATGGCCAGTCACGGGCGCGGCCTGATCTGCCTGACACTGACGCGCGAGCGTTGTGCCCAGCTCGCCCTGCCGTTGATGGTGCAGGGCAACGCCTCGCTGCACTCGACCAACTTCACCCTGTCCATCGAGGCCGCGCAGGGCGTGACCACCGGCATCTCCGCGCACGACCGTGCGCGCACCGTGCAGGCCGCCGTGGCGCCCAACGCCGGGCCCAGCGACCTCGTGCAGCCGGGACACATCTTCCCGCTCATGGCGCAACCCGGCGGTGTACTGACGCGTGCCGGGCATACCGAGGCCGGCTGCGACCTGGCGCGGCTGGCCGGTCTGGAGCCGGCGGCCGTGATCGTCGAGATCCTGAAAGAGGACGGCAGCATGGCGCGGCGCCCCGACCTGGAGGCCTACGCGCAAAAGCACGAGCTCAGGATGGGCACCATCGAGGAGCTCATCCGCTACCGGATCGAGAACGAAAAGACCGTCACCCGTGCCGCGCAGCGGCGTATTGCCACGGAGTACGGGGACTTCCTCATCCACGCCTATCACGACGCGATCGACGGCGCCGTGCACCTGGCGCTGGTGATGGGCGAGATCGACCCCGACCAGCCGACGCTGGTGCGCGTGCAGTTGCACGATACCCTGAGTGACCTGGTCGGCATCCATACCGGGGGACAGCACTGGCCGTTGCGCGACGCCCTGCGGCGCGTCGCGCAGGAAGGCCGCGGCGTGGTCGTGATCCTGCGCCCCAACGAGCCGGCCGACGTGCTGATCGAACAGATCCGCGGTTACCATGTCCCGCCGGCCAGTGCACCGTCCCCCGCCGCGGGCAAGCCGGACGAACTGCGCACCTACGGGATCGGCGCACAGATCCTGGCCGACCTCGGTGTGCGCCGCATGCGTGTCATGAGCGCGCCGAAGATCGTGCACGGTATCGCCGGTTTCGGGCTGGAAGTCGTCGATTACGTGTCATGACCAGCGGGCCTGACTGTTCGCGGACGGCGTCCGCTCCTACAATGGACCGGATCTTCCGGGAAGGAATGGAAACATGCATGACATCACAGTAAAGGAAGGCGACCTGGTGGTGCGGGATGCACGCATTGCCCTGCTGGTCTCGCGCTTCAACAGTTTCGTGGTGGAGAGCCTGCTGGCCGGGGCCCTCGATACGCTCAAGCGCCACGGCGCGGACGATCGTGACCTGCAGATCGTGCGCGTGCCGGGCGCCTGGGAAATTCCCTTCGTGGCCCAGCGCCTCGCGGCCAGCAAGCGCTGCGATGCGATCATCGCGCTCGGTGCCGTGATCCGGGGCGGTACGCCACACTTCGAGTACGTGGCCGGCGAATGCACGAAGGGACTGTCCATGGTGCAGATGAAATACGATATCCCGGTAGCCTTCGGCGTACTGACCGTGGACACGATCGAGCAGGCCGTCGAGCGTGCCGGCACCAAGGCCGGCAACAAGGGTGCCGAGGCGGCGCTGTCCACGATCGAGATGATCAGTCTGCTGCGCAACCTGGAGACCTAGCACCGGGATGAACCTGCCGCACCCCGCCCATGCGCGCAGCCGGGCGCGCCGCTTCGCCATGCAGGCGCTGTACCAGCGCGACCTGTCGGGTACCGAATTGCACGAGATTCGCAACCAGTTCCTGGAACACGAGGATTTCTCCGCGGCCGATCGTGAGTATTTCGTCGAGCTGTTCAATCAGGTGACCCTGCACATGGCCGAACTCGACACGCGGATCGGCCGCTACGTCGACCTGCCACCGGGCCGGCTGGATCCGGTGGAACGCGCCATCCTGCGTATCGGCGCGTGGGAGTTGCTGTCCCGTTCCGATATTCCCTATCGCGTGGTGCTCAATGAGGCGGTGCAACTGGCCAAGAAGTTCGGGGCGGAGCAGGGACACACGTTCGTGAACGGCGTGCTCGACCGGCTCGCGCAGGAACTGCGCCCGCTCGAGTACGGGAAAGCGGGCAGGCGGTCGGGCCACTGACGCCCCGTGTCTGCGCCCATGTCCGGCGACGAGTTCGACCTCATCCGGCGCTATTTCACGCAGCAAGCGGTGGCGCGCAGCGACGTGCTCCTCGGGGTGGGCGATGACGCGGCGCTGCTGCGGGTCGGCAGCCTGGCCGACCTGGCCGTGTGCATGGACACACTCGTCGCCGGCGTGCATTTTCCGGAGCAGACGCCGCCGGCCGCCATCGGCCACAAGGCGCTGGCCGTCAACCTCAGCGATCTCGCCGCCATGGGCGCGGAGCCGGCCTGGGCGACCCTGGCGCTGACGCTGCCCGCCCGTGATGATCACTGGCTGGATGAGTTCGCGCGCGGTTTTTTCGCGCTGGCCACGCAGTACAACGTGCAACTGGTCGGCGGTGATACCACGCGTGGTCCCCTGTCGGTCACCGTGCAGGCGCATGGCCTGCTGCCGCACGGCACCGCCCTGCGCCGAAGCGGTGCCCGGCCCGGGGACCGTGTGTACGTGACCGGTACGCTCGGGGACGCCGGCCTGGCGTTGCACCTGCGGCAGGTCGCTGGCAGCGCGCTGCGCGCGCGTTTCGAGTTTCCGCAGCCCCGGGTCGGGATCGGGGTTGCGCTGCACGGCCTGGCTTCCGCGGCCATCGATATTTCCGACGGACTGCTGGCCGACCTGGGGCACCTGCTGGAGACGGATGCGCTGGGCGCCGTCATCGAGGTCGACGCCCTGCCGCGTTCCCCGGCCTTCCTGGAAGTGATCGATGCCCCCGGGATCGGCCGCAGCCCGTTGTACTACGAGCTGCCGCTGGCGGCCGGGGATGACTACGAACTGTGTTTCACGGTGCCGCCGGAGCACTGCGCGGCACTGGAGCAGTCCCTGGGCCGGTTCGATTGCCGCTACACGGCCATCGGGACCATCGAGGCCACGCCGGGCATCCGCTGTGTCCGCGCCGGCGGGGAACCGTACCAGCCGGCGGCCACCGGCTATGTCCATTTCCGGGAGGATCCGGATGACTGACGCGATCCCCCCGCGCCTGTTGCTGCATCCGCTGGACTTGCTCGCGCTCGGTTTCGGCAGCGGTCTGGTGCCGCGTGCGCCCGGCACGGCCGGAACGCTGGCCGCCATCCCGCTGTACCTGCTGGCCGCTCCACTGCCGCCGCTGTATTACCTGCTGCTGGTCGTGCTGCTGTTCCTGGCCGGCATCGGGATCTGTGCCCATGCGGCCGGACGACTCGGTGTGCACGATCATCCCGGGATCGTCTGGGACGAGATCGTCGGTTACCTGGTGACCATGACGCTGGCCCCGCCGGGCTGGGTCTGGATCGGCCTCGGCTTCGTGCTGTTTCGCCTGTTCGATATCCTGAAACCCTGGCCGATCCGCTGGTGCGACCGGCAGGTACAGGGCGGATTCGGCATCATGCTGGACGACCTGCTGGCCGGGGTGTGCGCTGCGGTGGTGTTGCAGGTTGCCATCCGGCTGCTGCCGGCGTGACACGCCCCGGGATTGCGGCGGGTGCGTGAGGTTGTCGACGGGTAACCGCAGCAGGTGCGCCCGACACCCTGCGCCGGTTGCGCACCGCCAGGCGGGCCGGGCGGAAGCGGGTGCCATTCAGCTCAGCGGCTGCTTGAGTACCCTTTCCAGCCACCTTGCATAGATGGTGTCCGCCACCCGTTGGGCCGCCTCGATCCGGGCCTCGAGGTTCTCGGTCATTTCCCAGCGGGACTGGATGGTGGCGTCGGGTTCGGCGATTTCCTCCGAGTACAGCTCGGACCAGACACCGACCATCGGCGCGGTCAGCTCGACGTGACACTGCAGCGCCAGGGTGTTGCCGGTCACGAAGCCCTGGTTCGCGCAATGCTCGCTTTCCAGGATGCGTTCCGCACCCTCCGGGATGGAGAAGGTCTCGCCGTGCCAGTGAAACAGGGTCATCCGGTCCGGCAACCCTTCCAGCCAGCGCCGGGCCTGGGCCCCTGCCGTCTTGCACACCGGCAGCCAGCCGATCTCCTTGACCGGGTTACGTGTCACCGTGCCGCCCAGCGCCTTGCTGATGAGCTGGCCGCCGAGGCAATGGCCCAGCACCGGTACGCCGGCGGCCTGGGCCAGGCGGATCAGGTTCAGCTCCTGCCCGATCCACGGCAGGTCATCGTTCACGCTCATCGGTCCGCCCATGAACACCAGCCCGGCGCAGTCGGGCAGGGTGGCGGGAACCGGATCGTCGTGGTCGACGCAGACCATCCGGAACGGAATGCCGCGTTGCTCCAGCACGCTGCCGAGGTAGCCGGGACCTTCGCAGCCGATATGACGAAAGACATACAGGGGTTTCATCACGGGCCCATCGGTGGGGTCAGGGGGAATGCCGGGTCGTCAGCCGGCGGGTGTTGTTGGTACCAACGCGCAGTTCTCCTGGAGCATGCAGCCGGACAGTCCTAGGACTCGTCCTTGACGTGCCGGATCATGGCATAGGCGGAGTGGTTGTGGATCGACTCGAAATTCTCCGCTTCCACCGTGTAGGCCTCGACGCGGTTGTCCGCGTTCAGGCGGGTGGCGACATCACGCACCACGTCTTCCACGAACTTGGGGTTGTTGTAGGCCTTTTCGGTCACGTATTTCTCGTCCGGCCGCTTGAGCAGGCCGTACAGCTCGCAGGAAGCCTCGCGCTCGACCAGTTCGATCAGATCCTCGATCCAGACAAAGCCGTTGGTGCACGCGTTGATCGTCACGTGGGAGCGCTGGTTGTGGGCGCCATAGGCGGAAATCTTCTTCGAGCAGGGACACAGGCTGGTGACCGGAACGACAACCTTGATGTTCAGCTTCGGCATGCCGTCGGTGATTTCGCCGATCAGCGTGACGTCATAGTCCAGCAGGCTCTGTACCCCGGACACCGGTGCCGACTTGTTGATGAAATAGCTGAAGTTCATCTCGATGTGGCCGGCTTCCGCCTCCAGCCGGTCGGCCATCTCGCGCAGCATCTGGCGGAACGATTCGATCGTGATCTCGTATTCGTGCAGGTTGAGGATCTCCACGAAACGCGACATGTGCGTGCCCTTGAAGTTGTGCGGCAGGTTCACGTACATGTTGAAGTTGGCGATGGTGTGCTGCTCACGGCCGGTACGGTCGCGCACGCGGATGGGGTGACGAATGTCCTTGATGCCCACCTTGTCGATGGGCAGCCGGCGCGTGTCGAGGTTGCTTTGCACATCAGCCATCACGTCGCCGGTGCTGTGTGCCGATTTGGTCGATTTCATTGCCTTGTCATCCGGTTGGTTGCAGGCGATCGGCCCGCGAGGTTATCAAATTCTTCAGCGTACCTGCCGGCTGCGGGACTGCCCATCCCCCAAAGGGCTATCCGGGCAAGGCAGGGAACCGGTGAAGGCCCGTGCGGTTGCCCCGGATACTAGCGCAGTGCGCGAACCGCTGCCAGTGGTGCTGGTGCTTTATCTTTCCCTTTCAATGATATACAGGGATATCCGGCGCAGGGGGTCGGCGCCCTGGTCGAACCCGGACAGGCTGTCGAGGGCCTCCTCGTGCAGTTCGCGGGCGCGCTGGCGTGCACTCTCCAGCCCGAGCAGGGACGGATAGGTGGATTTCTCGCGGGTACGGTCCATGCCGGTGTGCTTGCCCAGCGCGTGCACCTCCCCCTCGACGTCCAGGATATCGTCGCGGATCTGGAAGGCCAGCCCGATGCACTTTGCGTAATGGTCCAGTTGTTCGAGTTGTGCGGCGGTGGTGGCCGGGCCGCACAGCGCGCCCAGCACGACGCTGACCCGGACCAGGGCGCCGGTCTTGTGGATATGCATGTCTTCCAGTTCGGCGCTGTTCAGGTGCCGGCCGGTCGAGGCCAGGTCGATGGCCTGCCCGCCGGCCATGCCGCGCGAACCGGCCGCGCTGGCCAGGCGTTCCAGCATCTGCAGGCGCACGCCTGTGTCCAGCCGGGGCGAGGTATGGCGGGCGAGGAGATGGAAGGCCAGTGATTGCAGGGCATCACCGGCCAGGATGGCCGTGGCCTCGTCGAAGGCGCGGTGACAGCTTGGCTTGCCACGGCGCAGGTCGTCGTCGTCCATGGCCGGCAGGTCGTCGTGGATCAGGGAATAGGCATGAATCAGTTCCACCGCCACCGCCGGTGCGTCCAGCAGGACCGCAGGCGCTCCGGCCGCCCGGCCACTGGCATACACCAGGGCAGGGCGGATCCGCTTGCCGCCGCCCAGTGCACTGTAGCGCATGGCCTCGTGCAGCCTGGCGGGATGGGTGCTGGCGGGCGGGAGCCACTGTTCGAGGCAGCTGTCCAGCCGGGCACAGCTGTCCGCGAGGAAGGCCGGGAGGCTGTCGTCAGGCATCTTCGTCGCTGAACGGGACGACTTCTTCCTGTTCGTTCTTGCGCAACAGGATTTCGACCTTCTGCTCGGCCTCCCGCAGGGCCTGCTGGCAGGTGCGGGAGAGCCGGATTCCCTGCTCGAAATGTTGCAGCGAGTCTTCCAGGCTGAGCTCGCCCTGTTCCATCTTCTCGACCAGTCGTTCGAGTTCCTGCAGGGCCTGTTCAAATCCCGGAGTGGCGGGCTTTTTTCTGGTCATAAGCTTGAATATTCGAGAAATTCCGCCTACGGTACAACACCGCCCCGACGGGGGTCAATGAAGGCCCGCAGGCGGCGCCGCTTGACGCAAATCGGGGGCGGGAGTAAGGTCGCAGGCACATGTAGACAGTGTCTAAATGTGAGGCAGTCCCCCCCTTCAATACCTACCGCACAAAGACAGAGGAACGATCATGGATCTCAAAGGCAGTTCAACCGAACAGAATCTCAAGGACGCGTTTGCAGGTGAGTCCCAGGCCAACCGCCGCTACCTGTATTTCGCGGCCAAGGCCGACGTGGAAGGCTACAACGACGTGGCGGCGGTATTCCGCTCGACGGCGGAAGGCGAGACCGGTCACGCCCATGGCCACCTGGAATACCTGGAAGCGGTCGGCGACCCGGCGACCGGCCTGCCGATCGGCGCCACCTCCAACAACCTGAAGGCCGCGATCGCCGGTGAAACCCACGAATACACCGACATGTATCCGGGTATGGCAAAGTCCGCCCGTGACGAAGGCTTCGACGAAATTGCCGACTGGTTCGAGACGCTGGCCAAGGCCGAACGCTCGCACGCGAACCGCTTCCAGAAGGCGCTGGATGCCCTGGAAGACTGAACAGGCTCACCGAGGTGTCAGTGCACGGGGCCGCGCAATCGGCCCCGTTGCACGCAGGATGGCGGGAAACCACACGGCCCGGAACCCGAGGAATACGCAGCATGGGATCGAATACGGAAGGCACGCGCGAAGGGAGCCTGGAGGCACCCACCCGCCACGCGCTGGACTGGAAGAGTCCGCAGTTCTACGACGAACAGAACCTGTTTGCGGAGCTGGAGCGGGTATTCGATATCTGCCATGGCTGCCGGCGCTGTTTCAGCCTGTGCAATGCCTTCCCGGTGCTGTTCGACGCCATCGACGAGTCGGACACCATGGAACTGGATGGCGTGCCGCGCGAGGTGTACTGGAAAGTCGTGGACCACTGCTACCTGTGCGACATGTGCTACATGACCAAGTGTCCGTACGTGCCTCCCCACGAATGGAATGTCGACTTTCCCCACCTCATGCTGCGCGCCAAGGCGGTACGGTTCCGCCAGGGCAGGGTGCGGGGTCGGGACCGCATCCTGGCGGCCACCGACACGGTGGGCCGGCTGGCCGGTATCCCGGTCATCAACCGGTTCGTCAATCTCAGCAACCGCAGCAAGACCGGGCGCAGGCTGCTGGACATGACCCTGGGCGTGCACCCGGATGCCCGGGTACCGGAATACCACAGCCGCACCTTGCGCAAGCGCCTCCCCCGCCAGTCGGGGACCGGCGCAACGCCGGCCGGTCCGACCAGCGGCAAGGTGGTGCTGTTCGCGACCTGCTACGGCAACTACAACGAGCCGGGTATCGGCGAGGACCTGGCGGCGGTGTTCGCGCACAACGAAATCCCGCTGACACTCGCCGGCACGGAACGCTGTTGCGGCATGCCCAGGCTGGAACTGGGTGACCTGGACGCGGTGCAGGCGGCGCGCGCTGCCAATATCCCGGCCCTGCTGCGGCTGGTGGACGAAGGCTGGGACATCGTGGCACCGGTACCGTCGTGCGTCCTGATGTTCAAGCAGGAGCTACCGCTGATGTTTCCGGACGACGCCGACGTCGCACGCGTGCGGGATGCGATCTACGACCCGTTCGAGTACCTGATGCTGCGCCACAGGCACGGCCTGCTGAAGACCGATTTCAGGGACACGCTCGGCAGTGTTGCCTATCACGTCGCCTGTCACCTGCGCGTGCAGAACATCGGCATGAAGACCCGTGACCTGCTGCAACTGATTCCGGGTACTACCGTGGATGCGATTGAACGCTGTTCCGGCCACGACGGTACCTATGCGGTGAAGCGCGAATACCACGAAACCTCGATGAAGATCTGCCGTCCGGTGGTGAACCGGGTGCTGCGTGCCGGCGCTACACACTACAGCAGCGACTGTCCGATGGCCGGCCACCAGATCGCGAACGGCATGGAAAGCGGCAAGGCACCGGTGCATCCCCTGACCCTGCTGCGCATGGCCTACGGTATCTGAACATGAAGAAACTGACTCGCCAGGATTTGTTCACGCTCGAGGACTACGCGGTCCGGCGGGCCGACTTCCGTGCGCAGGTGATGGCGCACAAGAAGGACCGCATGGTGCACATCGGGCCGTCGGCCACGCTGTACTTCGAGGACCGTGTCACCATCCAGTACCAGGTCCAGGAAATGCTGCGGGCCGAGCGCATTTTCGAGCCGGCCGGCATCCAGGATGAACTGGATGCCTACAACCCCCTGATCCCGGACGGGCACAACTGGAAGGCCACGTTCATGCTCGAGGAACCGGACGTGGAGCGCCGGCGTGCACTGCTCGCCGAACTGGTCGGGATCGAGGACTGCGTGTGGGTCCGGGTGGACGGCTTCGAGGCGGTCCATGCCATTGCCGACGAGGACCTGGACCGTTCCACGCAGGACAAGACTTCCTCGGTACACTTTCTGCGCTTTGAACTGACGGCGCCGATGGTGGAGGCCGCGCACCGGGGCGCTTCCCTGTCGGTCGGTATCGATCACCGCCATTACCGACACGAGATGGAGCCGGTCACCGACCCGGTCCGCATGGCGCTGACCGCCGACCTGGACTGATTCGCACCCGAGCCGCACGGATTCCCCTTCCCGCCGCCTTCCCGTGCGGCCGGGCCATGCTGTCACAAGGCCGGTTAGGGCGACCGCCGGTCGTGATTGGCGCTGCCGCAATTTTTCTTTACACTGCGCTTCCCATGAATCCACCGTTGCGTCTCTTCATCCGTACATTGTGCGGCTGCTGTGCCGGGTTGACCCTGTGCTGGCCGGCGCCGGGCGCCGGCGCCGGCCTGCCGCGCGAGGACGGGCCCGTGCAGGCAACGCTGCCACCGGAACAGCCCTCGGTGTGGAAGGAACAGGCGCTAGCGCTGCCGGCCTATCCCGCGGCCGGCAAGCTGCTGGAGCTCGATGTGAATACGCCGGGCTTCCGGACCTACATCGATCCGGGTTCGCTGACCGCCGGCAAGGACGGGGTGGTACGCTTCACCACGGTACAGGTGTCCGCTTCGGGTGTCCGCAATGTCACCTACGAAGGGCTGCATTGCGGGGCGCAACGCTACCGGCGCCTTGCCTACGGCAACGCCGGAAAATGGCACGAGCTGAAGGCGGGTGGGTGGCAGCGCCTGCCCGAGTACGGTGACGGGAGTTACCGCAAGGACCTGTACTTCCACTATATGTGCAATCCCGTCGAGCCCTACGGCCCGGCGCAGCGGATCCTGCGCCGGTTGCGCAGCTCACGTTCGGGATTCGGAGACTGACAGGCGTGACAGTACGGCAGCAGGAAACAGCATGAGTGCGGTGTACGACGCCTCCGCCATCGAGGTGCTCAGCGGGCTGGAACCCGTACGTAAACGCCCGGGGATGTATACCGACACCACGCGGCCCAACCACCTCGCCCAGGAAGTCATCGACAACAGCATCGACGAGGCCATGGCCGGGCACGCGCAGCGGGTCGATGTCACGGTGTTCCGGGACGGGTCGTTGCAGGTGGCCGATGACGGTCGCGGCATGCCGGTGGATCTGCACCCGGTCGAGAAAGTGCCCGGTATCGAGGTGATCCTCACCAGACTGCATGCCGGCGGCAAGTTTTCCGCCAGCAACTACCGGTTTTCCGGCGGCCTGCACGGCGTGGGCGTTTCCGTGGTCAACGCATTGTCGAAACACCTGGAAGTGTGGGTGAAACGCGGCGGGCGGGAATACAACATGGCGTTCGCCAGCGGCGCGAAGACCTCCGATCTGGAAGAGGTCGGCAAGGTCGGGCGGCAGAATACCGGCACCACCGTGCGCTTCTGGCCGGACGAAAAATATTTCGACTCGGTAACATTCTCGCTCTCGCGGCTGCGCCATGTATTGCGCGCCAAGGCGGTCCTGTGTCCCGGCCTGCAGGTCAGCCTGTTCAACGAGGCCAGCAACGAGCGCGAGGAATGGTGCTACGCCGACGGGCTGCGCGATTACCTGCAGGGTGCGCTCGGTGATGTGGACACGTTCCCGGAGGAACCGTTTACCGGGAAGATGGAAGGGCATACCGAGGCCGCCGAATGGGCGCTGTCCTGGCTGCCGCAGGGCGGCGAGATGGTGGCGGAAAGCTACGTCAACCTGATCCCGACCACCCAGGGCGGGACCCACGTCAATGGCCTGCGTACCGGACTTACCGAGGCGGTGCGGGAATTCTGCGAGTTCCGCAACCTGTTGCCGCGCGGGGTCAAGCTTGCGCCGGAAGACGTCTGGGATCGCTGCTGCTACATCCTGTCGGTGAAGCTGGCGGATCCCCAGTTCAGCGGCCAGACCAAGGAGCGCCTGTCCTCGCGCGAGTGCGCCACCTTCGTCTCCGGCGTGGTGCGTGATGCCTTCGGCCTGTGGCTGAACCATCACCCCGAAATGGGCGAAAAGATCGCCTGGCTGGCCATCGAGAACGCGCAGCACCGCCTGCGCGCCGGCAAGAAGGTGGTGCGCAAGAAGGTCACCGCCGGGCCGGCCCTGCCCGGCAAGCTGGCCGACTGCACCTCCACCGACAGCGAGCGCACCGAGCTGTTCCTGGTGGAAGGTGATTCCGCCGGCGGCTCTGCCAAGCAGGCCCGTGACCGCACCTTCCAGGCCATCATGCCGCTGCGGGGCAAGATACTGAACACCTGGGAGGTCGATTCTGCCGAGGTGCTGGCCTCACAGGAAGTGCATGATATCTCGGTGGCCATCGGCGTGGAGCCGGGCAGTAACCGCCTCGACGGCCTGCGCTACAACCGCATCTGTATCCTTGCCGACGCCGACTCCGACGGGGCGCACATCGCCACGCTGCTGTGCGCGCTGTTCCTGCGTCACTTCCGTGCGCTGGTCGAGTCCGGGCACGTCTACGTCGCGATGCCGCCGCTGTATCGTGTCGATGCCGGCAAGGAGGTGTTCTATGCGCTCGACGACGCCGAGAAGCAGGGTGTGCTGGATCGCATCGCCGCCGAGAAGCTGAAGGGCAAGGTGACCGTGCAGCGTTTCAAGGGGCTGGGCGAGATGAACCCGATGCAGCTGCGTGAAACCACCATCGCACCGGACACCCGCCGGCTGGTCCAGCTGACCGTCGATGTCAGCGACGACACGCACGGCATCATGGACATGCTGCTGGCGCGCAAGCGCGCGCCCGACCGGCGCGAGTGGCTGGAAACCCGCGGCAACCTGGCCGAGATCTGAACGGTTACACGGACAATCCGGGTGGGGACAGACCACGTTTTTCACCCTGAAAAATACCTGGTCTGTCCCCGATTGGCATCACGGTCGCCGACACCTCGTCGTGACGGCGGGAATATATGGGAACGAAAGGACAGGGTATTGATCTTGCCGGGTTCTTGCGTGGCCATTGAACAACCAGGTGTAGATTGAATACAGGTTCAACCCCATGGAAACTCTCGAACTCGACTACGAAGGCATCGAACGGCTGCCGCTGAAGACCTTTACCGAGAAGGCTTACCTGGACTATTCCATGTACGTCATTCTTGATCGCGCGCTGCCGCATATCGGTGACGGGCTCAAGCCGGTGCAGCGGCGCATCATCTATGCCATGTCCGAACTCGGGCTGGCCGCCAGTGCCAAGTACAAGAAATCGGCACGCACCGTCGGTGACGTGCTTGGCAAGTTCCACCCGCACGGGGACTCGGCCTGCTACGAAGCCATGGTGCATCTGGCACAGGAATTCACCACGCGCTACCCGCTGATCGACGGGCAGGGCAACTGGGGTTCGCCCGATGACCCGAAGTCGTTCGCCGCCATGCGTTACACGGAGGCCCGGCTGGCGCCCTATGCCGAGACCCTGCTGGCCGAGCTGGGGCAGGGCACGGTCGACTGGGTACCGAATTTCGATGGCACGCTGGACGAGCCGGCACTGCTGCCGGCGCGCCTGCCCAACGTGCTGCTGAACGGCGCGGCCGGCATCGCGGTGGGCATGGCCACGGACATCCCGCCGCACAACCTGCGTGAGATCACGGAGGCGGCCATTCTGCTGCTCGACAAGCCAGGGAGCACCCTGGAAGACCTGTGTACGGTCGTACAGGGACCGGATTTCCCGACCGGGGCCGAGATCATCACCCCGCGTGCGGAGCTGGTCGAGGCATACCGGACCGGGTATGGCAGCGTGCGCATGCGCGCCTGTTACGAGGTCGAGAATGGCGAGATCGTGATCACCGCGCTGCCCTACCAGACTTCCGGCAGCAAGGTGCTGGAACAGATCGCCGCGCTGATGAATGCGAAAAAGCTGCCCATGATCGAGGACCTGCGCGACGAGTCCGATCACGAGAATCCGACCCGCCTGGTGATCGTGCCGCGCTCGAACCGCATGGACAGCGCGGCACTCATGTCGCACCTGTTCTCGTGCACCGGTCTGGAGCGTACCGCGCGCATCAACCTGAACCTGATCGGCCTGGACGGAAGACCGAAAATCAAGAGCTTGCGTGGTATTCTTGAGGAATGGCTGGAGTACAGAAAGAGCACGGTCACCCGCCGCCTGCAGCATCGTCTCGACAAGGTCAGCGCCCGCCTGCACCTGCTGGAAGGCCTGCTGATCGCTTTCCTCAATCTCGACGAGGTCATTCATATCATCCGCACCGAGGACCAGCCAAAGCGCGTGCTGATGGAACGCTTCCGGCTGACGGATGAGCAGGTCAACTATATCCTGGATACCCGTCTGCGCCAGCTTGCGCGGCTCGAGGAAATGAAGATCCGTGGCGAGCAGGATGCGCTGACCCGGGAGCATGCCGGGCTGGTGGCGCTGCTCGGTTCGCCCGCGCGCCTGAAGACGCTGATCAAGAAGGAACTGCGCGCGGACATGGATACCTACGGTGACGAGCGGCGTTCGCGCCTGATCGAACGCGCGCCTGCCGTGGTCATGGACGAGACCGCCTTGCTGCCGAGCGAGGCGGTGACCGTGGTGCTGTCGATAAACGGCTGGGTGCGCGTGGCCAAGGGCCACGAGATCAACCCGGAGGAGATGAGTTACAAGGCCGGCGACGGGCTGCTGATGGCGGCGCGCGGCCGCAGCAACCAGGTGGCGGTGTTCATCGATTCCTGCGGCCGGACCTACGCGCTGCCGGTGCATACGTTGCCGGGTGCACGCGGGCAGGGCGAACCGCTCAGCGGCCGGCTCAAGCCGGCGGACGGGGCACGCTTTTGCGGGGTGATGATGGGGGACCCGGAGCAGCGGTTCCTGCTGGCCAGTGATGCCGGATACGGCTTCGTGGTGAAGCTGGCCGATACGATCACCCGCAACAAGGCCGGCAAGGCTACGCTGTCGGTGCCCAGGGGTGCGGGCGTGCTGCCACCAGTGGCGGTGCGCAGCACCGAGGATGACTGGGTGGTGGCGGCCACCACGGAGGGCTACATGCTGGTGGTGCCGCTGGCCGACATCCCGCAACTGTCGCGCGGCAAGGGCAACCGGATCATCAGCATCCCGGGTGCGAAGCTGCAGAGCCGTGAGGAAATCGTGGCAGCCATCGACTGCATCCAGGACGGCGAAAAGCTCGTCGTGCATGCCGGGAAAAAGTACAAGACGATGAGTGCGGACGAGGTGGACGAGTACGCCGGCGAGCGCGGCCGGCGTGGCCACAGGCTTGCACGCGGCTACACGAAGGTGGAACGCCTGGAGGTCATCCGGTCCTGAGCAGGCAGCCGTGGCCGCCTACTTCTGCTGGCGCCGCAGCTCCTCGAGGTTGCTCAGCACCCGGTTGGCACGGTCAATGCGCTTGACGAGCTCCTGATTGTCGGGATCGAGCGCCAGTGCCGCCTTCCAGGCCTTCAGTGCGGGCAGAATCCGTTCGGCACGGTACTGCGAATCCCCGGCCAGCGTCAGGTCATGCACGCGGCTCGAAACGGCCTGGTCGAGATTACCCTGCAGTTCGACCACGTTACTGTCCCTGGTGGACGAGGCGGGCAGCCTGGCCAGGGCAGCCTGGGCGTCCTGCAGCTTGTGCTGCTCGATGGCCTGCTGGGTGGCTTCGAGAATCTGGCGGGTTTCCTTTTTCTCGGTGCGGGTCCTGTTGCGCTGGATGATCGCCTGTTGCTTGATCACGGCCTGCTGTTTCGAGGCCTGCGCGGCCTGTTCCTGGTTCAGCAGGTCGGCAAGCATGCCGGCGGCCTGTTCCGACGGGCCGAGCTGCTGGGCCACCTGCAGGCACTTCTTGGCAGCCGCGGTGTCGGATCGCCGCAGCGCGTCGCCGGCGTGTTCGACCAGTCGCCCTGCGATCACTTTCGATTCATCCTGCTGGCGCGAGTATTCCCGTTTCTGGTTGTAGTCGGGCGGTTGCAGTCTGGCTTGCTTCTCGTACAGTGCGCGCTGTTCGAGCAGGAACCGGGCGCGGGTCAGCAGCATGTTGCGCTCGTTGAGTTTCACCTGCTGTTCCCGCTTCGCCTCGAGGTCGGTACGCAGGGTATGCAGCAGCATGCTGTGGGGCAGCTTCTGCAGTGCGTCGGTAAGCAGGGATACCGCGCCGAGCAGATTCCCTGCGGCGGCGAGTTTCCTGGCGCGCGTGTAGACGGATTCCTCGTACTCGGATTCCCGGGCGCTGATGGTCTGCTGCACCTCGAGGGTGTCGATTGCAGGGTACCTCCCGGTCAGCAGCCGCGCGCGCACGAATTCATCCTTCCCGATCAGGTCCTGCAGGTCCCCGGGCTGGTCCTGCACAATGCGGATGCTGTTCATATCCGCGCATCCGGTCAGCACGAGCAGCAGCGACAGTACGGGAATGACGCGCCTACGCATGGCTGGCCTCGCTGCTCTCGCTGTTGACGATCATGTCGTACTGGTCGTCGAGGACGCCCTGGCAGTCCGCGCTCAGCTGCTCCACACGGTACGTGTAGACCGGCTGGCTGATGCCACGCAGCCGGATAGCCTGGTACTCGCCCGCCAGTACCCTTGCCTGCACCTCTGCGCGCAGGTACATCTCGCGCGAGATCACGATCTCGTTGGCATTGGCGATGCCGCACAGTCTGGAGGCGAGATTGACCGTGTCACCGACCACGGTGTATTCCATGCGGTTACGCGAACCCATGTTGCCGGCCAGCATGTTCCCGGTATTGATGCCGATCCGGAACTCGACGGGGAACTGCCGCTGTGCGATGCGCCTGCGGTTTTCGCTGGCGATCAGCCGGTGGATGAGCAGTGCACAGGTGATCGCGTGGAATGCATGCTGGGGGTCCGGCTCCGGCGCGCCGAACACCAGCATGACGCCGTCACCCATGTACTTGTCCACCATGCCCTTGTTGATTTCGCAGGCGCTGGTGACCAGCGTGAAGTAGCGGTTCAGTATGTTGACCAGGTCTTCCGGCCGGATGTTCTCCGAGATGCTGGTGAACCCCTTGATATCCGCAAAGATCACACTGCCGTCGACGCGCTTGCCGCTGAGCCTGACGTCATCGAGGTTGGACAGGATTTCACGCGCCACGCTGGGCGAGACATACCGTGACAGGGCGCTCTTGACCTGGGATTTTTCCAGCATGCCCTCGGCCATCTCGTTGAAGGCGGTCATGAGCTGGCCGAGTTCGTCCTTGCGTGACTCGTTGAACCGGAACGTATAGTCACCGCTGCCGATGGCGCGGCTGGCATGCACCAGCCGGTCGATCGGCTGGGTGATGCGTCGCCCCATGGAGAAGGCGATGCCGATGCCCAGCAGGATCACCAGCAGGGTCGCGGCGATGATCGACTGCATGGCCTGGTAGGCGAACGCACTCATTTCGGCCTGGCTGAAGGTTACCAGCGTGTAACCGGTGGTGACGTCCTGGAAGGTCACGCGCTGTACAAAGGAGACGACCGGCCAGGGCCGATTGCCCTCGAGCTGGTTCCAGGTCCAGCGATAGTCCCCGTACTTCCCGGTGATGATGTCGTTCAGGATATGCCGGGTCAGCGGGTTCTTTTCCTCGAACAGCGGGCCGGCACTGGTAATGACCTCGCCGTGCACGGTGATGATGGCGCTGCCCAGAACGCTGCTGCTTTGGGCGAAACTGCTGGCAATCGCGTCCAGTGCCAGCTTGTCGTCTGCCAGCAGGGGTTCGCGCGCGGCCTTTGCCATGAGCCGTGCCAGTGTGCGTCCCTGTTCGCTGACCTGCTGTTCCATCTGCCGGTATTGCTGCTGGATGAGCATGCTGCCCAGCAGCAGCATGCAGCCGACGACCAGCAGGGTGATGACCAGGGACAGCTTGTAGGCGAGCGGGATGCGATGCAGCCTGTCCGCGACACCGCTCCACTGGTCCCGCAAACCGTACCACAGCCGGTGCAAACGGCTGCGATAGCGGTACACCACCATGGAACGTGAAGGTTCAACGCCTGCGTGCTCGCGGGGCGGCTGTTCCGGGGCCGGATTCATGCAGCCTCTCGCCGGGCGCTGGCGATCGCAGCCACCGCACGGTCTGTGTACAATGCGCTGTTCCCGGAACCTGCAACAGGTGAGTCATGACCCTGATCCGCCCATTTGCCGGCCTGCGCCCGGTCCCGGGGCGCGCCGCTGATGTGGTTGCGCCCCCGTATGACGTGCTCAGCAGCAGCGAGGCACGGGCGCGTGCCCAGGGCAGGCCCTGGAGTTTTCTGCATGTTTCCCGGGCGGAAATCGACCTTCCCGAGACCACGGACCCGTATGACGCACGTGTCTACCGGACTGCCGCGGACAACCTGCAGCGCATGATCGCGGCCGGGGTGCTGGTGCGTGATTCCGCCCCCTGCTACTACGTCTGCCGGATGCGCATGGGCGATCACGTCCAGAGCGGTATCGTGGCCGCCGCCAGCGTGGCGGACTACAACCGCAACCGTATCCGCAGGCACGAATTCACCCGGCCCGACAAGGAGGATGACCGGGTGCGGCAGATCGAGGCACTCAACGCGCAGACCGGGCCGGTACTGCTTGCCAGCCCGACCAGTGAGGCGGTGAACGCGATTCTCGAGCGTGTCACGGCAGACCCGCCGGAGGTGGACGTCGTGGCGGATGACGGGGTCGGGCACATGCTGTGGGTGGTGCGCGATGCCTCGCTGATCCGCATCATCACGGACACCTTCGAGAGCATGGATGCGCTGTACATCGCGGACGGTCACCATCGTTCCGCTGCCGCAGCCCGCGTTGCCGCAGCGCGTCCGGAGGATGTTGCCGCGGCGGGTTTCCTCGCGGTGATCTTCCCGCATGAACAGATGCGGATCCTCGACTACAACCGGGTCGTGCGTGATCTTGCCGGGATGTCGGCGGAAAACCTGTTGTCCCGGATCAGCGCCGACTTCAGCGTTTCCGTCAGCCGGCAGGCGGTCCGTCCCGATGCCCCCGGCCGGTTCGGGATGTATCTGGCGGGGCAATGGTACCGGCTGCAGATCCACCCGCAGCGGGTGCCGGACGATCCGGTGGGCCGGCTGGATGTCAGCCTGCTGGCCGACCACCTGCTTGGCCCGGTGCTTGGAATCACCGATCCCCGGCGCGATGACCGGATCGGTTTTGTCGGTGGTATACGCGGTCTGGGCGAACTCGAGCAACGCGTGGACAGCGGCGCCATGGCGGTGGCCTTTGCCCTGTACCCGACACGCATGCAGGACCTGATGGCGGTCGCCGATGCCGGCCGGGTCATGCCGCCCAAGTCCACCTGGTTCGAACCGAAACTGGCCGATGGGCTGGTCTCCCTGGTGTTGTCCTGAGGTCGCCGGGCGCAGCGGTGCAGCCGTGCAGGTTCCTCCGGCCATGCGCAGGCAAATGCTATCCGCGTGTGACACCGCTGACCTCGTATCCCGAATTGACCGACCGGACAGGCAGGTAGCACCTGCCGCAGTGCCGGCCCCGACTACCGGTTATTCGGCCACCGGCTGCTTCTCTTGAGCACACGCATATATGGAATCAGGCCGTGCCGCCGGCGCATTCCTGCCGCGCTGCACCACGGGTGTTTCCTGGCAAACCGATTCCTGCTAGCATGCAAGTAACTGATAATAAGGTGTTTAATTTTAACCCTGCAGCGCCGTTGCGGCGCCTTGCAATGCCTCACGGAGAACCGCATGCAACCGATCACCGTCCGCCCGGAAACCAGGGAAGATGAACGCGCTATCGACGTCGTCCATATCAGCGCATTTGGTGGCGAAGCCGAGGCCCAGCTGGTGAGCGCCTTGCGTGCCTCCAGCAGTTACAACCGCGAATTGTCGCTGGTTGCGGAACTGGGTGGGCGGATCGTGGGACACGTATTGCTGACCCGGGTGCCGCTGCGCAAGGGGGGGCAGGAAAAACACGTGCTGGCCCTCGGACCGATGTCCGTCGTGCCTTCCCAGAGTCACCGCGGGATCGGGTCGGAGCTGATCCGGGCCAGCGTTCGGCTCGCCCGGGAAAAGGGCTATGGCAGTATCGTGGTGCTGGGTCATCCCGAGTACTACCGGCGTTTTGGATTCGTACCGGCAAAGGACCTGCAGGTGACCTGCAATCTGCCGGCCCCGGCGGAGGCCCTGACCGCCCTGGAGGTCGAACCCGGCAACCTGGCCGACGGCGGCCACGTGGAATATCCGGAGCCGTTTGTCGCATTGTACTAGCGCCTGCCCCGGGATCCCGTGCGGCTGCGGGCGGGGCTGCCAGGCGGCGTGCTGCCCGCGACTGCGTGCGTGCGCCGACACCGACCCGGGCTGCACCGGGCCGTTCGCTCAGCAATCCTGCAACGGCGTCTTGGCGTGCGCGCCGGGCAGTTCACGCACCAGGCGCGGAACGAGGTAGCCCGGCAGCGCGGCGCGCAGCTCCTTGACCAGCGTCCGCGCACGGCCGTCATCCACCGCGAAATGTGCCGCCCCCTGCACGGCATCCAGCTGGTGCAGGTAATAGGGCAGCACGCCCGTGGCAAACAGGGCGCGGCTCAGTGCCACCAGGTCCTGCACCGTGTCGTTGACAGCGCGCAGCAGTACCGACTGGTTCAGCAGGATGACGCCCGTCGCGGCGAGACGCTGCATGGCGCCGTGCACGGCATCGTCGATCTCGTTGGCGTGGTTGCAGTGCATCACCATGACCACCTGCATGCGCTGCTGCCGGACCCAGGCCAGCAATCCGTCGTCGACCCGTTCCGGCAGGACGATCGGCATCCGGGTATGGATGCGCAGGGTGTGCAGTTGCGGCAGCGCGGACAGGCGGGTCGTGATCTCCCCGAGTCGCAGGTCGGTGAGGCTGAGCGGATCGCCGCCACTGAGAATGATCTCGCAGATGTCCGGATGCCGTGCCAGGTAGTCCAGCGCCGCTTCCAGGTGTTCGTGCAGCGGATTTGCCGCGCCGTAGGGATAGTGGCGGCGGAAGCAATACCGGCAGTGGATCGCGCAGGCGCCGGTGAGCGTCAGCAACGCGCGCCCCTGGTACTTGTGCAGCAGCCCCGGGCTGGGCATGGCAGACAGCTCGCCCAGCGGATCAGGCGTGAAGCCGGCAACCGGGCGGGTCTCCTCGACCAGTGGCAGGACCTGGCGCAACAGCGGGTCATGGATATCGCCCTTGCGCATGCGCCGCGCATAGCCGTGTGTCACCCGGACGGGAAAGTCGCTGGCCAGCGGGTGGAGCGTGCCGCCCGGGGGATCGATTTCCAGCAGCCGCAGCAGTTCATCGGCGGAGCGGATGGCGCCGGCGAGCAGGGTCTGCCAGTGGGGCCTGTACTCCAGGCCCGGTATTCGGGGTATCATAGCCCGCGTTTTTCACTCTCTGGATTGAAAGTCACCAATGGCATCGTACAGTACCAACGAATTCAAGGGCGGGCTCAAGATCATGCTGGACGGTGATCCGTGCGCCATCATTGAAAACGAATTTGTAAAACCCGGCAAGGGCCAGGCCTTCAACCGGGTCAGGATCCGCAATCTCAAGACCGGCCGCGTCATCGAGCGCACCTTCAAGTCCGGCGAATCCGTGGAGGCTGCCGACGTGATGGACGTTGACCTGCAGTACCTGTACAGCGATGGCGAGTTCTGGCATTTCATGCACCCGCAATCCTACGAACAGCAGGCGGCCGATGCCACCGCGGTGGGTGATACCAGGTACTGGCTGAAAGAGCAGGACATGTGCCAGGTCACCCTCTGGAACGGCAACCCGCTGGCGGTCACACCGCCCAACTTTGTGTATCTCGCGGTCACGGAAACCGATCCGGGGGTGCGCGGGGATACCTCGGGTGGCGGCGGCAAGCCGGCGACACTGGAGACCGGTGCGGTGGTGCGCGTGCCGCTGTTCATCGAGGTTGGCGAGGTGCTGAAGATCGATACCCGCACCGGTGAATACGTCAGCCGCGCCAGGGACTAGCGGGTTGCGCTGACCGACCGCGCGCCTCACCCGGTACCTTGTCCGACCCGATACCCACGCACGCAGACTGGCCACCGGCCGCTTCCCTGGAGGTTTTGCGGATGCGCGCGCGGCTGGTGCGGCGCATCCGGACCTTCTTCGATCGTGCCGGTGTGCTCGAGGTCGACACGCCGGCGTTGTCGGTGGCGGCGACACCGGCACCGCACCTGGCCAGTTTCCGCACGCGCTACCACGGACCGGGCGCGCTGGACGGTCAGGCGTTGTACCTGCACACCTCGCCCGAGTTCGCCATGAAGCGCCTGCTGGCCGCCGGCAGCGGTTCGATCTACCAGCTGTGCAAGGTGTTTCGGGACGGCGAGGCCGGCAGCAATCACAATCCCGAGTTCACCCTGCTGGAATGGTACCGCGTTGACTACGACCATCTCGACCTGATGGACGAGGTCGAGCTCCTGCTGACGGCGGTGCTCACGGGTATCCTGCCCCTGGCCGGTGTGCATCACTGGGCCTGGCGGGACCTGTTCCTGGAATTCGCGGGTGTGGACCCGTTCGTGGTCACGGTCGGCGAGCTGGGTGGGCTGCTGGAAAAACATGCGATCGTTCCGGTCGGCATGCAGGATGCAGACCACGATGACTGGCTGGACCTGGTGATGACACACGTGATCGAACCCCGCCTCGGCGCCGGTCTGGTGTTCGTGCGGGACTATCCGGCGAGCCAGGCGGCACTGGCGCGGATACGCCCGACGCAACCTGCGGTGGCTTCCCGCTTCGAGGCCTACCTGAACGGCGTGGAGATTGCCAACGGGTTCCACGAACTCGCGGATGCCGGTGCGCAGCGCAGCCGGTTCCGGCAGGAACTCGCGCGCCGGGACCGGCGCCGGTTGCCGGCGGTGCCGCTGGACGAGCGGTTACTGGAGGCGCTGGCACACGGTCTGCCGGACTGTGCCGGGGTGGCGCTCGGGGTCGACCGTCTGGTGATGCTGGCCTGCGGTGCGCGCAGCCTGTCCGATGTGCTGGCATTCCCGTTCGACCGTGCGTGAACCCGGGTCGGTCTTGTAACGGCCCGCTCAATCTCTGAAACTCCGGATATGCCCGCCACCGCACCGCAACCGGCTGCCCTTCAGCTCGATGATCGTGTCCTGCGTTGCCATGGCAGCTGGACGCTTGGCCACCTGGCCGGCCTGCGCACTGCCGTGCAGGGGCTGACGCTGCCGGCCGGTGCCGCCCTGACGCTGGATGGTGACGGCATCGCGGCCATCGATACGGCGGGGGCCTGGTTGCTGCTGGAACTGCGCAAGCGGGTCGAGGCGGCAGGCGGGAGTCTCGACTGGCGCACGCTGCGCGCCTCCTGGCAGCACATGCTCGAGTTTCTCCTGCAGACGGCCGGGGAGAAGGCCACGCCCCTGCCGCAACGCAGATCCCCCTCCTGGCTGGACCGGAGCGCGGATCTCGGGGCCAGCCTGACCAGCTTTCTGGCGTTTATCGGGGAAACGATCCTCGCGCTGCTGGTCACCTTGCGGCATCCCGGCCGGGTGCGCTGGACCGAGCTGCTGGATGACATGTTCGAGACCGGCGTCAACGCCTTGCCCATCATCGGTCTGCTGTCGTTTCTCATGGGGGTCGTGATCGCCTACCAGGGCGCGGTGCAGCTCAGGCAGTACGGTGCGAATATCTACCTGGCGGACCTGGTCGGCTATTCCATGTTGCGTGAACTGGCGCCGCTGCTGACCGCGATCCTGGTGTGTGGACGTACCGGGTCTGCCTACGCGGCAAAGATCGGCACCATGAAAGTGCGCGAGGAGGTCGATGCCCTGCAGACCATCGGTATCTCCCCGGTCGACCTGCTGGTGTTGCCCAAGCTGCTGTCCCTGCTGATCGTGCTGCCGCTGCTCTCGGTCTACGCCGACGTGATGTCCATGCTCGGTGGCATGTTCATGGCCAGCGTGCAGCTCGGGGTCGGCTACCACGCGTTTCTCGCGCGACTGGGCGAGGCCATCGATTACAGCACCTTCATGATCGGGATCAGCAAGACACCCGTGTTCGCGGCGATCATCGCCGTGGTCGGCTGTTACCAGGGATTCCACGTGGCGGGCAGTGCCGAAAGCGTCGGGCGGCAAACCACGGTCAGCGTGGTGCAGTCCATTTTCCTCGTGATCGTGGTGGACGCGATCTTCTCCATCGTCACCAGCCTGCTGGGGGTGTAGCGGAATGGCCGCGCCGCAGCAGGCAGTGGACGGGCGCGAAGTCGTCATCCGGCTGCGCGGTGTGCGCACCGTGTTCGGCGAGCGGGTGATCCACGACGGGGTCGACCTCGACGTGTACCGGGGCGAGGTGCTGGCACTGGTCGGCGGCAGCGGCAGCGGCAAGAGCACCCTGCTGCGCGAAATGATCATGCTGCACGCCCCGGACGGCGGCTCGATTCGCCTGTTCGGCGTGGAACTGGCCGGGATTCGCATGCGGGAGGCCGACGCACTGCGGCGGCGGATCGGGGTGCTGTTCCAGCAGGGCGCCCTGTTCAGCGCACTGACCGTACTGCAGAACGTGGGCCTGCCGCTGCGGGAACACACCCGGCTGGACGATGCGATGATCGACGCACTGGCACGGATCAAGATTGCCCAGGCCGGATTGCCCGCGGTGGCCGCGGGTCTGTACCCGAGCGAACTCAGCGGCGGCATGATCAAGCGGGCGGCACTGGCACGTGCCATGGCGCTGGATCCGGAGATCCTGTTTCTGGATGAGCCGACCTCCGGGCTGGACCCGACCAGCGCCGGTCTGTTCGACCAGCTGATACTTCACCTCAGGGAACTGCTGGGTCTGACGGTGCTGATGGTGACACACGACCTCGACTCGCTGTGGGACGTGGCGGACCGTGTCGCCGTGCTGGGAGATGGTAGAATGCAGGGCGTGGACAGCATGAGTACCCTGGCGAAATCGACCCGGCCGCACATCCGGGAATACTTCGAGGGTCCGCGGGCGCGGGCAATGCGGGAGCGGAAATGCTGAATCGTCGTGTGAACCATGCCCTGGTCGGCCTGTTCGTGATCGTGCTGGGACTGGTGTGGCTGGTGATCACACTGTGGCTGGCACTGGGTGATTATTCCACCCACTACAAGACCTATCGCGTCTACCTGGATGAATCGGTGGCCGGTCTGTATCTCGATGCGCCGGTGAAATACCGGGGCGTCGAGGTGGGCAAGGTGACCCGTATCGAACTGAACCCGAAGGTTCCGGACCAGGTGCGGCTGACACTCGACGTGGTCTCCTCCACACCGATCCGGGAGGACACCGAGGCGCAACTTGCGGTCCAGGGCCTGACTGGCATCGCGTTCGTCGACCTGAAGGGGGGCAGTGCCGGTTCCCCGCTGCTGGAAGCGAAGGAGGGCGAGGATTATCCGGTGATCCGGTCCTCACCCTCGTTCTTCACCCGTCTCGATACCAGCGGTACGGAACTGATCGCCAACGTCAACAATATCGCCGACCGGCTTTCGAAACTGCTGGACACCCAGGGGCGGGAATCCGTCAAGGAAATCCTGAATAACCTCAGCGTCATCACCGGCGCGCTGGCCCGGCACCGCAAGGAAATGGACCGCAGCGTGGTGAGTGCGTCGAAGCTGCTGGAGAATACTGCCACGGCCAGTGACCGCCTGCCTGCACTGCTGGCACAGGTGCAGGAGACCGCGCATTCGTTCCGGGATATGGCGGACAACGTCAGCAAGGCCAGCGACCGGCTGAATACCTACCTGGGCGGCAGTGGCCCCGGTGTCCAGCAGTTCTCCCGCCAGACCCTGCCGGAACTGGGTGCCCTCGTTACCGAACTGCGCGACCTGGCCGTGAGCCTGCGCAGTGTCAGCAGCAAGCTGGAGGAAGACCCGCGGGTGCTGCTGTATGGCAACCAGCTGGAGGCGCCGGGGCCGGGAGAGAAATGATGTCTGTGATGAAACTGTTTGCCCGGGCCTGCCTGGTACTGCTGGTGAGCGGGTGTACGTTGCTTCCCGCGCCGCAACAAACCGCCAGCGAACGCTATGTACTCGAATATTCGCCGGCCACGCCGGCCCCCGCCAGCGGAGACCGGCCCGTGCTGATCGTGGGCACGCCTGCGGCGAACGGCGCCTACGATTCTTCCCGGATCGCGTACCTGCAGCAGCAGTATGGACTGCGCTACTATGCACGCAGCCGCTGGGCCGATTCCCCGGCCAGCATGCTGGCACCCCTGCTGGTCGAGGCGCTCAACGCCGGCGGCAGGCTCCGGGCGGTGGGGGCGGATAGCGGCGGGATTGCCGCCACCCTGCGTCTGGACAGCACGTTGCTGCGCTTTTACCAGGACTTTACCGTCCATCCCAGCCGGATGCGCATCACCCTGCGCGTACAACTGGTCGACCTGCGGGCGCAGCGGGTGGTCGCCTCCCGGGTGTTCGATATCCAGGAGCCGGCCGCCACGGATGACACCTACGGTGGCGTGCAGGCCGCGAACCGCGGGGTCGCTGCATTGCTGCAGCAGGTTGTGGACTTCTGTACCGCGCACGCCGGCTAGCGCATGTCCGGCATGTTGTCGCGGGTCCGCGTCGTCCTGAGCCATACCAGCCATCCCGGGAACATCGGTGCGGTGGCGCGGGCCATGAAAACCATGGGCCTGACGCAGCTGTACCTGCTCAATCCGCAACGTTTCCCGGATGCCGAGGCAACAGCCCGGGCCTCCGGGGCTGATGACCTGCTGGCAAACGCCAGGGTGTGCACCAGGCTGGACGAGTCACTCTCGGGCTGCCGGCTGGTGCTGGGTGCAAGTGCGCGCGCGCGCCGCATTCCCTGCCCGGTGATCGGGCCGGCAGACGGTGCCCGCTGGACGGTGGAGGCGGCCGCGCAGGGTGAGGTGGCGCTGCTGTTCGGCTGCGAGCAGTCCGGGCTGAGCAACCGGGAGATCGATCGCTGCCATTCCCTGGTGCGCATCCCGACCAACCCGGAATACGGTTCGCTCAACCTCGCTGCCGCGGTACAGATCCTCGGTTACGAGGTCCGGGTTGCCAGCCTCGCCGGGGCTGCCGCCGCACCGCCCGCTGTGCAGGTACCGGTGAGTGTCGACGAACTGGAGCGGTTTTATGTCCACCTGGAACAGACCCTCGTGCAACTGGGGTTTCTGGATCCCGCGCACCCGCGTCAGCTGATGCGGCGCCTGCGCCGCCTCTACAACCGCGCAAGACCGGACGAAAACGAGGTGAATATCCTGCGCGGGATACTCACCGCGACGCAGGAATATCTGCAACGCAATGCGCGCGGACAGTGACATTGTGCGGCTGTTTTACGCTGGCATACACTGTGCGTGTCGGTAACCGGAGCAAGGCCATCGCCCATGTTTGAGAGAATCCGCGAAGACGTCCGCGTCGTGTTTGAACGCGATCCCGCCGCGCGCAACACCTTCGACATCCTGACGACGTATCCGGGTATCCATGCCGTGCTGATGCACCGCTGGAGCCACTGGCTCTGGACGCACGGTCTGAAATGGCTGGCCCGGATGTTTTCCAACATCGCCCGCTGGTATACGGGCATCGAGATCCACCCGGGCGCGAGCATCGGCCGGCGCTTCTTTATCGACCACGGGATGGGTGTGGTGATCGGGGAAACGACCGAGATCGGCGATGACTGCACGCTCTATCACGGTGTCACGCTGGGTGGCACGAGCTGGAACAAGGGCAAGCGTCATCCGACGCTGTGCAACAACGTGGTCATCGGCGCGGGCGCCAAGGTGCTGGGACCGATTACCATCGAGGACGGGGTCCGCATCGGTTCCAATGCCGTGGTGCTCAAGAACGTGTCGGCCGGCATGACGGTGGTGGGTGTGCCCGGACGCCTGGTCCGGGGTCGTGCCGGCGCCGTTCCCGATGAACGCAGGCAGGCCATTGCCGCCAAGATGGGGTTCGATGCCTATGGTACGACCAGCGACATGCCGGACCCGGTGGCGACCGCGGTGAATGGCATTCTCGATCACATTCATGTCATGGACCAGCGGCTCGAGGAGATGTGCCGGGGACTCAAGCAGCTCGGTGCGGAAATGGGCGACCTGAAACTGCCGGACCTCGACTCCTGCGCCCTGAAGCACGTGGAAAATGAGGATATCGATCCGGCAGTGGAGTCGCTGTCCTCGGGGGATCCGCAGGACCGCGATTCTTGACGCATGCAGGGCGATATGAGACTTTGCCGGTAGACCCCCCGCAGCGGATGACCGGTGCATGAAACTGACCAGCAAGGGCCGTTACGCGGTCACGGCGATCCTGGACCTGGCCTTCCACGTCCACGAGGGTCCGGTCAGCCTGGCGCAGATTTCCAGGCGCCAGGACATCTCGCTTTCCTACCTCGAACAATTGTTCACGCGCCTGCGCAAGCAGAAGCTGGTCAGAAGTACCCGCGGCCCCGGTGGCGGGTATTCACTGGGTCGTCCCGCGGACCGGATCTCCGTGGCGGAAGTGATCGCTGCCGTGGATGAAGCGGTGGATACCACGCGCTGCAGCGGCGCGGGGAATTGCCACGACGGACAGCAATGCCTGACCCACGACCTGTGGGATGATTTGGGCCGGCAGATCACCGACTTTCTCGACGAGATCACGCTCCAGGACCTGCTGGAGGAAGAAGCCATCCGCTCGGTGGCGATACGCCAGGATGAAAAGACACCGGGCGCCCAGGACACGGAAACACCGCTCGCCGGTACCCCGTCCGGGCTGGACGCTCTCTAGAACCCGTCTCCGATCCCCCCGCGTCGGGGCTGGCCCGGCGACCACACCGCCCTCTGACCTGCGCGGGACGCCTCCCCGACAGGCAGCCCCGCGCGTAGCCCGCACCGGGCCGTACTTCTCCCGGGCGGTTTTATATCGTTATTATCCCGGCGTAGCGCAGCGCCGCCCGGCGCGGCTGCCGGTCAGGGTTTCATCCACACCAGCAGGCGATTGTTGACCGGCATCTCGTGATCCGCCCGCCGGCGCAGGCCGTGGCCGTGTGCCAGCGCATCGAGGTCGGCGCAATCGCGGATCCCGCTGCCCGGGTCCCGGTTCTTCAGCCAGGCATCGAAGCGCGCATTGCTGTCGCTGGTGTAGCGCCCGTGATCGTTGAACGGACCATACAGGCAGAAGCGGCCTCCGGGTTCCAGCAGGTGCGCGACGCCGGCAAACAGGTCGGTGACCGCGGCCCAGTGCATGATGTGGGTCGTATTGGCGCTGAACACCCCGTCGAAGGTCCGTTGCGGCCACTGCCCGGCCGTGACATCGAGCGGGAAGGGGCGTGCGATGTTTTCCAGGCCGGATTCCTCGATCCACGCATGGATACTCGGGTGGTTTTCCGGCAGGTCGCTGGTGTGCCAGCGCAGGTGTGCCAGCGCCCCGGCCAGGTACACGGCGTGTTGCCCGGTACCGCTGCCGATCTCCAGCACCTCGCGCGTGGTGGCGAATTCCGCGCGCAGTACGGTGAGGATCGGCGCGCGGTTCTGGTTGCAGGATTCGGAGTACTGTTTCATGTCTGCATTGTGCAGGATTCCGGGCGCGGGACAACACCGGCCCGGACCCCGCAAGAGGGGGGCCGGGCCAGGTGGTTGGGAGGAGCGGTCAGTTGACCGTGATGCGGCGCGGTTCGGGCTTGTCCTGCTTGGGAATGATCACTTCCAGGACGCCGTCCTTCACCGTCGCGGAAATCTGCTCGGCATTCACGGTGTCCGGCAGTGTGAACTGGCGCAGGAAGGTGCCGTGTACGCGTTCGCGCCGGTGAATGCCTTCGCGTTTTTCCTCGCTTTCGGCATGGCGTTCACCGCGGATGGTCAGCACGCCGTCTTCCAGGGAGATATCCACATCCTTGCGTTCCACCCCCGGCAGGTCAGCCGCCAGCACGAAGCGGTTTTCTTCCTCGCGGATGTCCACAGCCGGGACCCAGTTGCGTTCCTGTGCCGTGTTTGCCTGGACCGGGCCCCCGCTGAACATGCGGTTGATCTCACGGTTGAACTGGTCAAACAGGTTCAGCGGTTCATAACGTACGATTGCCATGCTCTTGCCCTCCTGAATGGGGTAGTCACGATTGACGTGCTACCTAGATAGGGGCACGGGCGCGGATTTCAAGGGCCGGGGGCCCGCGCCGTTCAGTAGCCCAGCAGGCGGGCGCCCTGGTAGAAAAAGAAACTGCTGAGCCAGGCCAGCGACAGCGACCAGGTCAGGCTCATGCCGGTAAATTTCCAGCTGCGGGACTCGGTCAGCTGGGTGGCCAGGGTGGAGAGGCAGGGGGTATAGAGCAGGACGAAGAGCATGAAACTCAGGGCCTGCACGGTATCCATCTGGGTGGCCAGGTAGCTGTCCAGGGCCCCGCCCTGGAGTCCCGTCATGGCGACCATGGCGCCGATGACGATCTCCTTGGCGACGAATCCGAACAGCAGGACCACCGACATGGTCGCGCTGATGCCGATCGGATCCAGCAGGGGTTTCATCCACGCGCCCAACATCCCGGCCCAGGTCCCGGCCCCGCCGGGTGCGTGGCCCGCGGGGAAGTGGGTGAGCAGCCATACCAGCACCACACCGGTGATGATGAAACTGCTCGCGCGGCGCAGGAAATGCGAAATTTCATGCCAGCCCCGCATCAGGACCTGCTTCAGCACCGGGGCACGATAGGGAGGGAGTTCCAGCACGAAAGGCTCGTCGCTCCTGAGCCGGCGGCCAAATACCGCGGCGGTCAGGAACGCCGCGACAAAGCTCGCCAGGTACAGGGTGAACAGGATTAACGGTGCGCGGGATGGCGGGAACAGGGCACTGATCAGGAACAGGTAGACCTGCAGGCGCGCCGAGCACAGGGAAAAGGGGATGACCAGCATGCTCAGCCAGCGCAGGTTGCGACTGCGCATGACGCGCGTGCCCATCAGTGCCGGAACGTTGCACCCGAAACCCATCAGCAGCATCACGAATCCGCGTCCGTCCAGGCCCATGCGGGCCATCAGCGAGTCGGTCAGGAATGCCGCACGGGCCAGGTAGCCACTGTCCTCGACGATGGCCATGAAAAAGAAGAACAGGATGATCACCGGGACGAACGAGGCTACGGTGCCGATGCCGTTGTAGATTCCCTCGACCAGGAAGCCGTACAGAAACGCCGGCATGCTCCCGGCCAGGGGCTGCAGGGCCAGGTCGCGGAAGCTGTCCAGCACGTATGTGACGGCATCCTGGAGGGGGGTGCCCAGGGTGTAGACTGCCTGGAATACCAGGAACATGACCAGCAGGAACAGGGGCAGACCGAACACCGGGTGCAGCATGACGTGATCGATCCGCTCGGTCAGCCGGCGTACCAGTACGCCCGGTGCGGAAACACAGCGGCTGACCAGCGCATCGGAGCGGGACACGATTTCGTCGTCCGCATGCAGGACGTTGCGTAACTCCCCCAGCGGAACCGGGCTGGCGTCGCCGATCAGCCGGCTCAGGGTCGCCAGGGCCTCGGCATATCCGGTACCCAGGCGTGCGCTGAGCAGGTGCACGGGGCATTGCAGTCCCTCGGCCAGGGCATCCGTATCGATGCGGATGCCCAGCTGGGCGGCCTCGTCCGACATGTTCATCAGCACCAGTGGCTGGATGCCGATCTTGCCGAATTGCAGTGCCAGCGGGAGCTGATGGTCAAGCTGGGTTGAATTGAGGATGACCGCGACCAGGTCCACCGGGTTGTTTTCCAGGAAGGTACGCACGATCTGCTCGTCTTCCGAGAAACCGTGCAGGTCATAGATACCGGGCAGGTCGATCACCTCGACGGCTTCGCCGCCCAGTACGATGCGTGCGCTGAGCAGGTCGACGGTGACGCCGGGCCAGTTACCGACCCGGGAGCTGGACCCGGTGAGCCGGTTGAAGAAGGTCGACTTGCCGGTATTCGGCATGCCGACAATGACAATGCGCTTCACTGGATGGTGGAGATGGACACGCGCGCCGCGTCGCAGCGACGCATGATGAGATGAAGGCTGCCGATGCGGATCTGCATGGGACCCAGACGGGGACGGCGAATAACCACCGCTTCGCGCCCGGTGCGCAGCCCCATTGACTGCAGTCGCTGGCGCGTGCTGTCCGTGGCGTGAATGCCGGTAATAAAGGCACGCTCGCCAACCGCCAGCTCAGATAAATTAACTAAGTTACTCAAAGTGTTACCTTGGCGCTTCAGGGGCAATAGAATTGAGAATCTTTCTCATTATCGCTCCCGTTTGGCTTTCCCGTCAAGTCCATATTGACTCCTCCGACGGGCAGGGGAGTTGATGCAGATCACGCGAGCCGCCGAAATGGCCGCTCGTTCAGAGGGGATTACCGGAACGGGGAAGGCAGCTTCTCGAAAGTATCCTCAAGGTACTGCACCTTGTCCATGGCGTGGTTGATCCGGCGTGGCTGCTGTTCCAGTTGTTGTGCAACCGCATTCACGCCGGCGCTCTTGCCGTCATCGAGGAGGGTCGTTTCGTTGTCGATCAGGTAGGGCGTCACCAGCACCACGATTTCGGAATTTTCGCTGTGGATGCCCTTGTTGGCAAACAGCCTGCCCAGGCCGGGGATGTCGCTCAGCACCGGCACGCCATCCCGGTTCTTGTTCTGGCTGCGGGTGATCAGGCCGCCGATGAACACGGTCTGCCCGCTCTCGACCAGCATCGTGGTGGTCACCTCGGTGGTGCTCAGGGTGGGCAACCCGTTCTGGATGTTGCCCTTGCTGACCTCGGGGTGGATTTCCAGCAGGATGCGGCCCTGGCCGTCCACGGATGGTTTTACCTTCATGATGACACCGGATTCGAGGAACTCCACGGAGGTCCTGGTCACGTTGTCGATGGTGGTGGTGACGTTGTAGCCCAGCCGGTTGCCGATGATGGTCTCGGCCTGCTGGTCCTCCATGGCCAGCAGCTTGGGCGTCGACAGCGTGCGGGTGCGGCCACTGCTGCGCAGCGAGTCGAGAAACACCTGCACGTTGGGTGTGATGTAGTTGAAGAACAGGCCGGGTGACGCCGGGTTGCCCAGTCCCTGGGTGCCGATAGTGGCCTTGCCGGAATTGAAGACCCGGCCCCAGTCCAGCCCGTAGGACTCGGAATCGGTGAGCGTCACCTCGAGTATCTTCGCCTCGATCAGGATCTGGCGCGGCTGGCGGTCGAGCTGCCGCAGCAGTTTCTGAATCTCGTCCAGGAATTGCGGCGTGTCCTGCACGATCAACAAGCGGCGCGCCGGCAGCGCGGTGACCTGGCCGTAGGTCGAGAGGTGGGTACGGATGATGCCGGCGACGACCTCCGGGTCCGAGTACTGCACCTTGAAGGTGCGCACCCGGGTCGGGCCGCCGGGATCGGACTTGCCGGCCTTGTCGCGCGGCACGATGAAGTAGCTGCCGCTGCGGTATTCCACGCCGAAGCCGGCGGAGCTGGCGATCGAGCGGATCGCCTGGTCCACGCGCACAGCGTAGAGATTGACCGATACCTTCGCACTGATGTCGTCCGACAGCAGGATGTTGGTGTGCGCGGCGCGGGACAGCATTTCCATTACGGCCGAAAGTTCCACGTCGCGCAGCGACAGCGTGACCCTGCCGTCCTTCACGATGCCGTTGTCCTTCCCGGTACCGTTGTCTTCCCCGGTACCGTTGTCCTTCACGATGCCATTGTCCTGCGCACGGTCCTGGCCCTGCGCGAACAGCCGGCCGGCCGGTACCAGCACGAGCAGCGCGCTCAGCAGCAGGGCGGTAACGGAGCGGAACGGGCTAGCGGGTTGCATCGTGTCTTTCCTTGCCGTGGCCGTCGCTGCGCAGTGCGAGGGTGCGCCGCAGGTTGCCATGAGCCAGCACCACCTTGTCCTCGGTTACGAGTATCAGCCGGTAGCCGCCGATTTCCTGGCCGAGGCCGATGATCCGGCCGCCGATGTTCGCCAGCGAGTGTTCTCCCGCCACCATCACGCCGCGCACCTCCAGCGCGCTGCCGGATTCCCGGCCACCGGCGACGCTATCCGCCGTGGCCTGCGGTGGCGGCTGAAACGGGTTGACGTGCAGGGGTGTAGCGCCTGCGTCCGCCTGTGCCCGGCCGCAGGCCAGCGCCGCCAGTAACACCACCAGTCGTGTGATGCGCTTACCCATGGCTGGTATCCCGGTAGGCGGCGATGGTGAACGAGGCATGCAGCCGCTGGGAGGCGCTGCCGGATGCACTGCGCTTGATGTCGAACTGTTTGACGACCACGTAGCCCAGTTCCTCGCGCATGTCATGCAGCCACTGGTAGATATCGAAGTAGTCGCCGGAAATGCGCACGCTGAACAGGATTTCCTCGAATGCCTGCACCTTGCTGCCGGTCCCCGGTGTCACGCTGTCCAGCTCGATATGGTTGCGCCAGGAAATTTTCTGCAGGCGCCCGATGATGAAGGACTCCATCTGGTTCTGGGGCAGATCGACCATGTCGCCGTGCAGCTGGTGGTTGAGGGATGCCACCTGTTGCTGCAGCCCCTGCATTTCCCGTATCAGCCCGTCACCGTGCTCCAGTGCGCTGTTCAGCATGCGCAGTGTGCTTTGTGCCTGGCTGTAGTGGCGGTACTGTGGCCAGACCACGCGGCTGGCGATGGCGGCCAGCAGCAGCACTGCCAGTGAACCCATCAGCAGCAGCAGGGTGCGGGGAGGCGTGTTGCGCAGGATCGCTTCCATCAGCTGCTGCCTGCCCGGGTGTTGACGGTCACGGCAAGATTGAAATTCACGTTCCTGCTGTTTGTGGCCAGGACGGTGTTGATGATCCTGACGTCCTGGATCTCGGGTTGCTGGTACATGCGCCGGACGAACCGGGACAGTGCGGAATGATCGCTGGCCTGGCCGCGGATGCGCATATTGGTATCGATCTTCCACGCTGCGCTTTTCTTTGCATCCTTGCCGGCCGGGATGATGATGAAATACCCGTTGCTGGCGGTCTGCCCTGGCGGCTCCACCACGCTGCCGTCGCGATTGAACTCCCAGTCGAGGAACCAGATCTCGTTCTTGACCAGGGCGCGATCGACGGCCTCGAACATGGTCCGGGCGGCGGCGCCGCCGCGCAGCCCCGCCAGCAGCGCCAGCCGGCTCTCCAGTTCCTTGCGGGTGGTGTCGAGCAGTGCCAGCTTCGCGTGCTGCTGCCGGGTGATCGCCTGGCGCGATTCGAGAGCGGCGACGCGGGTATCCAGCGTGCCGGAGCGGTAATGGATCAGGCCGGCTGTTGCCAGTTGCAACAGGCCCAGCACCAGCGTCACGGCGACGACCGCGCGGGCGCGCCCGCGCAGCCAGATCCGCTTGCGGTAGTCGGTGGGGATCAGGTCGATCTCAGCCATGTTCCAGCAATCCGTGTAGTGCCAGGCCGGTGGCGACGGCAATTTCCGGCTGTGCCGGCGCTCCACCGGCTGCGCCCGTTCCCGTCTGATGGAACACCTGCAGCGGGTTGGGAATGGTCTGCACCTCGAGTTTCACCAGCTGACCGAGCAGCGTATCGGCGCCGCGCCAGCGTGCCAGGCTGCCGAACAGGTAGATGCGGCTGACGGCCTCGCCGCGAGTCTGGGAGGCAGCGTAGACCAGCATGCGGCTGATTTCCTCGGCCAGCCGCAGGAACTCCGGCTTGACGATCTCCTGCAGCGTGGCGGCCGTCTCCGCATCGGGAAGTTCCGTCATGCCGGGAGTTGCCAGCGCCAGCCGGTCCAGCCCGTTGCTGCGCACTACCTCGCGCACCTGTGCTTCCTGCATGTCCAGCCGGTTCGCCAGCAATTCCAGCAGTCGCGCTTCACCGAAGCGGACTTCCTGGTCGAACAGCAGGCGTGCCCCGGAAATCACCGTCAGGTAGCTCGAGGAACGCCCGCAGTTGATCGCCAGGACATTACGGTACTGGCCCGGCGCGTTGACTGCGCTCACCAGGCGGCGGATGGCGGACGGTCCGATCTCGAGGTGGCGCGTTTCCAGCCCGCACTTGCGCAGCAGTTCGAGATGACGGATGACGTCGTCGCGTCGCGCGCTCGCCACGATTGCCATGCGATCCCCGGCACCCTGTTCCGGGCGTACCGGCAGGTAGTCGATGACGTATTCCGACAGCGGACCTTCCAGCCGCTCGTCCATGGCCTCGAGGATTGCTGCCGCATCCGGCCGGTCGGCGGATGCCGAGTAGGTCAGCGGGATGATGCGGGTCTGGCTGGACGGCAATGTGGTCACGATACCGCGTCCGCGAAACCGGTCCCGGGACAGTGCCGCGCGGATCAGGTCGCGAAAGCCGGCGGTATCGGCCAGCAGTTCATTCCGTGGCCGCGGAAAGGGCAGCGAGGTACTGGCGTGCGGGTGGATCCTGCCGTCATGGCCGGCGGCCAGCTGGACGAGGTGTACGGCGTTCTGTGCGCACTCCAGCCCGATCAGTCCCACGCGACGTGCATTGCGCGCTGGCGGGAAGCGTTGCACGACTGTTGCGAATGCGCCCATCTGCCGCTTGGTCCGTGACCCGGGGGCCATGTAGGTGTTTGTCTGACAAACATAAACTATTACTGATCATCGGCAGCAGACGGTCCGGTCTTTAACGCGGTGGCGGGAGGAGTGCGGTGCCGTGCGGCGCCGGCGGCAGCGGCTAGCCGGCGGGCTGTGCGTGGCCGATCGAGTCCAGGGTGCGACGGACGATGTTGGCCGTTTCCCGCATCAGGTGCTTGCGGGCCTTGGCCTGGTACAGGACCTCGTCGGCCTCGCGGTAGATGCTGTCCTGTGGCAGGTGTACGCCCACCGGTACGCTCACCAGGCCGACGCTCAGCCCGACCGGCAGCCGGCGGCACTGGCCGCTGGGGCGCAGGTCGGCACGGATGGCCTGCAGGCAATCCTCGATCAGCTGTTCGGGCGCGTCCGCGGTGAACAGCAGCGCGAATTCGTCCCCGCCCATGCGCACCAGGTAACCGCTTTCGCCCAGCGCCAGGGCGAAATGCAGGCTGACGCTGCGCAGGACCTCGTCGCCGTACTCATGGCCGCAGCTGTCGTTGATCGGCTTGAAGTTGTCCAGGTCGAAATAGGCGAAATGGAAGGTCTTGCCGTCCGTATGCCATTCCTGCGCGCGCAGGTCGAAGACATTCTTGAGAAAACGCCGGTTCCAGGCACCGGTCAGCGGGTCCTTGTTGGACAGGTGTGACATCCTGCGGTTGGCCTGCACCAGCTCGAAGCGGGTCTGCAGATCGGCCTTGCGCACGCAGGTGTTGCGCGTGACCAGCAACAGGCTGATCAGTCCGGCGCTGAGCATGATGAATTGCAGTGACCAGAGCGTCTCGGCATCGAAGCGCTGGTAGGAGGCCAGCGTGGAGACCGTGAAGGTCAGGTAGATCAGGCCGGTGACCAGCAGGGCTTCGCGCAGGCCCCAGGGAACCAGCGGTGCCACCATGAACAACAGCGCGGTGCTGGAAAACAGCACCTGGTTGAACTCGCCGCTCCTGTGCGCCAGCAGTACGAAGGCGGTCCCGCTGATCATCAGCAGCGTGGTGCCGAGCATGTACAGGGTGGCGGACTCGCGCGTGACGCGTGCCGAGAGCATGATGTGACCGGACAGGACGGACAGCAGGATGCAGGTGTAGATGGTGTGGTTGCCATAATGCAGGAAGTGAAACAGCAGCGCACTGACACCGAAGATCCACATCAATACCATGCTCAGCAGGGTCACGCCGCGGCGTGCCTCTTCCAGGGTAATGCCATGGGCGAACATGGCCACCTCCGCGGAGGAAAACCGGGTGGCGCACCACGCCTCGCGCAGCTGTTTCAGCATTCGGCAGGTTCCTGGTTACATGAATGGGACCGTATCAGTCCGGACACCGGCGGCCTGCTGCCTGTAGCGGCAGTACAGCCCTGATCTTGACCTGACGTTCTGGCATGCCGGCGCTTCATGGTGTGCACTGGATCTGGATGTTGTCGAACCACACGTCATCCCACGGGCCGAGGGTCGGTGAGCTGACCAGGCGGATGGCGGTGGAACCGGAAATGAATGCGCTGACGTCCACGCTGAACGGGATATAGGCGAAATCCGTGCCGCCGCCCTGGAAGCGGGTGACCTCGGTCCAGGGGCCGGTGCTGCCGTTGGTGGACATCTGCACGGCCACGTAATCGCTGCTGCTGTCCAGACCGTTGCGGCGGTAGTACAGCGACAGCGTGGCCGTACCGGCACCGCTGAGATCGAGTGCGCGCTGCAGACCTTCGCCACCGCCGTCGTTGTCGCGCACCCGCGCCTGGTTGGTGCCCGGTGTCGACCAGGCGGTCGGGTCCGGGGCAACCTGCTCGTCGCCGCGCCGCGGACCGTCCGTCTCGTTCACTTCCTGCCAGTCGCCGCCCCAGGCCAGGGTGCCGTCATTGCCCGAATAGTCCAGGTTATTGAATTCATCACGGAAGGTCCCGTTACAGCCGGGCACACCGCCGCCGCCACCGCCGCCACCGCCACCGCCGCCACCACCACCGGTCGGCGGCACGGCGGCGGCGCTGACCACGGCGATGCCGCGCGGGCGTGCCAGGCCGCTGACGATGGTCTCGACGTTGCTGCCATCGGCGTTGGCGCGCTGCACGACATGGTTGAGGGCGTCGACCCAGTAGATGCGGTCGTGGTCGCTGTCATAGGCGATGTCCTGCGGTGCGTTCAGTCCGCTGACGATGGTCTGTGCGTTGCTGCCGTCCAGGTTGGCGCGTTTGATCCAGTCATTGCTGGCTCCGCCGGTCCAGTACAGCTTGCCGCCGGCCAGGTCCACGGCGTTGCCGACGGCGCCGTCCGGCCCGGTGACCAGCGTAGTGACGCTGCCACCGTTGAGATTGGTTCGTGTCACGTTGCCGTCCCCGAAATTGGTGTAGTAGACGTCGTTCTGCGCCGGGGCCAGGGTGAAGTAGGATGGCTTGTTCATGGAATTGTTGATGGTGGCGACACCGCTGCCGTCGAGGTTGGCACGTTTCACCAGGCTGGAGCCGTTGTCGTGAGTCCAGTACATTTTGCCGCCACTGGCGTCGACCTTGATGTCGAAGGTGTTGCCGGAGTCCGTATACAGGGTTTCGATATTGCTGCCATCGAGGTCGGCACGCTGGACCTGCAGGCCGTTGGTCCAGTAGATTTTGCCGTTGACGGTGTCGAGGTCGAGACCGGTGGGCCGGTTCAGCCCGGTCAGCACGTCCTCGACGTTGCTGCCGTCGGCATCGGCGCGCTGGATCTTGTCGGCGACGTCATCGGTCCAGTACACCTTGATCCCCGGGTCGGCCGGTACCCCGTCGACGGCCCACTGGATCGCGCGCTGCACCAGCAACAGGCCGTTGTTGTTGAGGTGATCCCAGTTGAAGTAATCGATGCGGCCGATCGGCAACTGGACGCGCCGGCCCGGCGCAGTGCCGCTCGGGTAAAGCGTGGCGCCGGTGTCGAGCACCGCCAGCCCGGTGGCTCCACCGATCGTGGCGAGAGACTGCAGCCCCGCGGCGGGACTGCCGGTGATGACGGTGTTCTCCATGCCTGCGTCGCTCAGCGGGAGCGTCCCGAGCGGGAACAGGGCGGTGATGTAATGTGTGTTGTCAGTGACCTCGATACGGTCAGTCACGCTCTGGCTGCCACCGCCGGCCATACCCAGGCTGGCCAGCAGCCCGGCCTTCTCGTTGATTACGCCCCTGGTGGTATTGGTCAGCTTGTTGCCGACGGCGGTCGCGGACGCCGAGTCGGAGACATACACCGCATCCGCGTTGGCCAGTGCCGTACTCACCCCCGCCTGGCTCGTGTCATCGTCGAGCAGGGTCACCGTGTAGCCCCAGGATTCGAACAGGGCCCTTTTCTGCAGGTCGGCGGCACGCAGGGCGCCGGGGTCGTCCACCACCAGCAGCAGCCGGCCGTTGCCGGCGGGTGCCTGGCAGACCACGCCGCAGGTGCAGGCGACGTCCAGGGTCAGCATCGGGTGCAGCGTGGGATCGGTTTCATCGCTGCTGGCAAAGGTAGTGCCGCTCACGCCGCTGTTGCCGGCGCGCAGCAGCAGGCCCAGGTTGGGTGTGCCGGCGAGCCAGTCATTTACCTGGTCGGTGATGTCCCAGCCGATCCAGTGCGGGCCGGCATCGTTGTCGGTGACACTGGCGAACGGCGCGGCAGCGAAATCGCCGCCGGGCGTGGTCCAGCTGGTCGTGCCGTCCGCGCTGTTATAGGTGGCGCCACCCTCGGGACCCGGGGCAACGTTGACCTGGATGCCCTCTGTCCAGGGCCGTGTGACCCGGTGCAGGTCGAGCACGCCGCTGTTCATGGTCGTAGCGCCGGACAGGTACAGGTCGAGACGGGCGGCATCGACGTGCGCTCCGGGCGGGACGAGCCGGGCAAGATCGAACGCCAGCAGGCTGTTGCGGACGTTCAAACCTCCATCCACGTACAGTTTCTTGTCTGCGCCGTAGTTGCGGTCGGGATTGGTGCCGCGTACCGAGGTGTCGCGCAGTTCGGTGCCGAACTGCACGACGCGGGTCGTGGGCGGCTGATAGAGCGGGACGTTTGTGCGCACGAGTGTGTCACGAGTCCCGGAGGCCAGTACACCGGTTGCGGTGAGCGTGGCCCGGTCGGCCAGCGCGCCGTCGCTATAGGTGATGGACAGGTACGGCTGTACGGCCGTATTGCTGTCCTCCTTGCTGGCATAGCGGGAAACTTGCCCGGCGTTCAGCAGGTTCGGCCGCAGCACGATGCCGTAGTTGGGTTGTGCACCGGCCAGCCAGCTTTGCACCAGCCCGGTCAGGTTCAGCGCCACGTACTGCCCGGTGGCCGTGCCGGCGGGAATGGAGGTTGAGGCGGTCGCATCGTAGCGGCTGCTGATATTGTTCCAGGTGACCGTGCTTTCGTCCCAGGCAGCGGTCAACCGGTGTACGGTCACCGGCAGGTTATGCGTGAACTGTTCCGCGTAGAGATACGCGACCGCGGAAACCACGCTGGCACCGGCCGGGATACCGGCGTTGCCGATATCGAAGCGGATCACGGGCCAGCTGCTGGCGATGCCCAGCAGGTTACTGCCCAGTTGCAGGGTGTTGTCGCTGCCGTGATTGGTGCCGGCGTTGTTCTGCTCGATCCAGGCATCGTCCGTGACCGGCACGCGCACGGTCGAGAGGGTACTGCCAACGTTGTTGGTCACCAGGGTCGTGGTGTAGTGCGCCGTGCCGAACGGTTCGTTCGTGAGATCGGTATAGGGTCCGCAGCCGGCCATACGGACCCGCGCCAGTGCATGGTTCAGGCCCGCCTCGGTGACGTAGCGCACCTGGTCCATTTCCTCGCCGCCGCTGACCAGGTGGCCCTGCAGGGCGCCGGCCTGGTTGTACAGGTAGCCGATTACCGCCAGCAACGCCAGCAGCAATACCACCGGCAGCAGCACGAAACCCGGGGACCGGTGCCGGCCGTTCATGTACCGCTCCCGATGCGCATCCGGCTGCTGACCGTCATGCGTTCTCCGCTGCGGGTATCGTGCAGCGTCAGCGTGACCTCCACCAGCACGCTGCCTGCCGCGCTGTCGGGCAGGCGCTCCACGCGGAACGTCTCGAGCCGGTCCGTCAGCACGGATTCCACGAAATCCCGGCCGTCCACCTGGCCGTTGCCGTCCTGATCCCACGGCACCGGTGTACGCAGGATCAGTTGCGTACCGCGCTGGTAGAACACCAGCGGGTCGATCCAGTCCTCGTCGCTGCGGCCGTCCTCGTCGTCGTCATTGACACTGCCGTTGTCGACGGTCCCGTCACCGTTGTCGTCGACCCCGCAGATGCCCGGGCAGCCGTCGCCGTTGGCATCGGCGCCCGGGTCCTCGTCGACGCTGCCGTCGCCGTCGTCGTCCACTCCGTTCACGGGGTCGTCATCGACCGTGGCGGACTCGTCGTCCGAAGCGGTGATACCGGATTCATCCACCGTGCCGTCGTTGTCATCGTCGATGCCGACGATGCCCGGCGCCGCGTCGTTCGTCGCGTCGGCCGGCGGATCTTCGTCGATCCGGCCGTCGCCGTCGTTGTCGGCATCCGGCACCCCGTTGCCGTCGAGATCGGTCGCGGGATCCATGCGCATGGCCAGCACGGAGCGGATGTTTTCCGCGTTGCCTGCCGTGGCGGGGTTGTCCTGCAGCGGCAGCAGCAGGCCGGGGCTGGCGGCGGCCGCCCGGGTGATCCGCTGCATGGCGTCCAGGGCCGCGCGATTGAGGCGTTGCCGGGCATCGACACTGTCGTGGGTTGCCAGCGTCTGCCGGCTGACATCGGCCAGCGCGCCCAGCAGCAGGGCGCCGAGTACCATTGCCAGCAGCAGCTCGAGCAGCGTAAAGCCGGCTTCTCCGGCGGGCGTTCCGGTGCGCCTATTCACTGCGCAGGCTCTCCAGTGCCTGCCCGGACTCCGGGATCTCGACACGGATCCAGAGCAGGCCGGCATCGGCACCGCTGAACGGGTCATTGTCCTTGTCGGCGTTGTCCGCATCGTACTGCGCGAGGTAGACGTTGCGCGTGAGTCGCTGACCGTCCGTGCGGGTAACGGTGTCGGACAGCGAACTGGGTGTGCTGCGGCTGGCGGCCGCGGCGGCGGCGCGCGCCAGCACTCCGAAGGGCTGCCCCAGCACGTCCTCCAGCTTGCCGGTCAGGTAGTAGTGGTCGATCAGGCGATCCTGGACGATCCCGGCAGCGGTGGTCGCGGGTTGCAGGGCATCCAGCGCCGGCGCCAGCGCCAGCATGATCAGCAGCGTGGCCAGCACGACCTCCAGGTAGGCGAGCCCGCGCTGCCGTGACCGGGATCGGTGTGCTGGCCGGCCTGGGCAGGATCTCATGGCATGCTGACCATGCCGCTGACGCCGTCCAGCCTCAGTTGCTGCTGCAGACCGCCGAGACGGAAGGTGACCAGCAGATCCTGCAACAGGATGCTGCCCGGGTTGTTGCAGTATGCCACGCCATGCGCATCGAATACGGTGTTGCGGGTATCCAGGCAGTTCCCCCGGTACTTCGGCGCGGCGCTCACCGCGTCCAGCGCATCGAACTGGCTGGTGCCGGGTTGCACGTCGTAGAGCTGCCGGCTGACCGGGTTATACACGTCGTAGACGGGCGTCGGCGGGGTGCTGCTGGTGTCGGCCCGGAACACGCGCACCCGCTGGGTGCTGACGTCGAGGGTGAACCCGTACGGCTGGCCGGTGCGCATGGCCTCACTGCGGGCATACTCGATGGCGTTTGCGAAGCCGCTGCTGGCCAGCTCGACCTGGTACGGCCGTGTGGCGGACAAAAAGGGGATTGCCACGGCCGCGGCAATCCCCAGGATCGCGATCACTATCAGCAGTTCGACCAGGGTTACGCCATGACTACGCAACTGCCTCATCGGACTCTGGTGTACCCGTCGCGGTCACGGTGAACATTCAGTACAGGTCGTAGTTGGTGCCGTTGCCGTCCACGCCGGTGGCATCATCCGCGATGAACTTGCCCGAGGTGTCGTCGTAGCGCCAGCCGCCCGTGGCGGTGCCGGCCGGGGCACGCATGGCCAGGTCACCGCTGGTGACGACGGTGACGGTGGTGACGCCGGTGACCGGGTTGGCCGGGATGTCGGCCTTGATGTAGGGGCCGAAGGGATATTCCACCACGCCACCGGCAGGGTCATCGGAAATACTGCAGGTCTGGCCCTGGACGTTCGAGTAATACCGCAGCTGTTCATTCACCGCCGCCGCGCTGTCGGCGGCGCCGGTACCCGCCGTGCCGCTGCAGGTTCCACCCGAGGCTGCACTGGAGCCGGGGAGGACCCCGCCGTGCTGCTGCGTATACAGGTCGATGGCGCTGCGGATGCCGGCCAGGTTCGAGCGCAGGGCGGCGGAACGCGCGTCATCGGTCGTGGAGGCAAACTGCGGCACCACGATCGCTGCCAGGATGGCCAGGATGATGGCAACGATCAGCAGTTCCACCAGGGTGAAACCACGTTGCCGGTTGCTCGGAATGTGCAATGTCATGTCCAGCCTCGCTTGAAGAGTAAAGAATTCCGTTGCTGTGAACGGCTTATCGGCGTAAGACCGTGCGGCCTTTAACCGGTCTTGGGGAGACGGGCTGCCAGGACGTCAGTTCGGTGTCGTGTGCCCCGCACTGCATCAGTGCACTGCCTGTGAGAGCTTGAAGATCGGCAGGATCAGCGAGCTGACGATCAGGCCGACCACGCCACCCATGATGATCAGCATCACCGGCTCCACCAGACGCGAGAACGCCGCCAGGGTCCGCGCCAGTTCGCGCTCGTAGTGGTCAGCGATGCGGCCCAGCACCAGCGGCAGTCGGCCGGTCTCCTCGCCGGTGGTCACCATCTGGCTGACCATGGGCGGGATGAAGCGGGCTTCCTGGAAGGACGCGGCGAAGCCGCCACCATCGTTGACCCGGGTCTCGATCGAACCGAGGAATGTGCGGAATACCCGGTTCTGCACCACCTCACGGCAGGCCAGCAGCGCGTCCGGCACGCTGACACCGTTGCCCAGTGACAGCGCCAGCAGTCGCAGCGACCGGATCAGGTAAATGCGGATGTAGATCTCCCGCACGCCGAATAACGACATCCGCGCACGGTCGAGTGCGGCCCCGCCCGCGGCGCTTTTCAGCCACCACACCAGCAGGGCGGTACCTGCGACCAGGCCGGCCAGCAGCAGCGGCCAGTAATGGTTCAGGAAATGACTCACCCGCATCAGGACGAGGGTGGTGACCGGCAGGCGGTCCGCGATACGGGCAAACATGTCCGCGAACTTCGGGAATACCACCACCAGCACGAAGATGACCACGAACAGCGAGAAACAGATCAGGAAGGCGGGGTAGGACAGTGCGGACAGCACCGTGCGGCGCAGTTCGGCACGCTTCTCGTCCATGTTCCTGAGTTCCGTCAGCACGTTGTCCAGAAAGCCGCCTTCCTCGGCAGCGGCAACCAGTTTCACGTAGCTGGTCGGAAACAGCTCCGGATAGCGGGCAAGCGCGTGCGAAAAGGAACTGCCATTGGTGACCATTTCCCGGAGGCCTTCCACGATGGTACGCATGCCGGGACTGGCGAGCTGCCCGCTGATCGCACCGAGCGCGGTGTGCAGCGGGGTACCGGTCTCCAGCAGCAGCGCCAGCTGCTCCGTGAAGAAGATCCGGTCCTGGGTGCCGGGACGCCGGTTGCGCAGCAGCCGGCGTGGCCGGTGTGCACCCGGGCCGGTGGGCTTGTCTGCGGCCTGCTGTTCGATGCTGATCTCGATGGGCATGCCGGCGGGTCCTAGGCGTTGACGACGCGCGCCACTTCTTCCAGCGTGGTCCTGCCCATGCGTACGTGCTCGAGACCGTCTGCGTGCAGGTTCCGGAAGTTGCGTTCCCTGAGACAGGCATTGAGTTCGTCACGGCCGGGATTGGTGGTAAGCAGGCGCTGCAGCGGTTCGTCGATCCGGAGCACTTCGTGAATACCCATGCGGCCGCGATAGCCGGAGTCGTAGCATTCGCTGCAACCGCGGCCGCGCGCCAGCTGTACCTGGCCGCTCCAGCCGAAGCGTGCGGCCAGCTCCGGTTCCGCCAGGTACTGGGTCTTGCAGGCCGGACAGATGGTACGCACCAGGCGTTGCGCCACCACGCCGATCAGGGCGGACGACAGCAGGTAGGGCTCGACCTCCATTTCGATCATGCGGGAGATTGCACCGATTGCGTGGTTGGTATGCAGGGTGGACAGCACGATGTGACCGGTGAGTGCCGCCTGGATCGAGATTTCGGCGGTTTCCCGGTCGCGGATTTCGCCGACCATGATGATGTCCGGATCCTGGCGCAGGGTATGGCGCAGGATGGTCGAGAAACCGAGGCCGATACTGTCATGCACCTCGTTCTGGTTGACGATATCGAGCTGGTATTCCACCGGGTCCTCGATCGTGACGATGTTCTTTTCCATGCTGTTCAGATAGTTCAGCGCCGCATACAGCGAGGTGGTCTTGCCGCTGCCGGTCGGCCCGGTAGCCAGGATCAGTCCGTTGCTGCTGTCGAGCAGGGACTTGAACAGAGCGAGGTTGTCGCTGCTCATACCGAGCCGGTCGATGTCCAGCAGTGCGTGGTTCTTGTCCAGTACGCGCAGTACGATCTTCTCCCCGAACAGCCCCGGCAGGGAGCTGAAGCGCAGGTCGACCGCGCGACCGCGGGTGTGTACCTGGATGCGGCCGTCCTGGGGCATGCGCCGCTCGGCGATATCCAGGTTGGCCATCACCTTGAGGCGCGAGACGATCGCCGGGTGGTATTCGGCGCTGAGCGTGGTGACCTCGTACAACACGCCGTCGATGCGGTAGCGGATACGCGTCATGTGGCGAGAGGGTTCGATGTGAATGTCGCTGGCACCGTCACGGATCGCGCGCTGGATCAGCGAGTTGACCAGGTTGATGATCGGGCTGCCTTCCGCCATCTCGTCGATCACGGCATAGTCGTCCCGGACCGGGTTCTCGACCACGGCAAAGTCGGCGTCGACATCTCCGGCCAGTTCGAGACTGTCCGTCTTGCCGGAGAAGGCATCGGCGAAGGCGTTCTGGATCTCCTCGTGCCGGGCAATGACCGGTTTGATCTGGTAGCCGGTGAACTGCTCGATTTCATCGAATACCGGGATGGCCTGCGGGTCGGAAGTCGCCAGGAACAGGGTGCCGCGGAGCTTCTGCAGCGGCAGCACCTGCAGTCGCTTGGCCATGCGCGGGCTGACCAGCGGCACGACATCCGGGTCGTAGATGCCGGTGCGCAACCGTATGCACGGGACCCCGAGCTGTTCGCCGAGCGCTTCCAGCATGCTCTGCTCGGATACCCAGCCCTTCTCGATGATGATCTGGCCGAGGCGCCGGTTGGAGCGGCTCTGCAGCGCGATCGCCTCGGTGATGCGTTCCTCGGTGAGCAGTCCGCGTTCCAGCAGGATGTCGCCCAGGCGCTGCCGGGTCTGCGTCCCGGCCGGCGCCTGCGGCTGTTCCCGGTCCATGACCGGGACGTAGCGCTCGAAGGCCGTAATGCGCAGGATGTCGGTGACCAGGGTGTTGGCGTTGGTCAGTTTCAGCCAGCCACCGTGGCGTACCGCCCGCTCCTGCAGGTCGACCAGGGCCTCGAGGGCAATGCTGTTCAGGGTGCGTACCGAGCCGAGATCCACCACCAGTCGGGTGTCGCCAAGCCGCAGGCAGTCACCGGCCGCGGCGATCAGCAGCTCGATATCGGCGGCGTTCAGCAGGGATGAGCGCGGTGCCAGCAGGGTGGTCACCCCGACCCGGGTACGCAGCACGTCCTGCGGGTTTGCGGCGGGCTGCGGTGCGTTCATGGACGCATCCTCCGGGCCGGCGGCCGGTGCCGGCCGGGGCCGGGCGGGACGAGGTACATTATCCGGCCCTCGTGGCCGTGCGGCTGCCGGGGATCGCGGCGAGGTAGTCCTGCAGCAGCTGCGGCTGGTGGATGCCGTAGCCCTGCAGGTAATCGACGCCCATCATGCGCAGGCGGTCGGCAAGCTCCCGGTTTTCGACGTACTCCGCTACCGTGGACAGTCCCATGATATGGCTGATCTGGATGATCGAGGCGACCATCGCATGGGCAACCTGGTCGTGCAGTATTTCCCGAATGAAGGAGCCGTCGATCTTGACGAAGTCGACCGGCAGCTCGCGCAGGTAGCTGAACGAACTCAGACCGGTGCCGAAGTCGTCGAGCGAGAAGCGGCAGCCGAGTGTGCGCAGCCGGTTGATCATGCCAAGCGCCACCTGGCGGTTGCCGATGGCGACCGTTTCGGTCACCTCGAAGCAGATGCTTGCCGGTGCGATGGCATGTTCCTGCAGCTTGTGCTCGATAAAATCCCCCAGCTGGGTGTCGGCCAGGGACTGGCCGGACAGGTTGATCGAGGTGATGCCGGAGCGGATACCGGCGGCGGCCAGATGCGCGAGGGTGGCATTGATGACCCAGCGGTCGAGTTGCATCATCAGGCCGAACTTCTCAGCCACCTGGATGAACTGGTCGGGCCGGATGATCGACCCGTCTTTACCGCTCATGCGTACCAGGATCTCCATGTGGTAGCGTTCCCGGGAGGCTGCGACCGGCTGGATGGTCTGGCAATACAGCAGCAGGGAATCGTCACGCATGGCCTCCCGGACCCGGGTGACGATCTGCATGTCCTGCCGGTGGGCCAGCAGCTCCGCGTCGTCGGGACGGTAGAGCTGGATCTGCTCACTGCCGCCCTTCCTGGCGGTCAGGCGCGCCAGTTCCGCGGTTTCCAGCAAGTCGTCGACACTGTAGCCGCCATTATCGACCGGGGTGATCCCCGTGTTGATCAGGACATCGATACGGTTGCCGTACCATTCGATACTGGATTGTCTGACGCGTTCGGCGAGCTTGTGGGCGATCATCCGTGCCTGGTCGGCGTTGCACTGTTTCAGCAGCACGGAGAAGCGTCCCTCTCCCTTGTAGCAGATGATGTCCGAGCTGCGCAGGCTGCCGGTCAGCATACCGGCGATGTGTTCAATGACATGGTCGCCGGCCGTGCGACCGTAATTGTCGTTCACGACACGTAACTGGTGGAGGTCGACGTCCAGCAGGCAGAGCGGGATGTCCGCCGGGTCCGGCTGTTCCAGTGCATGCTGCAGGGCGTGGCGGAACGGCTGCAGGTTCATCAGGTGGGTCAGTGAATCGAAATTGAGCTGGTTGATTTTCTCGATCTTGTGCGCGATCACTGCCAGCAGGCTGCGATCGCTGTTGTAGAAGTCCTTCCGGTGCGGCTGGTTCAGGCACACGAACATGCCTTCCAGTTGTGCCCGGCTGTTGAGCAGCGGGAAGGCCAGCAGTTTGCAGTGGATGGCATAACGTCCCCCGTCCGGGCTGTTGTCCAGGATCCCGGCCTTGCTCCGGTGCATCACCGGCAGCAGGTCCTGTTCAAGCCAGTGCATCACTTCGTCCGTGTTCCAGGCGTTGCCGGACTCGCCCGTGGCACACAGCCGTTGTTCCTGTTGCGGGCAGATCAGGGCGACCAGGTCGACATCGACATGTTCAATGTAGTGATCGAGCAGGTGGCGGATGTTGTCGTGGTTGTGGATGAAGCCCGTGGACCGGTCCTGCGAGTCGTAGACGAGATTGAGTTCCTCGTAACGAACATACAGTTCCGTGGCCATGTCATTCAGTTCCTGCTGCAGGCGATATTCATTGCCGATCAGCCCGGCAATCCGCACGAGGCTGGCCGGTTCCGGCTGGTCGCGGGCCGGAAAGTGGCCGACCAGCATGCCCGCCAGCCGGTCGGCATGGTCATGGATCCCGCAGCTCCAGGTGCTGCCGCTGTCGCCGACCCGCACGCGGCAGCGTACATCCGGGTCGTCCGCGACCGCTGCCTCCGCCGGCGGTGCGAGGGACGGCGGCTCCGGCATGCCGTCGGGGCCGGCAACCAGTACTTCACCGGTGGCGTTGCACAGCCAGAACCCGGCTGCGTCGGGGTATGCCTGCTGCAACAGGGCGAAATACGGCTCGAGTTCGAGTCCGCTCAGCGTTTCGACAGACATGCCTCGTCATCCCCTGGTATGTCCGGCTGGAAATGCCGCTCGAGAATCTCGAGCAGGCGCTTGATGCTGACCGGTTTCTCCAGGAAACCGATGTTGCCGAATGCCCGCAGCCGGCCGCGCAACTCGTCTTCCGCACGGGCGGTCAGGACAAGGATGTTGAATTTCCGCCCGGGCAGCTTCTCAATGATGTTCCGGCACAATTCGATGCCGTTCATGTGCGGCATATCGATGTCGCAGATGAGCACGTCGGGCGGGCTGGCCAGCACCTTCTCCAGGGCCTTCCTGCCGTCACCGGAATCGTCCACCGCGTAGCCGGCGCGCGACAGGGCCAGCTTCAGGATGCGGATGACATGCGGCTCATCGTCCACGAGCAGGATGCGTTTCGTGCTCATACCGCCTCCTTCAGGAGACCGGATTCCTTGTTGAACTCGATGACGAACTCGGACCCCGCGCCGGGCGTGCTCCGGACCGTCAGGGTGCCGTGATGCAGGTGGACGATTTCCCGTACCAGCGCCAGGCCCAGGCCATGCCCGCTGCGGCCTTCCATCGCGGGGCCTTGCGAGCGGTAAAACTTGTCGAAGATGTGTTCCTGCTCCTCGGCGGCAATGCCGATACCCGTGTCCTGCACCGTGATCCGCACGGTCTGCTCGATTTCTTCCGCCGCCAGGCGTACCAGGCCGTCGTCGTTGCTGTACTTGATCGCGTTGGTCAGCAGGTTGTTGATGGCGATGCGGATCAGCTCCTTGTCCAGTGCCACCGGGCTGATGTCCCTGGGCAGGTCAAGCTTGAAGCCGAGTCGCTTGCCGTGACCGCTGCGCGCACAGGCGTTGAACGTGTCCTCGAGCAGTTCCCGCAAGCGCACGCGCTTGCGCTCGATGGCAATGGTCCCGCTCTCGATCTTGGTGATGCTGAGAATATTGTTGATCAGCAGCGCCACGCGCTCGACCTCGTCATGGATCACGTTGGCGGCCTCGATACGGAAGGCCGGGTCCTTGCCGTCCTCGCCCTGCAGCATCTCACTGTACATGGACAGCACGTTGAGCGGTGTCTTGAGCTCGTGCGACACGTGTGCGACGAACTCGGCGCCGATGTTCCTGACCAGCTTGTTCTCACTGACATCGCGGAACACCAGCAGGGTCCCGGTCAGGATCGTGGAGTCCTGCGGCGAAAACATGGGGCAGGACGTTACCGCAAATGTCTTGTCCGGCATGGCGGCGGGCGCGAATTCCAGTGACTCGACGCGGAGGCCCTGGTTGTTTTCACCGCTCACGTGCATCAGGAACTGCAATAACCCGCGCTCGTTGCACCATTTTCCCGGCCTGTGGCCGACGATCCTGTCTGCCGGCACGTCCAGCAGCCGGGTAGCCGCACTGTTGCACAGAATGGCGGCCCCGCCCTCGTCCAGCACCACGAGCCCGTCCGGGAACGACTGCAGCACGGATTCGATACGCGTGCGCCGGTAGCTGAGCAGCTTGGTCGAGGTCTCCAGTTTCGAGCGGTCGGTTTCGAGGCGCTGGATGCGCGACTGTGCGACCTCGATGAACTGGTTGCAGCGGCCGATGAATGCCTGCATGTCTGCGTCGGGCTGGTACCTGGCCGTGGCCGGTGTGTCGCGGTTCAGCAGGGACTCGAGCCGGCCGTTGACCTGGCGCAGTGGATGCACCTCGCGGCGTAACAGCAGGTAGCACAGCGTGGTCAGCAGGAAGATCGGCAGGGCGAAGCTGGCGACCGTGGTGATCTGGGCCCGGCTCAGCCCGACCTCCGGTGTGAAGTACCCCAGCAGGACGTGCCCGGCCAGGGTCCCGCCGTCGAACAGCGGGGCGTGGTATTCGATGACCGATGCTCCGTCCACCGGCAGCCGTACCTTGCGCTGACCGATCCAGCCGGTTGGATCCGCCGGCAGCGCCATGGCCGGGATCTCGATACCACCGGCGGCGACTTCCTCGACCGGCTTGCCGCGGGTATCCAGCACCGCCAGGTAGGCGAGCCCGGAACCCTGCTGGGTTTGCTGCAGTACCGCGAGCATGCCGGCCCTGCCCGGCGCCGAAACGAATTGCGCATAGGGTATCCGTGACAGGATGCGCGCCAGGCTGCTGCCCTGTTCATTCATGTGCATGAGCGTGTCGCGCTGCTGGTAACGCAGCAGCAGCACGATCGTCACGCTGATGACGGCCAGGGCGGCGGTGATCATGATCAGGCCCAGGCGCTCTTTCTTCCACGCCCTGGCAAGTTTCTGGAGCAACATACCGGTTCCGTCGGTTCCAACGTTATCCTGCCTGTTAGCGGCGGAAAGTGATGTTGCTTGAATGGCTTAGCTGTGCCTGCCGCGGGCTCTGGAAGGTCGGTTGCGAGCCGTGGGCGGGGACTTGCCGGGGCCGGGCGCCCGGTGGCGGGAAAGCGGGACAAGCCCCTGATCGGAATACGCAAACAGGTTCTGCGGTGCGGCGGGCGCCCGGCGCTATCGTCGCCTGCGCGGGCCTGTGTAGAATAGCGCATCATTTGAGAAGGGGATCTCCGGGTGGTGCCATCATCCACGCGAACGCTGGCGGTCGTAACGTGGCTGTTGTGTGCTGCCGGGCCGGCGCAGGCCGGCTGGCAGCAGGCGTTGCAGGCCTGGCGGGACGGGGATCATGCCAGCGCGCTGCAGGACTGGCTGGCGCTGGCGGAAGCCGGCGACAGCACGGCCCGCTACAACAGCGCCGTCCTGATCATGGACGAGCCGGAGCTGACCACGGACCCGCACAAGGCCCTGGACCTGCTGCAGCAGGCCGCAGCCACTGGCAACAACGATGCCCGTTTCTGCCTGGGATACCTCTACGACACCGGCACCCTGGTCGCGCGCGACGAATCGCGTGCGGTCTACTGGTACCGCATGGCGGCGGACGGCGGATATGCCGCGGCGCGCTTCAACCTGGCATTGCGCTACCG
>CAYUFA010000002.1:81286-112974 GCA_964443845.1 uncultured Ectothiorhodospiraceae bacterium
TGGCGGCGGACGGCGGATATGCCGCGGCGCGCTTCAACCTGGCATTGCGCTACCGTGCGCAGGGGGATGTCGCAGCGGCCGATGCACTGCTGCGCGCGGCGGCCGGGCAGGGACTGGCACAGGCGCAGTTCCTGCTGGCGCAACAGCGGGTGCAGCATGTGGCTGGCAAGGACTCGATGGCGCAGGCCGTGGCGCTGTACCGGCAGGCCGCCGAACAGGGCTATGCACCCGCACAGCGCATGCTGGGGGTCGCCCTGCTGGAAGGTGCCGGGATCGATGAGAACGACGCGCGGGCCGTGCACTGGCTGACCCGCGCGGCCAACCAGGACGACCCGGTGGCCGAGTATTACCTGGGCATGCTGTATCGCACCGGCAAGGGCGTCGCGGCCCGCCCCGGGCAGGCGGCACGCTGGCTGCAGGCCGCCGCCCGGCAGGGCAACGCGTCGGCCCGGTACAACCTGGGCCTGCTGTATCGGGACGGCGTCGGTGTGGAACAGAGCGACCAGGCGGCGGCGCGCTGGTATCGTGCCGCCGCCGACCAGGGTGATGCGCGCGCGCAGAACAATCTCGGCAGTGCCTACGTGAACGGGCGCGGGGTACCGATGGATCTGGTGCTGGCACACATGTGGTTCAACCTGGCCGCGGCCAACGGCAACGAGAATGGCCGCCGCAACCGCGATGTGCTGGCGGCCCGGCTCGATGCGAATCAGCTGGCCGAGGCGCAGCGGCTGGCGCGGGACTGGTTTGCCGCCCATGCAGTGCCGCTCCCGCCGTTCGCGGACAGACAGGCTGTGGCCAGCGGGTCCGGGGCGGCCGCGGCCGGGCGGGGTGTTGGACAATGAGGCCGGGATCCCGGACGGCCCCGCGGGTGCACAAGGGTGGATTGCTGTTGCTCGCGGGACTGCTGGGTGCCTGCGCCGGGCATGCCCCGCTGCCTGCGCAGCGTGTCGCCACCGCGGCCGCACCCACCGCTACCCGGGAGCAGCGCCTGCAGGCGCTCGAGTCCCGGGTGGACCGGCTGGCGCACCGCCTGGATCAACTGCAGGGCGCATCCGGCAATCCGGTGACCAGGCAATCCGGCCCGCCGGTGCCCGTTGCCCTGCAGCCGATCCGCCCGCAGCTCGTACTGGCACCACGGGCGGCGCAACCGGTCCGGGCGACACCCGCCAGGCCCGCTCCACCGCCCCGGCCTGCGCCGTTGCAACCCCGGGAACCGGCCCGGTCGCCTCCACGCCATGGTGGCTGGGTGATCAACCTGGCCTCATATACCAGCCGCCACTATGCCGCGGACAAGCTGGCCACCTTCGTCGCGGCCGGCGTGCCGGCGGAGCAGGTCGAGGCGCAGGTCAACGGAACCACCGTCTATCGCCTGCGCGTCGCCGGTTTCCCGTCCTACCGTGCCGCCAGTGCCCAGGCCGAGGCAATCCAGGCCCGACTCGGCCTGCAGGAAACCTGGATCGCCAGACGCTGAGTGCGTCGCGCCGGTCGTGACGATCTCCGCCGGTATCCGGCACACGGCCGGGTAACGTTCCGGCCGGGTGGACAGGGTGAAGCGTCGCGTTGATCACCCGGGCTTCCTCCGCCTTCCTGCCGCGTCCATGCCCCGTTTCCCGGTATTGACTGAGGTCAAGTGCAGCGGGAATCGCACCTGTGCAGGTCCCTTGCAGCGCATTGCACGTCGCGGCACGGCGATATACTTTGAACGTCGGATTGCGGAGGAAGCCGTCATGCTGGACCTGAGTCCCGAGATCGTGTGCATGATCATCACCAGGGCGCGTGAGTTTCATGCCAAGGAGGATGTCGTCCTCCCCGAGGAGCCGGACAATCCGTCCGGTGACTGGGCACGGCAGGTGCTGGCCGACCACGAGGACGACCTGAGCCTGCAGGAAATCGTTGAGACCATCAACGGCCTGGAGCCGGATCAGCAGATGAACCTGGTGGCGCTGATGTGGATCGGCCGCGGCGATTACGACGCCGCCGAATGGGAAGACGCACTGGAACTGGCCGGCGAACTGTGGACCACGCACACGGCGCAATATCTGCTGGCCAGGCCACTGGTTGCGGACTACCTGGAGGAGGGGCTGGTCAGCCTGGGGTATTCCTGCGAGGACTAGCCGGCAAGACCCGGTACACATCCCTGACCGGTCCGGCGCCTGTCCATCGGCACACCCTTCAACGGATTGTTTCGTAGGTGCCGACCAGCGTCGCCTGTTCAATCACATGGCCGCGCATTGCTGCCTCGATGCTGGTCTTGGCCGGCTTGTGCATCGATCGCAACTGCGTGTCCAGGGCGTAAAGCTTGTGGAAGTACCGGTGGCGGCCGACCGGCGGGCAGGGGCCGCCGTAACCGGTGCGCCGCCAGTCGTTGATGCCTTCGCCGGTGCCGGCGGGCAGGGATGACGAAAGTATTCCTTCGGGAAGGCCCGTGCAGTCTGCCGGCAGGTTGTACAGTACCCAGTGTACCCAGGTCATGCGCGGTGCCTGTGGATCCGGGGCATCCGGATCGTCGACGATCAGCACCAGGCTCTGCGTGCCAGCGGGTATTCCGCGCCAGTCCAGCGGCGGTGATACGTCAGCGCCCTGGCAGGTGTATTCGGTCGGGATGGTACCCCCGTCGGCAAAGGCCGGGGATTCAATAACCAGTGGCATCGTGTGTCCTCCTTGTCTGCCAGCAAAACCCGCGCGGGCGGTCGGTACCGTTCCGGGCGGGATGGTCCATGCGGCACGGATCAGGATCCGTGCACGGGTTTTCCGGCTGGTGGATTGCCGCACTGCACACGCCGCGTCCGTTTGCAGTCTCCAGCCCGATCCCTGTGCGTAATAATGACTGATGGCGCGGGGCTGTCAACCGACGGTTTCGGGCCGTCGGAGGTTTTGATTTTTATCAAACCGTTCCCGCAAGGGTGGAGGATAATGTCTTGTCCGGGTGGCCGGCTGCCGGCACGGGATTCGTGCCGGTAATACGGAGTCGTGATGTCCAGCGGAGACTTGTGTAATCGTGAGGCAGTGCGGATCGAGCCGGATTGCCTCGATCCGCGCGGCTGTCCGGCTGCTGCGCGATACCCACGTCGGCGATCTCGTGGCCGGGGAACCGCGCGGTCGGCAGCATGTCCCGGTCAGCGAGGGGACGCGCACACCACTGATCAGCACCCGTGCAGACGAGGACCTGATCGATGTCGTCGAGCGCAAGCGCGCAGCGGGTGTACGCCGTATACCGGTGGTGAATGCACAGGGCGGGCTGGAAGGCATCCTTGCGATGGATGACGTTCTGGAATCCGTGGCCGGGCAGACTCGATCCTTGCCCGGCCGGGTCAGGACCGGACAGCAGCGGGAACGTGTGCGCAGCCAGGGCCATTGAGTCGTGTTGCGGAACGGTACCTGCGGGAGGCGGTGCAGGATCTTTTTGCGGTTCTGCCGCGGCTGGCAGCGTTACAATGGCCTGATACCGGATTCCGGTAGGCACAGGTGACGGGAATGGCACGCGAAGCCGGCAATCATGGCACTCTCCTGGCAAAGGCGGAACACTATATCTACCTGGCCGCCGGCTACATCCTGGTCGTGGCGGCGGCCGGGATTCTGGTCGTGGCCGTGGTGGAAGTGGCCGAGCCGGTCCTTGCACACCGCTACACCGAGGCCATCATTCACCTGCTGGACCGTGTGTTGCTGGCACTGATGCTTGCCGAGATCATTTATACCGTCGGACGTATCGTACAGACCCAGCAACTCGAGACGGAGCCGTTCCTCATCGTCGGCATTATCGCCGCACTGCGGCGCATCCTGATCCTCACCGCGGAAGGGGCTTCGCACGTGGACCTGCATGATCCCCGTTTCCTCGGCACACTGGCCGAGCTGGGTCTGCTGGCATTGATCATCCTGCTGCTGGTGTGGGCGATCTATTTGCTGAGAAAGGCGCCGGTAACCACCGGTGCGGAGCAAGCGCCGATCGACTGACCCGGGAGCAGTCGGTGGCAGACAGGGCCGGGTCCGGTTGCCGTCAACCGCATCATCTGGTCGGGAGCAGGTCATGCCGCACGCAGCAGAAACGGAGCAGTGCCGATCCCTGATCGCCCGGGGGTGGACCTCGCAATGAAGCCGCAACAACGCATGCTGCGCGATATCGAACGCGAAGTGGAATATACGCGTCAGCTGATCGGCAAGGATGCGTTCGACCCGCGCGTCATGGACGCCGTTCAACAGGTGCCACGCCACGAATTCGTGCCCGCGGACCTGCGTGAACTGGCGTACGACAACGGCCCGCTGCCGATCGGCGCGGGCCAGACCATCTCGCAGCCCTATATCGTGGCCCTGATGACCGATCTGCTGGCACCGCAGGCGGAAGATGTGGTGCTGGAAGTCGGTACCGGGTCCGGCTACCAGGCGGCGATCCTGTCCCGGCTGGTCCGGCAGGTCTACAGCATCGAGATCGTCGACACGCTGGCCGGTGCGGCGCGCGAGCGTCTGCAACGCCTGGGCTATCGCAACGTCGAGGTGCGGGCGGCCGACGGCTATCACGGCTGGCCGGAGCATGCCCCGTTCGACGGCATCATCATCACCGCGGCGGTACCGGGCATCCCCGAGCCCCTGATTGACCAGCTCAGGCCCGGCGGGCGGCTGGTGACCCCGGTCGGGCAGCCCCACGCTCCGCAGGAACTCATCCTGCTGGAAAAGGCGCTGGACGGGCACGTACACAGGAAGGATGTGCTCGGCGTGGCCTTCGTGCCGCTGACACGCAAGGGGCCCGCGAGCGAGTCGCCACACTGAGGTGCCGGGCGCAACGGCCTGGCAAGACCGTACGGATGCATGATGTGGGTCATTGCACCCCTCGCCGGCAAGGTCCTATGCTACTCGGGTAGCGGTGCGCTACGGAGGCGAACATGCTGACACGGCACCACATCGAGGTTTTGCGGAAGGCTCTGAAACGACGGTTTCTCGAGGTGCACGAGGAAATCCGCCAGGCGCTGCTGGAGTCCGACGAGCAGAGCTACATCGAACTCGCCGGCCGGGTGCGCGACCGGGAGGATTCTTCGGTGGCCGATCTGCTGGTTGACGTGACGCTGGCAGAAGTGGATCGACTGGTTAGCGAGATCCGCGACATCGACGCGGCCCTGCTGCGGATGGCCGACGGCAGCTATGGCGTCTGCCTGGATTGCGGTGAGGACATCGAGGTGCCGCGGCTGGAGGCGTCGCCGACGGCGCAGCGCTGCCGGCCCTGCCAGGCGCGCCACGAGAGCCTGACCGCCTCGACACGCGGTCCTTCTCTCTGAAACCTGCACGCCCTTCAGTGCCGGCTGTGCGCTAGCTGCCCCGCCGTCGCCGACGGCAAGGCAGGGCAGCCTGCAAGTTCGCGCAAGGCATCCACGCGGAGTGAACAGTGGCATTCCGTCGCCGCCTTCCTGCCCGGCGGTTGCCCGCATCCACCCGCCAGGCGGGCGCTGCGCGCGGCGGCAATATTGCCACAGGATGCGGAGCGGATAACGCCATGCCCGGATGCAGTGCCGGACTGTTGATCTACCGTCTGCGTGAATCCGGACCGGAAGTGTTTCTGGTTCACCCCGGCGGGCCGTTCTGGGCTCACCGCGACGAACACGCCTGGTCGCTCCCCAAAGGGGAATATACCGCTGAGGAAGAGCCGCTGGACGCGGCCTGCAGGGAATTCCGGGAAGAAACCGGTTTCGACGTGCCTGCCGGGATACCGGTTGAACTCAAACCACTCCGACAACCGCGCGGGAAAGTCATCAGCGCATGGGCGCTCGAGGGGGATGTCGACGCGACTGCGCTCTGCAGCAACCTGTTTAGCATGGAATGGCCGCCGAAGTCCGGCCGGCAGGCGCAATTTCCCGAGGTCGACCGGGGCGAATGGTTCGGCCTGGTGCAGGCCCGCATCAAGATCACTCCGGGGCAGGCCGGTTTTCTGCAGCAGCTCGAGGCGCTGCTCAACGCCGGCCGGTCGGGTCGAAACCACGCAGGCCAGCAGGACTGACGCAGTGGCTGCCCTGACAGCGCAGGCTGGGCTGAACATCGTGCAGCCCGACGTGATGGCGATGCATCCGCTGGACTTCGCTCCGCCGAACCTGCGCTTCTGTCTCGCGCATGCAATGCGCTCCGGCTCCGTGGTGCGCACGGCGCACCCGTCGGTCGCCTGGTTTTACTGCCGTGTGCTTCCGTGGCTATCGTCACGTGCAGCCAGACCAGCGTCATTGCCCGGACCACGAGGGTGAAGGTTGCGGCGGGATGAAGCAATTTCCGGACGACGGAACCGGCTTCACGAGATGGCCGCGGCGCTGCGCGCCCCGCAATGACGGGGAATACGGCAGGTCAGCCGGATCAGGCCCCGGATTGCAGGAGACGTTCCAGGTCGGCGGTGATGACCAGGGCGTTGTCACCGGGACCGGCCAGAAGCCGGACCTTGCCCTGGCGGTCGAACACGTAGATGGCGCTGCTGTGGGAGACCTCGTAGTTGCCGTGGGCATCGGGCTTGCCGTAGCCGTAGGTGACCCGGTAGCGCTTGGTGAGCGCCTTCAGCTCGGTGTCGCTGCCACGCAAGCCGACGACCTGTGGCCCGAACGCCGCTGCGTAGGTTTTGAGTTGCGCCAGGGTGTCACGCGCCGGGTCCACGCTTACGAACAGAACCCGAACCTGTGCCGCGTCGTTTCCCAGTGCGGCCACCGCACGCCCCAGCAAGGACAGCGTGGTGGGACAGACGTCCGGACAATGCGTGTAGCCGAAATAGAGCAGTACCACCTTGCCGCGGAAGTCCTTGCCGTGCACCGTCGCACCGTTGCCTGCATCGGTGAGCGTGAAATCCAGTGGCGGCATGAGCCCGGAGATGTCTTTCAGGCCCCACGGCGTCTGGCTCCGGCTGCAGGCTGCCAGCAGGCCCGCCACTACCAGAAGCGCAAGTCGCATACCCGGTAGGAGGGGTGCGAGCGCGCGGCGCAGCCTCATTCGTCTTCTATCCCCACGACCCTGAAGCGGGTTGTGATTGTCTCTCCATTGCTGAAACGCAGGGTCAGCGGCACTGCCTGGCCCGTGCGCACGTCCTGTTTGCGCTGCATGAGCATCAGATGGTAGCCGCCCGGGGCGAACACCACCGTCTGGGCCGGGTTCAGGGTGACGCGGTCGACGTGCTCCATGCGGCTCACGCCGGCATCCTCCACACTGCGATGCAGCATCGCCATCCCGAAGGCCGGACTGTCCGCGCCGACCAGGTACAGCGGTCCGGGTGCATGACTGGTGATGCGGAAATACCCGGCCATGGGCAGGTCACCCGGCAGCCAGCGTATGCGGGCCTGACTGACGGTCACCGGCGCTGGTCCGGCGGCCTGGGCGGACACGACAGCGGCCATCAGCATGAGTACGCAGAGCAGGAGCCGCTTCATGACGCGCCCCGCGACAGCGCGGTCCCGTCGTCCAGGCGCACGCCTGCATCGGCAACCGACTCGACGCGCGCACTGTGGTGCATCCACAGACGAATCACCAGCAGGATGGCGAGTACGCTCATCATGGCAGAGGGGATCCAGGTGATGATGCCTCCCGTCAGCTGATCATCCATGGGGCTGATCGGCCAGGCCCGGCCGCATACGCTGTAGACGTCGTACAGCACCGACTTGCTGAACGTGATGTGCGCGCCGAGGAAGATCTGGGGCAGCATGACGGCCCAGAGCATCAGGATGCGGGCCGGATAGCCCAGCGTGCCGTGTTCGTTGGGCGAGCGCGGGTCCAGCACCAGCCACCAGAACAGCAGGCCGTCGACCAGCATGCTCCAGTTCATCAGTTTGTAGCGGGTGATACTGAGCATCGCATCGAAGTGGACGGATGGCGTCAACCACAAGAAGATCAACCCGACGAACAGCAGCGGGGAGACCAGCGGATTCTGCACCGCACGGTACGCCAGCCGCAGCGGCCGGCTGCGCCACAGCGGTAACAGCACCTCGTCACGCAGACGCGCCGGCAGGCCCCAGCGCAGCACTTCGTGGGGGACGGCGAGCGCGATCAGGAACGGCCCGAGGTGATGCAGCACCAGGTGCTGGGCGCGGTGCACCCAGAACATGTGCTGGGAGAGATAATCCACGTACGTCTGCAGGACGCCATAGACCAGTCCGAGGCCGATGTAGAAGCTCAGAGAGCGCCACACGCCCGTTTTCAGTCCAGCGCGGCGGCGCTGCCGCAGGCCACGCCCGTACAGGCCCGCCGCGGCCACGCTGGCAACCAGTATGGTGGGCGAGAACTCCCACGGAGTGAGTATTGTGAGCAGCGGGGGCACCAGCGTGGGAATGGTAGCGAACGGCCAAAGGGGCGGAAAGGATATCGCCACTCCCTGGCCGGAATCAACCCACGTCCCAGGCACCCGGGAACGTTCCCCTGCAAACGCAGGGTTACCTGGCGGGTGGCGCTGCCGGCGCGTCGGGAGCCTGCCGGAAACGGCGGCTCGCCTCAGGGCGGTGAGACTGCAGGAAGTTCCCGGTTCGCTATCCCGCGCCGGGATACCCCGCCAGCCCCGGGAGGCCGGCAGCCGGGCGATGGGCGGCCGGTGCACCCCGGGTGCCGTCCCGCAGCGGCGGAAAAGGCGCAAGAATCGAAAGGCTTCCTGCGCGTCGATCCGGCACGTGGCGACAGCACCTGGCCCGGGCCGGTGCCCGCGTCCAGCCAGGTGAGGGCAGGCCGGCAAGTCGCTGGAGCTTGACCGGTCCTGCGTAGCGCCTGCCAATCGGGAGATCGAATCCATGGTCCTGAACCCAGGTCTCGCCCGGTGCGGGGTTGTCCGTTGTGCGGTGTGGCTGGTGTTCCAGGGCGACAGTATCGCCGGCGCGGTCCTGACCCGGCGCAGCTGTGACGGCGACTACAGCCGGAATGGCGCCTAGGCCGCCTTCGACCGCACGCACACCGGGGAACTCGACGAGACGGCCCGGCGGTGGCTCAAGCTGCGCGTCGGTATGTCGAAACGCGGGATCGGCGCCCTGGTCGGTGCCCCGACGCAGGTCATCAGCTCGAACCTGAGCGGCTGGCTTTACGAGTACGGTCATGGCCGCATCCGGCTCGATGACCACGAACGCCTGCAGTTCTGGCAGCTGCGGGAACTGCCGTCCGTATTCGAACAGCGTCGCGCCGGCACGGGCCGGCAGATGCCGGGATGCCGCGTCGACTGACCGGTCCGGATTACCGGGTAGCCGGGTCGGTGATGAAGCCGATGCGCTCGATCCCGGCGCGGGCCGCGAGCGACATCACCTGCGCCACGTACTCATAGTGGGCCAGGCGATCGCCGTGGATATGCAGTTCCGGCGGGTCCTGTGTTGCTGCTGCCGCGGTCAGTTCCGCAGCCAGGTCTTCCGGCGTAACCGCCGTGCCGTCCCGGATCAGTGTGCCGTCCTGGCGGATGTCGACCTCGATCGGAACGGTTTTCTGCTGGCTGGCGCTGCTCGCGGCCCTGGGCAGATCGATCTTCACGCTGTGAGTGAACAACGGGGCGGTAATAATGAACAGCACCAGTAACACCAGCATCACGTCCACCATTGGTACCATATTGATTTCCGCCAGCGGGGCCTGGTGGCGGCGTGCGTCGAAGCTTCCCATTGCCATGCGCTGGTTCTCCCCTCAGTTCGGCGCGACGGCACGCAGGGGCTGCACCGTGTCTTCCTGCCGGTCATCCTTGCTGCCGACCGTGATCAGCACGTACAGGTCGTGGGCGAAGGCATCGAGCCTGGCAAGCCACAACCGGTTGCGCCGGGTGAAAGTGTTGTAGGCGAACACCGCGGGTATGGCCACGGCGAGACCGAGCGCGGTCATGATCAGCGCCTCGCCCACCGGACCGGCGACCTGGTCCAGTGAACCCTGGCCGGTGATACCGATGTTGAGCAGCGCGTGGTAGATCCCCCAGACGGTGCCGAACAGCCCGATATACGGTGCAGCCGATCCAGCCGAGGCAAGCACGGTAAGCCCGTGCTCGGTCCTGGCGGCCTCCTGATCGATGCCGTTGCGCAGTACACGGGTCAGGTACTCCGCGATACCCCCGGCTGCTGCAAGTGTATGCAGACCTGCGTGTTCCGATTCGGCAGCATCGAGCGCTGCCCGGGCAAGTCGCGTAAACGCATTGTCCATGGATTCCTGCGCCAGAGCAGCGCTCGCCTGCTGCAGCGAGTCCGTGTCCCAGAAACGCCGCATGAAGGCCTCGCCACGGCGCCGCGCAATCCAGCCCTGTACGGCGCGGGTGAGGATCAGGTACCAGCTGATGACCGAGAGCGTGAGCAGTATGCCGAGTACTGCACGTGAGAGCATGTCCGCCTGGGACAGGAAGTGGGCGAATCCGAAAGTATATTCCATGAGTCAGCGATCCTTTATTACGAAATCAAATGGCTGCATTGCCACGGTGGGTACCGGCTGGCCTGCATGCCGGGCAGGCGAGCAGCGCCAGTGACTGACCGCATTCAGTGCGGCCCTGTCCAGCCGGTCCGAGCCGCTGCTTGTCTGTACCTGCGCTCGATGCACCTGGCCCCGTTCGTCCAGTTCGACCCGCAATACCACGTGACCCTCTTCCCGCAACCGCAACGACAACGCGGGATAGTCGGGTGGTGCCCGCTGCGGACAGGACACCGCGAGTTCATTGCCCAGGGTCGTTGGCTGTGCCGGCCCGGCTGGCGCGACTGCAACGCCAGCCACTGCCGGACCGGGTACGGATTCCGGGTCCACCGGAGCTGCAGGCAGCACCGGTCCGGGAGTCGCTTGCGGCGCGGCTTTGACCACGCTGTGTCGATGCCTGGCCGGTTTCCGCGGACGCGGCCTTTCCGGCCTCACCGGGGGTGCCGGTTGAGGTGCTGCGGCCTGCACCGGTGCCGGCTGCGGTTCGATCAGATAGCCGTACATCGTGGGTGTCGCCGCCGGCGCCGGCAGCAACGGGTGGTGCGCAAGACCGTACAGGATGGCCGCGTGTGCAAGCACGACGATCGCCAGCGCGGCAGCCTGCACACGCGTCAGTGGTTGTGGGTAATCCCTCATACCAGCCTGGCGGACATCAGCTGGTGCGCCTGCCTGATAAACCGGCATCCTCCTAGAACCTGATCTTTATGCCTGCGTTGAAGGAGCGACCGGGCCCGGGCAGTGATGCCAGGGGCCCGCTGCCGGTGGTCTTGAGTTGCGCCAGGTTCACACCCCCCAATGGCAGGTCGTATTGCCTGTCGAACAGGTTGCTGATACCGAAGATGAGGGTGATCTTTCTGCCCATCTCGTAGCTGGTGCGCAGGTTGACCAGCGCATAGGTGTCTGTAACCGGTTCATAGCGTTGCGTATCGACATGGGTCTTGCTGTCGACTACCTGGAGTTCCACCGAACTGGTCCATGCGTGCACCATCTGCTCAAGGGTAAAGGTCCCGCTGAGCGGCATGATGTGGTACAGGTCTCCGCCATCGGTACGTTCGCCACGCGTCCAGGCCAGGCTGGCCCTGAACTCGCCATGGCCATAGCGGGTGTTGTCCCAGGCTGTAATCCTGCCGCCTGCGTCGACTCCCCAGAGCCGGGCGTCATGGTTGGCGAAGCGCAGCAAGGCCCGGTCGACCGTGGCGATATTGAAGGGGTGAAAGGTGCCCAGCGTGTCTACGTCGATATAGTCCTGCACGTAGCTGTAGCGCGGTGCTACGTGGAGTTCCCACGCCCCGGCACCGGCTGCTTTCCAGGTGGCCGTCGCGCTGACGGTATTGGCAACCTCCGGTTGCAGGTCGGGATCGCCGACATAACCGTTGCCGTCACCAAACCAGCCGCTCATCGACATGCTCATGGTGTTGCGCCCCCACGCATAGCGTTCGTACAGGTTGGGCGATCGTGTCTTGCGGGCCACGCCGAGTTCATAGCGGGCCGTGCTGTCCGGCTGGTAACGGGCCAGTGCAGTCAGGTCAAGATTGTTGTCGTGTGCGGAGCGGTCGCGGGCATTGAAGGCTGCCGCATACACCGGGTCCTGGTTCATCATGCCGGCCGTCGGGTTGTACGGTTGTACCGTGCCCGTATCCATGCGCACGAACTCCTCGCGCAAGCCCAGGATACTTGTCCACCTGTCATTCCAGCGTGATTCCAGCTCGCCATACAGCGCATAGCGATCACGCTTGCCATTGTTGATATTCCAGTAGGTGTCAGGACCCATCATCATGGAGCCGGCGACCGGTGGCCACCAGTCGTCCAGTCGCTGGCGGTGGTATTCATGGCCGATGCGGGCCAGGTGCACGCCGGAGAGCGGGATTTCCCCGCTGATCTGGTAACCCGTGTCACTGCCTTGCGTGTTCATGGGCATGCTGCCGGGTTTCTCCCCGGTGAAGAATCCCATTTCATGTTTTGTGCCCTGCCAGTACACGCGGGTGTGCAGCGTGCCCCGGTACAAACCGGTCGAGTATTCCAGGTTGGCGAATACCGCGTGGTTGTCGACCATGTCCATGTACTGGTTCGGGAAGCCCTGGTAGGGGACCCTCTGTTCACCGATGCGGAAGACCAGGCGCTGATCCTCTCCCCGCGCACCCAGCGTGAGCGACTGGTTGCGCGCCTTGTACAGCGTATCCAGCACCTTGTCGCCATTGCCGTCCCGGTAGCTGTCCGCGGCGCGCCAGGAGGCGTTGTAGCCGAGGCTGAGGTTTTCGTTTGCGACGCTCCCCTCGAGCGAGGAGGTATAGCTGTGATCGATGCTGCGTGTGGCGAACGACAGCCTGCCTTCCTTGCGGATCGGTGCACCGGGCCGGGCGAACACCGGCTCCGCCGTGTTCACGGTAATGGTGCCGGCGATGCTGTCACCGCCCTGGCTGACCGGTGCGATCCCGGCGATCACGTCGATGCTGTCGACCTGCTGCGGATCGACATAGGAGAGCGGTGGGTTCATATGGTTGCCGCATGCGGAACTGACCTCGCGGCCATCGATCCGGATACGAATGCGATCGTCGGAGAAGCCGTTCAGTACGGGCAGGGCGGAGATGCCGCCTGCACTGGAAAACGTGACGCCCGTGTCGGTGAACAGGTCGGCCGCACTGGCCGCGGTCGCCCGGACCGGTCCCGCCATGCTGCCGGCCGGTGTTGCGCTGACGGTAATGGGTGTCAGTACGGCGGGCGTCTCGTCGGCATGACCGGCAAACGGGCACAGTGCCAGCGCCGTGGCCAGCAGGGTCTTGCGCATGGCGTATCCCTTGTATGGTTTGTGGATTCTCTGCACCGGTCATTGCCGCGTAACGGCTGACCGGTCGGGGCCTTACCGGGAACGACCGGCGGATTTGCGCCGTGCCTGCAATCCGGCGTGTGTCCTTGCCTGGCCCGTGCGGGGTTGGCCGCGTTGGCCGGGTGGTTCCGGAAACACCACGCGTGATTGTAAGTGGTTGCCGGAATTTGGAAATGTGACAAATTGCCGCAGCGGCTGAAACAGGCCGGGGCTTGCGGCAGCGGTGGCCGGATTCCCGCGCAAGGCGGGCAACGCCCGCGCGGTTACGGCGCCAGTGCTTCCAGCCGTCGTGCGGTTTCCGCCGGCACGTGGCGGGCTATGTCGTAGCCGGGATAGCGTCGCCGGAATGCGAGCCACGCGGTGCGCGCGGCAGCGGTTTTACCCTGGCTCAACAGGCCCACGATGGATGCGAGTTCCTGCTCCGGGGCGTGACCCGGTCCCGTGCCCGGCCCCGCCCGGTGCTGTGACGGCTGCGTGCCGGGGGTCGAGGACTCGGGCACGCCCGGCAACGGCGGGTGGTGCGCTGCCGCCGGTGGCGCCTTCCGCATTTCCTGCAGGAGCATGTCGTAGTGTGGCTGCGGCGGTACGGCCGGGGCCGGGGCCTCCGTGGCGGGTGCGGCGCGCTCGGCCTTGTCCGCCGGCGCGCTACGCTGGAGCCGGTTGCCGGTCTGGTCGGCTGGCAGGACGGACGGCGCCGCTTGCTTGCCGGCGGGTCGCGGGGGATGAGGGAGCGACCCGGGGTAGAGCTGGTACAACAGGATGGCGGCCAGTACGCTGGTGACGATGCCTGCAACCCATGGATAGCTGCGCTGCGCGTGTGACGCCGGGGCCGTTCGCGCGGCCTGCCGGATAACCGCATCGAGCCGGGCAGGGGGTTCGGGCCGCTCGGCCTGGCGATACAGGGCCTCCAGTGCCTCGTCTTCGTGGCCGTGCAGTTGCACGATCTTGTCGTCGGTCGGGTCTTCGCTCATGGCCAGATCCCCCTCAGGTGTTCGCGTAATTTGCGGTTGGCATAGCGCAGCCGGCTGCGGGTCGATTCCCGGCTGGCGTGCATGACTTCCGCGATTTCATCCACCGACAGTCCCGACTGGGTCTTGAGCAGGAAGACCTGCTGTTGCTCGGCGGGCAACCGGTGGATGCCTTCGAGCAGGACTGCCAGCGCCTGCCGGTCGTGATGCAGGCGCTCCGGGTCGACGGGATCGGGCGGGTCACAGTCACCGCTATCCTTCCATGTCTGTGCACCGGCATGCCGGTGCCTGCGCCGGTAATCCCGTACCCGGTTGTGTGCGATGGTGTACAGGTAGGTGCGGAAGCTGGCGGTTGCAGCATAGCGCCGGCGCGACTGGATCAGGCGCATCCAGATGTCCTGGTACAGTTCCTCGGCGATCGCTGCCTCGAACTGCCGGAGCAGGAACCGGTACACATCGCCCCGGTATTTTACGTACAGCGTGTCGAAGGCGTCGGCGTCCCCTGCCTGGTAGCGCAGCATCAGTTGCTCGTCACTCTCCATGCGGGCAAGCATACCCCGCACCGGTTGGCGTACAAGGCCGGTGCGGGGCGCGCCGTGTTCAGTCGATTCCACGGTCGTGCCGGTGCGGATCGGCATGGCCGAGACTGGCCTGGTCGAGGTTGCGTGCGAGTTTGACCAGCTGTATGAATTCACCGCGATACCCGTCCGGGTCCCTGCCGCGGCTGGTGCGCGCCAGTTCCAGCACGTCCTGGTAAGCAAAATGCTGCAGGTACCTGCCCCCGCGCAACAGCTGGCCGAATCCGGCAACGGCCGCGGCGAAGCGGTAGCGCTCGCTGGTGTCCGCCAGCCGGTCAACCATGTCCGCCACGTGAATCGTGCTCCGGACCAGCCGGCTGCGGTCTTCGGCGGGTTTCTTGTAGCGCAGTTTCAGCGTGGCAACTTCGTCCCTGTGAGCCGTCGCTGCCGGGACTTTGCCGTAGCGCAAGGGGTCGATGCGTCCGGCTCCCGAGCCGGCCAGGGTGATCTCGTACAGCGCAGTCACGCTGTGGCCGGCGCCGATTTCGCCGGCATCCACCCGGTCGTTGTTGAAGTCCTCGCGGTTCAGCACGCGGTTCTCGTAACCGACCAGCCGGTATTCGGCAACCACCGCCGGATTGAACTCGATCTGCACCTTCACGTCCTTCGCAATGGTCATCAGTGTGGCAGACAGCTGGTCGACCAGTACCTTGCTGGCCTCGTTGAGGGTGTCGATGTAGGCGTAACTGCCGTTGCCGCGGTCGGCGAGCTGTTCCGCGAGGCGGTCATTGTAATTGCCGGTACCGAAGCCCAGCGTGGACAGGCCGATGCCGGTCCTGCGTTTTTCTGCCACGAGATCCATCAGTCGTTCGAAACTGGTGGTGCCGACATTGAAGTCACCGTCGGTGGCCAGCAGGATGCGGTTGACGCCGCCCTTGATGAATGCGGACTCCGCCAGCCGGTAGGCCAGGCGGATGCCGGCCGCCCCGTTGGTGGAGCCACCCGCGCTCAATCGTTCGAGCGCGCGGGTGATCCTGAACGTTGCGTCGCCCGGGGTGGGTTCGAGCACCACGCCGGAGGCGCCTGCATATACCACGATGGAAACCCGGTCCTGTGCGCGCATCCGCCGGGCGAGCAGGTCCAGGCCTTTCTTCACCAGCCCGAGCTTGTCGGGTGACTGCATCGAGCCGGACACATCGATCAGGAACACCAGGTTTGCCGCGGGGATGTCGGTTCTGGCAACCTCGTATCCCTGGATGCCGATGTGCAGCAGCTTCGTCTGCGGGTTCCACGGGTTGGGACCGAACTCGGTGGTCACGCGGAACGGCTGCGAAGAACTGCCCGGTACCGGGTAGTCGTAATCGAAATAGTTCAGCAGTTCTTCCACGCGCACCGCGTCTGTCACCGGCAGGCGGCCCTGGTTGAGCATGCGTCGCACGTTGCTGTAGCTGCCGCTATCCACATCGATACTGAACGTGGACAGCGGTTCTTCCCGGGCGACCCTGAGCGGGTTGTCCTCGAAATGTCCGTAGTTTTCGCGGTCGGGCGCTGTGCTGGCAGCGCGAATAGCGCCAGGGAGCACGCCCGGGTACCTGGCCGCGCGTAGCGGCTGCGTGGCGAGCGCTGTCCCCGGCGGTGCGCCCGGGGACGCCTTGTCGGCCTGTGTCCGCATTCCTGGTGTCCCGGTGGGCTGCGCCTGATCGAGCGACTTGCCCGCCAGTCGGGTCACGTCGGTGGTCCGTGTGTGTTCACCAGCCGGTTGCGGGGTGGTAGCCACGCGGGGTGGCGGGTTCAGCGTGGCGTCGGTACAGGCCCCGAGGAGGAAGGTGGCGAGTGCAATACCCGGCATGCGTTTGTGATTCATGGTTTGCTCCGTGCACGGTGGTGGATCGTGAACGGGTAAACGCAACGGGTGGCAAAATGGGTTAAGGCGCTGACAGCGGTTGCCGGGTCCAGGGCTGGCCCCGCGCCCGCATGCGGGCAGCCGCGCGCCCCGGGCCGGGCAGCAGGCGCTGGAGCGTCGATGTGGCAGGTTCGGTCACCACGCCATAGGCGTCCGGGCCGGTCTGTCTGTTCATGGGTCATCTCCTTTTGCGGCGGACACCGGGACTGTCCGGAGACCGGCGTGCAGGTTCTTTGCGGAGCAGCCGGTCGAGTGCATCCGGGTGCCCGGTCCGGAATTGTTCGTAACAGGCCAGCCACTGTTGCGCACTGGCGGGTGGTGCGGGTTCGAGGTGGCATACGTGGGTGCGCCCGCGCACTCGCGCCGGATCAACCCGGCATTCTCCGGCCATATCGTCAACCGGATGGTTGAATATAATCACGGGGCTGTGGCAGGGAGTGACGGCTGCCGGGGGGGTAAAACACGCACCCTGAAATCAGGGTTGTGATATCTTTTTAACCCGTTGATCCAGCGGGTGTCGGGAGCATGGAGCCGGGGGCGGGCCATTCCTGCCGATTGCCGGGGAATAGGCGATCAGTGACCCGAACGGGACGGATGCGCGGTGTTGCCTGCTGCACATTGCGCCAGGCCATTCGAGGGTGCGCCCGGGTCCGGGGTCGATCCACGCTTGCCGTACCTGGCAGCGTTGGGGGCGGCAGGAACGTACCGTAAGCGGCCCTCACGGGAGGTCATGTAATTCCACGGTACGTGCAGGCCCGGGATTTTGTTACTGTCAGGCACGATCGGGTTTATTGGAAGCGAGTGTCTGCCTGTCGGCAAGCCGGTCGGGGTTTACAGATCATGGTCAGTTAGCAGGCTGTACCGGAATTGGGGGGCGTAGCATGCATTACTGGATCGCGTTAACCCGTTTATCGGGTTTTCCGGAATTGCGGGAAAGAGTCCTGTCTGTCCACGAATGCCCGTGCGGCTGTTCTTGGTCAGGAAGATGCGGCAGCTGAAAATGATGAGATACCTCCTGTTGCTGGCGGTATTCCTGCAAAGCCGGCCTTTGTATGCCGGCTTGAGTATGCAGTTCAAGTACCCGGATGGTTCAACGAACTGGCAGCATGTCGCCAACTGGTCCGGCTCCATACTGATACTGTTGTTGTCGCTAGCAGTCATCAATCTTTTCTACACGCGGCGCAAGGTCCGCAAATCCAATCTCGAGCTGCAGAAGATTCGTAACGGACTTGAGTTGCGTGTGCAGGAACGCACGGCCACGCTGGATGAGTCAAATCGCTTGCTGAAAGAAACCAATAAACTGCTGGAAAACGAGATGGCCAAGCACGTGAGTACTGCATCCAGGCTGCGAGTTTCAGAGTCCTATATAAAGAACATCCTGAGATCCATGCCGCTGATGCTGGTTGGCGTAGGCAAGGATGGGCAGATCACCCAGTGGAACAAGCGGGCTGAAGATATTACCGGCATAAAGGCAGAAGATGTGCTGGACAGGAACCTGTGGGAGGCCTATCCGATCATAACCGTGTCGCCAGGCCAGGTTGACGAAGCGATGGAAAGGAATGAGGCGATCACCATCAAGCACTGTCAGCGAGGTCAATACTATTTTGATATCACCATCTATCCACTGCAGGACCAGGTTGAAACCGGTGTAGTCATCCTGATTGACGACGTGACCAAGAAAATACTCGCCGAAAATATGCTGATTCAGAATGACAAGATTTCATCCATGGGTGAACTGGCATCGTCAATGGCCCATGATATCAACATGCCGCTCCAGTCAATCCTGCTGGACTTGAGGGCCTTTCAGCATTTGCTGTCTGACAGCAGCCAGTATGAGAATGAGGTCAAGAGCCGTGCCATGCCGGAAAAACTCAGCAGTTTGTTGTCACACGCCTATGAGAAAGGCGAGAAAGTGGCATCAATTGTCCAGAATTTGCAGGAATTCGCCCGCGGGCGCAGTGACAGAAAACAACTTTCCAATATCGTCGACGTGATGGAGCATACCCTGGAACTGGCGGGTGATGTGTTGTCGGCTCCGTCGGGACTCAGGTTCACGGACATACAGATCGAAAGAAACTATGAAAAGGATTTGCCGATGATCCCCTGTTATGTGACCGAGTTGCAGCAGGCCTTTCTCAGTTTGTTTCGTCATGCCTATGAAGCTCTGGGCCGGGTGAATGACTCCGGTCACAAGCCGGTCATCAAGATTCAGATGAATATCAGTTATGACAGCTTCTGGATAAGAATCCAGCATAATGGTGTTGGTTTGACGGATGAAGAGCAGTTGTATTTGTTCGAACCGTTCGTCAGAAAGGATGCGCCTGAAGTTGGTTACGATGCAGGCAAGCGGCTGTCATTTGCGTACTTTATTATTACCGAGCAGCATCAGGGATCCATGGCGGTGACCTCCAACATCAATGTGGGCACTACGTTTCATATACAAATGCTGCTGAAGTAGGCTGGGCGGAGGCTACTCATCCCGCTGTTGACCGTCGCCGCCACCGGCCCCGCTGGGCCGTCCGTGAGTGCAGGGCCGGAGCCGGCGCGTGGCGGTCACGAATGCCGCTGCGTGCAAAGGCGGTTTCTGCCCCTGTGCGCCGCAGGAGACCGGCCGGATGCAGCGGGGGAAGGAATATCAGCCGGGTCCGACCCCGTCGATATATCCGCACCACCTTATCAGCGCGAGCGTGACTCCGGTTGCGATCAGTATCGAGCCCGCCATCCGGCCGGCCAGCCGGTGTGACCGGTGTCCCGCAATGTGCTCGCCAGGCCGTGCCGCGAGTACTGCCCACAGGGTGTCCGTCGTCACCGCGACGATCAGGAAGCTGGCGGCAAGCACCAGCATCTGCGGAAATGCCGGGTCGACGAATTGCTGCAGGAAGGCACCCAGGAACAGCAACATCTTCGGGTTGGTAAGCGTGATGAGGAATCCGTCGCTGAAATCGTGATAGCCGGATCGCGGCGGCAGGGGTGCGGCTTGTTCGCCCGCGACTCCGCTGGAATCCAGCCATGCCTCGACGCCGAGATAGACCAGATAGGCGATCCCGATCCAGCGTATCCACTCGAACCGGTCGTTCAGCAGGGCGACGATGGACGCCAGTCCTGCGACGACCAGCAGGAGCTGCCGCCCCGCCGGCTTGCCAGACCAGCCGCCGGTTCGGCTACAATTATCCCGATGGCATCAGCGTGAGTATTGCACATGTCATTGAAGAATATAATATTTTCGATTACTGTCGTTGCCTCGTTTTTCGCCGGGTGCGAACTCCTGCTGGCGCTGGCCGGCGTGCGCCCCGCGCTGTCCACGGAGGACCCCTTTTTCGGGTTCGCCAGGAATATCCCCCTGTTTGTCGAACACAAAGCGGCGAATGGCTCGACCGTCCTGAGGACGGCGGCCAACAAGCGCATGCTGTTCAACCCGCAGGAGTTTCCCCGGGTAAAAGGCAGGAATACCTACCGCATCTTCTGCATGGGCGGCTCCACCACCTTTGGCAGGCCCTACACGGACCGGGTATCTTTCTGCGGCTGGCTGCGCGCCTACCTCGAGGCTGCCGACCCGTCCCGCGACTGGCAGATCGTCAATGCCGGCGGCGTCAGCTACGCCAGTTACCGCGTGGCCCGGCTGATGAACGAACTGGCGCACTATCAACCCGACCTGTTCATCGTCTACTCCGGCCAGAACGAATTTCTCGAGCAGCGCTCCTACGGCAGGCTGGCCGACCTGCCCGACTGGCTCATCGATCTGAATGCGACACTCAGTGGCACGCGGATCTATACCGCCATGAGCGAGGCGATCGATGCATTGAAGCCAGGTTCGTCCAGGCTGGCGAGACACCGGCAGGTACTGAAAGGCGAAGTGGACGAGATCCTGAACCATACGATCGGACCGCAGAGCTACCATCGCAACGACACCCTGCGGCGGCGGATCATGAAGCATTACCGCCTGAATCTGGAACGCATGGTGAGAATCGCGCGCAAGGCCGGTGCCGGGATCATCTTCATCGAGCCGGCCGTCAACCTCAAGGACATGTCCCCGTTCAAGAGCGAGCATCGGGCGGGGCTGGACAAACAGGCGCTCGAGCGGTGGCAGGCGCTGTATGACCACGGCGCGAAGCTCGAGGCCGACGGGGATCATGATGCGGCACTGGCCGTTTACCGCCAGGCGCTGGCGATCGACGACCGCTATGCAGAGCTCCATTACCGGATCGGGCAGGTGCTTTTCAGGCTGGGAAAATACGCCGCCGCCGGGCAGGCGTTCCGCAGGGCGGTCGATGAAGACATCGCCCCGTTGCGGATCCTCAGCCCGATGCAGCGCAGCGTCGCGGAGATCGCCGGGTCCGAGGCCGTGCCGCTGGTCGACTTTCCCGGCTTGCTGCGCAAGGTATACCTGAAACGGTACGGGCACGCCGTATTCGGCAAGGAATTCTTCGTCGACCATGTACACCCGACCATGGAAGGCTATCGCCTGCTGGGTGTTGCCTTGCTCGATAAACTGACCGCGCTGGGTATCGCCAGCCCCGACGCGTCCTGGAATCAGGCGCGCCTCGATGCCGTCACGCGGCAGGTGCTTGCCAGCCTGAATCCCGCGGATGAGGGCAATACCCTGATCAGGCTGGGCAAGGTGATGGAGTGGAGCGGGAAGTTTGCGGAGGCATACCCCTTGTTCCAGCGGGGCATGGAAATCCTGGGCCCGAGCCCGGAGAACTATGACCGTCTTGCCCGGACGGCCTATGTCCTGGGTCGCCTGGATGATGCTGCGCATTATCTCGAGCGGAGCGAGTTGCTCGTACCGATGTCCAGCGAGGTGCACGCCAGGCTGAGTGAGGTACTGGCGCAGCAGGGCAAGACGGCGCAGGCGATCGGCCAGTGCGAGAGTGCGCTCCTGCTGAAACCCGACGACTATCACGTGCGCGCCAGGTTTGCCGGGCTGCTCGAGCGCCAGGGCGACGATGCTGCGGCGCTGGATCAGTACCGCAAGGTGCTGCGGGCCAGACCTGATTTCGCCCGCGCCCACCTGGGTCTGGCCAGACTCCTGCTCAGGCTGAATCACCTGGCAGAGGCCCTGGAGCAAGCACGGGAGGCGTTGCGGATCGACCCGGGCCTGTACCAGCCGCACGATGTGATCGGCCTGATCATGATGCGCCAGGGCAAGCCCGGGGAAGCGGCCCGCCAGTTCTCGGAGGCGCTGCGCCAGGCACCGGGGGATACCGTTGCACGGAACCATCTGCAGCAGCTGCAAGCCAGCCGCAACCGGAAGGATCATAAACAGGCCGCTGCCACGGGCAGCAGCTGATCAGATCAGCAGTTCCCCGACCCCTGCTGCGGCGTTCCGCTGCGCGCGTTTGCTGCGCGTACCGTTGTCGCAGCGAGTCGCGCCACCAGCATCTGCAGCGCCGCGTCCAGGTTGGCCGCGGCCGCGCCACAGAGGTCTGCGCCGAGTTCAAAGGCGTAACCGCGCACGCCAAGCACGTACGCGGCTGGCAACGGCGCCCCGGTCACCCGGCGGTAGGCATCCAGCACGGCGGCCGGCGACAGCGCGTGGCTGGTGGCACTGGCATCGGCCTGCGCCACCGCCGCCTCGAAACTGAAGGGTTCCGGACCCGCTGCGGCGGCGTCGATGAACACCACCTCACGCCGCCCGACCAGATCCAGCGCGTGTTCGACCTGCAGCTGGAAGTCCGTCAGCAATTCGGTTCCCGGCAGGGCCAGCGCTTCCAGCTGTTCGATGGCCAGCGGTCCGATCGCATCGTCGCCACGGCTCGGGTTGCCGATGCCGATGACCAGTACCGGCGCCAGCGCTGCTGCCGGCAGGGGTATCAGGGAAGACATCGCTCGGTCGAGTCCTTGATCAGTCTGTCGATACAATGTCCTTCCGCGTCGATCAGTTCCAGGTGCAGCGGCATTTTGCCGAGCGCGTGGGTGGCGCAGGACAGACAGGGGTCAAAGGCGCGGACGGCAACCTCGACGTGGTTGAGCAGGCCCTCGGTCAGGGTGCGACCGTCCAGGTAACGTCTGGCGACATGACGGATGGCTTCATTCATCGCCTGGTTGTTGTGGGTGGTCGAAACGATCAGGTTGGCACGCACGACCTGGTCATCCTCGTTCACCCGGTAGTGGTGAATCAGCGTTCCGCGCGGCGCCTCGATGACACCGACACCACGTTCCTGACGCGGTCCCCCGGTTACCAGCTCGCCGCCGAGGATATCATCATCGTGCAGCAACTCCTTGATGGATTCCGCCGCGAACAGCATCTCGATCATGCGCGCCCAGTGATAGGCCAGCGTCGCATGCACCGGCTGGCCGCCGCCGAAGTCGACGAACTCGCGGCGTTCGGACTCGGCGAACGGGGTCGGAATACGGTCGCAATTCTGCACCCGTGCCAGCGGACCGACCTTGTACCAGCCGGCCTCGGCGCCCAGCGAACGGATGTAGGGGAACTTCATGTAGGACCAGGGCTTGACCTCCTCGGTCAGATAGTCCCAGTAACGACTGTAATCGACCTTGTCGAAGATGATCTTGCCGTTTTCGTCGCGCGCGCGCAGGCCGCCGTGATACAGGTCCAGGCTGCCGTCGGGCGCCACCAGGCTCATCAGGTTGGAGCGAAAGGCGCCGAAGCTGTTGTACAGGCCGACGTTGGTCATGTGCAGCTTTTGCGCCAGATGCACCGCCGAGCGGCACCAGGCAATGACCTGGTAGACGTCCTTGAGCAGCGTGTCGCGGTCAGTGCGTGATACGGGTTTGTTGACGCCACCGGGAATGGCGCCGGTGCCGTGCACGCGTTTGCCGGCGGTCACGCGGATCACCTCCTGGCCGAAACGGCGCAACATCACACCTTGCATCGCGATCTCGGGGTGCTCGGAGGCCACGCCGACGATGTTGCGGCGCGCCACGTCGGAATCGAAACCGAACAGCAGATCCGGCGACGACAGATGAAAGAAGTGCAGTGCGTGCGACTGCAGTATCTGGCCATAGTGCATCAGCCGTCGCACCTTGTCGGCGGTGGGTGTGAGCGGCTCGGCGCCCACCACCTGGTCCACGGCCTTGGCCGCTGCCAGATGATGACTGACCGGGCAGATGCCGCACAGGCGCTGCACCATCACCGGGATCTCCCAGTAGGGCCGGCCCTGGACGAATTTCTCGAAACCGCGGAACTCGACAATGTGCAGGCGCACCTGCTTTACATGATCGTCGTTATCGAGCAGGATCGAGACCTTGCCGTGCCCCTCGACGCGCGACAGCGGTTCGACGACGATGCGCCGCAGACCGGCGGGATTGGCGGCGGTCTCCAGTTCAGAACTCATTGTGAGGCGCTCCGGGGCGGTGCTTAGTCATAGTGGATCAGTCCGTGGCCGAGGTACGGGGTGTGCCCACCGAGCAGATCGGTGAGGAACTTCCAGATCGCGTCCGCCGGCGGCGGGCAGCCGGGCAGGAAGTAATCGATTTTCACCACCTCGTGCAGCGGGTGCACCTTGTCGAGCGGCAGCGGCAGTTCCGGGTCGTTGGGGATACAGCCCTTTGCCAGGCTGGGCTCGGTTACGTAGACCTCCTGCAGGCAGTCACCGAGGTCGAGGTGATTGCGCTGCGCCGGCAGGCCGCCGTTCACCGCGCAGGCGCCGACTGCCACCAGGATCTTGCAGTTCCTGCGGAACTCGTGCAGCACATGGACATTCTCCGCGTTGCAGATGCCGCCCTCGATGAGCCCCAGGTCGCAGGGGCCGCAATGCTTGATGTCGGTGAGCGGGGTGCGGTCGAATTCGATCTGGTCGAGCAGATCGAACAACCGTTCGTCGATGTCGAGCAGCGACATATGGCAGCCGAAACAGCCCGCCAGCGAGGTAGTGGCCACGCGCAGCTTTGGCCTGGATCCGTCACTCATGTCGTCGGCCCCTCGTTGCGCGCGGCGGGATGGCGCGGCGCGTCCTCCAGTGCCTGGGCGCTGACCGGGCGTTCGTCGAAACGCCTGTCACCGATGGGAACATTGAAGCCGACGCGCTTGCGCAGGATCACGCCCACCGGGCACACCTCCATGGCCTTGTCGGTGACCGCGATGTCGGTGTCCGCCAGACGCCGGGATTCGGCATTCACGATCAGGTGCTTGGTAATGCCCCGTCCCGACAGCGCGAACACGTTCTTGCCGTCAATCTCCCGGGAAGCGCGCACACACAGTTCGCAGAGAATGCAGCGGTTGAAATCCAGCAGGATGTCCGGGTGCGAGGCATCCACCGGCCGGTTCGGGAACAGGTGGTCGAGTTCCGACGACATGATCTGCAGGTCATAGGCCACCGCCTGCAGCAGGCAGTTGCCGCTCTTTTCGCAGGACGGACAGAAATGATTGCCCTCGATGAACAACATCTGCACCAGCGTCTGGCGCTCGCGGTTCAGCATTGCGGTCTGGTTCGCTACCTCCATGCCGGCGTGGACGGGCGTGGTACAGGCCGCCGTGGTGCGCCCGTTCACTTCCACCGTGCAGACCTTGCAGCTGCCGTGTGGTTTGAACTCCGGGTGATAACACAGGTGCGGGATATAATGGCCGGCGGCGAGTGCCGCCTGGATCACGGTCTGGCCTTCCCCGAACGGCACTTCCTCGCCATCGAGCAGGAAGGTGGCCGGTTTGGCGTCACTGTTCATCCGTCACCCCCAGGTGCGCACCGGCGTCATCGCGTCCGGTCATGGCCCGCGCCCGCTCCAGCGCGCCGTCGAGATCGAACGCGGGTTCGTACTCCAGCGACTCCAGGCGTCGCTCGTAGGTCGGTCGGAAACGCTTGATGCTGTCCAGCAGCGGGTTGCAGGCGGTATGCCCGAGACCGCAATGGCTGGAGGCCTGCAGCAGCCGGCTGAGGCGGAAGACCTGGTTGATATCGTGCTGCGAACCCTTGCCGCGGTCGATCTTGTCAATGACGTTGCACAGCAGCGTGGTGCCGACCCGGCACGGCGTGCAGAAACCGCAGCTCTCGTGTGCGAAAAAGTGCGTGAAGTTGAGCGCCACGTCGAAAATGTCGCGCGCTTCGTCGAACACCATGAAAGCGCCGGCGGTGGGCAGATCCTCGAAGGCGATGCGGCGCCCGAACTCGGCGCTGTCGATGCACACTCCCGAAGGACCGCTGATCTGGACCGCCTGGGTACGTTTGGCGCCGCAGTCCTGCAATACCTGTTCGACCGTAACCCCGAACGGATACTCATAGATGCCGGGCCGCGCACAGTCGCCGGACACCGAGAGGATCTTGCTGCCGGCGGACCTGGCGGTGCCGATGCCGCGGTACCATGCGTCGCCATGCAGCGCGATCAGCGCCGCCGCGCAGAAAGTCTCGACATTGTTCACCACGGTCGGCTGCTGCAGGTAACCGTGAGTGACCGGGTACGGCGGGCGGTTGCGCGGCACGCCACGCTTGCCTTCCAGCGACTCGATGAGCGCCGATTCCTCGCCGCACACATAGGCGCCGGCGCCGAGATGAATCTCGATATCGAAGTCGAACCCGGCCTGACCACAAATGCCGGTACCCAGCAGCCCGGCGGCACGGCGCCGCGCCAGCACCTCCTGCAACGGCGCCAGCAGGTGCCGGTACTCGCCGCGCAGGTAGATATATCCCTGTTGTGCGCCGACGACATGGGCGCACACCGTCATGCCCTCGAGCACCAGGTCTGCATGGCTGTTGAGCAGCACCCGGTCCTTGAAGGTGCCGGGCTCACCCTCGTCCGCGTTGCACACCACGTAGTGCGTGTGTCCGGCGGCATTGCGGCAGGCTTCCCACTTGAGCCCGGTCAGAAAACCCGCGCCGCCGCGCCCGCGCAGGTTGGATTCCTTGATCGCCTCCAGCGTCGCCAGCGCCCCCTGCTGCGCAGCGGGGATCGTCGAGTCCGGCAGGGTACGGCTCAGCGCCGCGCGGATGGCTGCGCCCGCCTCCAGCGTGGAGCCGAGCAGGATGTCCCTGCGGTGGATGTTGTCCTCGATGTGGAACAGCTCGGCTGGCCATTGTTCGACCGGCGCGCCTGCCCGGATCAGCTCGACAATCTGTTCGACCCGCGCCGCGGTCATGCGTGGAATCGCCCAGCCGTTGACCAGCACCGCCGGCCCCTGGTCGCACATGCCGGTGCAGGATGTGGTGTCCGCCAGCACCAGGCCGTCTTCCGAACCCTTGCCGCGTTCCAGCCACAGGCTGGTGCAGAACATTTCCAGCAGTTCCAGGTTGCCCGCCATGCGGTCGGTGATATTGTCCGAGAACAGGACCCGGTAGCGGCCTGCCGGTTGCAGGTGGAGAAAACTGTAGAAACCGGCCACCCCTTCGACCCGGGCACGCGGCAGATCCAGCGCCTGCGCCAGGTAGGTGACGGTCGCCGGCGGTAGCCAGCCGTCGATCTCCTGCGCCTCGCGCAGAATCTGCAGCAGCGCGGTGGACTCGCCGTGCCAACGCTCGATGATACGGTCCAGCCCTGCACGTTCCTGTATCACTCGCGTTCCAGCCTCTGCAATGGGTGTCCTGAGAAGGCAATCGTCCTGTACTTTCAAGCCCGTTACCCGCGAGCGTGAGGCGGGCAGCCCAGGATCGCCGGCACGCGACACGCTAAACGGTTCGGCCCGCAAAGGCAACCTTGTTTTACCCGGCCTGCGGGCAGCTGCCGTGCCACCCCGCACGTTCGCACTGTTCCGGGGACAGTTTACGTATTCTCAAGCAGTATTCTGAACATTTACCTGCCTCGGTCGCCAGCCTGGCCGAGCTTATGTCGCGGGCACATCCCCGGCGACCAGGCGGACGCTATCAGGTTACGTTGCAGATCGGATTCCGGCTCGACTGATCGCTGGACCGCCGCTCACCCTGTACACGCGCCGTGCGCTGCACCTCGTTCAAACCCGGCGCCGGGAACGCCTGGACTCGAACCGGGTGACGAGACTGGCGTAAAGCACGGCGAGCAGGCCGGTCAGGAATATGCCATCGAAGGTGCCTGCACCGCCGATCGATGCGATGGGCACGCCGAGCCCCTGTATTTTCCCGAGATTCATCAGATCCGCGCCGATCAGTGTGCCGAGACTGCCACTGATGTAGGCCAGCGGACCTGCGTAGCGGCGCGACAGCGCAAGCGCCACGATCGCCGTGGACACCGGCGGCACGAAGGTGGGTACGGCGATCCCGAGGTGCGGCACGGGGTGCGCGAGCAGGTGGCAGATGAAGGACACCGCGGCAACCCCCACCAGTGCCAGCCCGTAGATCCGGTGTTTCACCACCAGGTACAGGGAAAGCAGAACCGGCACCACCGCGCCGCCCAGGTTCACCGCAAGCACCGTTTCCGGCCAGTCGCGGACGACCGGGACGACGTACTCCATTCCGAAGAATGCCACCACGGCAGAGCTCTGGACCTCACGTTCGGGCAGGCTCTCAACGGGAATATTGATGTAGCTCAACAACAGCGACAGCAACAACACGAGCAATACGGTCCGTTCACTCAGGCCCATGCTCTCGGACGCGTACTGGAGCAGCCGTGCGGCGAGCAGGCCGAGCCACAGGCCGATGAGCGCGCCCAGCACCAGCATGTAGGGCGTGGTGAGCGGGAAATAATGCATACCGGATGAGAACATGGCGATCGACTCCCGCGGCTGTATGCGCCTGCAGGGTATCAGGTTACTTGATCCGGCCGCGGGTTGGTATCGATGCGTGTTGCGGCATCCATGCCCGATGCCCGGAACCGGCCGAGGACCGTGTGGTCCAATGCAGCGTGATCAACCAACCGTGGGAGCAACCCAATGAATCAGCGTATCCTGGCGGTGTTACTCGCCGCCATATTGGCCGTACCGGTCGTCGGCATCGCAGCCGAGGGCGCTGCGCCACCGGCCGTGGTGCCGCAAACACAAACACAGGCCGCCAGCGGTTATCTCGGCGTGCTACTCGGGCCCGTGCCCGGTTCAGTGCGTGCACAGCTGGGCAATCTGCTGCCCCGCGGTCAGGGCGTCATGATCCGCGACGTCGTGGCCGATTCGCCGGCTGCGAAAGCCGGGCTGGACCCCTACGATATCATCGTCGGTTACAACGACCAGAAGCTGTTTTCAATCGAGCAGCTCACTCAACTGGTGCGCGCGGAAACCCCTGGCACCTCGGTCACGCTCAATGTCGTGCACAATGGCACGCTGAGTCAGACCAGGATCGCGCTTGGCCAGGCGCCTGTGGAGACCGGCGACAACGGCAAGCCGGAGACCGGCAAGCCCGTGTGCCATCACTATCGCCATCACCACCGCCATACCCGGGCGGGTCCCCCTGGCATGATGCCACCCGGCCAGGCGGAAGAACGTAACTGGGAAAGTTTCGACTCGATGTCGCTGAAGAAGCTCGATGATGGCACCTTCAAGGCCGAGATCCGGTTTCTCGGTGACGATGGCAAACTGGTGAAGAAGGAATTCTCCGGTAGCCGCACTGCGATCCGCCACCAGCTGTTGAGCCAGCGTGACCTGCCGCGCGCCGAGCGCCTCCAGTTACTCGATGCACTGAGTACACGGGATCGGTTCATAATGCCGCCGCCCGAGTGGCCCGAGTGGTACCAGCCGAGTTTCTATGCACCGCAGTGGTGGTACAACCAGGAACCGGATTACTGAGCAGCCGAGCAATAAAGGGGACGGAGGGATTTCCAGCACCCCTCCGCCCCCTCGTGCCGTGGCACTGCCTGCTGTAAGTCACTGAAGTGAAATGAATGCAGCACCTTGCCGTGGTTTGCTCACCGGCGCTTCTGCTGCTACATTCAGGGAGAATTTCTGTTCGAGCGGCTACCAATCGTTGCGGTCTTGTCCGCCGATCGGCCGCCTCCCGCGCGAAGCTGCCGGCCCCGTTCCGGGCCGTGGCTGGCCTCGACACTCAACAACAACAACGGAGGTGACCCCATGTGCAATCCTTTTATCCCGTGTAAGACACGTTGGCATACCAGCCTGGTCGCGGCACTGGTCATGGCCGGTGGACTTGCGGCGGTTGCACCGTCCACGGCGCTGGCGGTGACCGCGTACTTCTCCGACACCTTCGACTTGCCGGGGCCCGGCAGCCCTTACGGCAGGGTTTTCAACGGGGAACATGTGCCCAATGGAAGCGTCGATACCGGCCTGGGTACCGCAGACCGGAGCTACGGTCTCCAACTCGACAATGGCGACACCTCGCTACTCCACCCCTCCTATGCGTGCGTGGGAAGCGGCTGCCCGTCTGCAGGGCATTCCGTCTGGAGTCTCTATTTCGACCCGACTGACCAGCCCGGGGTGTATGCCGACATGTGGTACGATTTCGGCAGCGCTCCGGCGGATTTCACCGCGGGCGGCAGGATGGCCCTGGACTTTGCCGGCTACGACACCACCAGCAGCACCGCGTCCGGGCAGGTCACCTTCATTACCCCCGGCGGTGCCTCTGCCACGGTGCCCTTCGATCTGCCCGATGGTGTGCAGCAATCCACGGCCTCCCGCCTGTTGCTGGACTACTCGGGCCTGTCGGTGGACCTGTCGAACATCTCGCTCATGATCGTCGGCCTCCATTTCGTCGGTAGCGGCGGGAGCTTTTCCCTGGACAGGATCTCGACGGTGCCCGTGCCCGCGTCAGTGCTGCTCTTCCTCAGTGGTCTGGCTGCGTTCGGCGGGCTGGCAAGGCGACGGCCGGCGGATCGAGGGGAGCGGCTCAATTGATCTGATGCGATAGAGGCGTATCGCCCGACTCTGGTTCCTGCACCGGCGCTGGGCAAACATGGCGCCTGCGGTGTAACCGCTCGTGTGTGTCTCGCATTCCTGAAACTGGTATACCCGGGAAGAATCTGAACAAGTCGTCACCCGGCGCAAGCCGGGGTCCAGCCTGTTGATTGATCCGGATTCCTGCCTGCGCCGGAACGACGACAAATCCGGCCAATGCCGGATTACTGGTTTGAGACGGGGTCGAAGCAATCCCCCACGTATCGAAGTGGCGGTGACGGGATTGCTGCGCTGCGTGCGTGGTGTCAGGATTCCTGATTATCAGGGTTTTTCTGGTCGGGATACTTGACACGATGGAGGTGGGGCGAACTCGTAACCGGATTCAGGTTGCTGGGAACAGTTTGTTACCAGGTTGGCCGTATATTTGCGTGCTGTTTCTGTATCGGCTAGAGTTTCTATATCAGCCAGAACTATAAGAACGATAAGAATATTCCAGGGGGAGATCAGCATGCAGCGCTTCACGCTATTGACCATATCGGCGGGCCTCGGGTTGCTGTTCTCCACCCAGCCGGTCTTTGCCACGGACGTCTACTGGATCGCCAACGACAGCCTGTGGAGTATCGCGAGCAACTGGAACACCCTGTTCGTGCCGGGGATGGGCGACAGTGTCTTCCTCGGCGATTTGTACCAGGTGGATACCACCCGGATAGACGTGGCGGCCTCGGTCGGCGCCCTGACGCTATCCGAGCCGGGTGCCACCAGCCGGATCGACGATTCCCTGCGCATTCGGGATGGCCGGTCGCTGAGCCTGAACGGTGGCGGCATACTCAACGACGGCCACATCTACCTTGAGGGTGGCAGCAACAACACCTACATCAATTTCAATGGCACGGGCCCCGGCGGTATTCCCCAGGTGATCGCCGGCTACGGCGAGATGGTGTTGAGCGACAGCGCCAACAATCGCATTACCACCAGCAATGTCGTGATCCAGAACGGCAACGGCTTCGGCCACACCATTCGCGGTGCCGGCCAGCTGCTGGACAACACCGGCGGCATGATCAACAAGGGTACGATCCGCGCCGAAGGGACCAACGCGCTGGTGATCGATCCCAACGGTCTGGGATTCGTCAATGATAACGGCATGCTGTCCGCCGCGGCCGACAGCACCCTGCGGCTGCAGAGTGGCGTCTTCGATCAGATCAATAACGGTGAAATCGTCACCCTGGCGCCGACCGCACTGGTTGACATCGTCAGCAGCACCCTGAACGGCGGTTCTGTCGGTGGTACAGGCACGGTCACCCCGGTCAGTTCCACCCTCAATGGGGTGGCAGTTCAATCCCAGGTGATGGTGCAACAGGCGAATGGTGTCCTCAACACCGTCACCAACGGCCTGACCCTGAACGGCACCTGGAACCTGGACGCCGGGGCCAACACCACCACGCTGTACTTCAGCGGCCAGCAGACGCTGGGCGGGACGGGCGAGGTG
>CAYUFA010000003.1:0-43999 GCA_964443845.1 uncultured Ectothiorhodospiraceae bacterium
GACATGGCCTGCAGGTGGTAGCTGTTCATCGGCTCCAGTGTCTTGCCGTCCAGCGACTCCGGCTTGCCATGCACGCCCAGCATGCGGGGCTGGCTGGGACCATAGATGTCCGCGTCCAGGATGCCGACTCTGGCGCCCTCGGCCGACAGGGCCAGTGCCAGGTTGACCGCAGTGGTGGACTTGCCGACACCACCCTTGCCGGAGGCCACGGCGATGATGTTACGGATACCCTCGATGTGCTTGACGCCCTTCTGTGCGGAATGCGCGGCAATCTTCGTCGAGACGTCGATGACCGCGGTCTGCACGCCGGCGACCTGCTCGACCAGCGCCTTCAGTTGCGCCGCGAGGTCATCCCGGTAGCCGGAGGACGGAAAGCCCAGCACGACCGCCACGGTCACCTGGCCACCGTCAATCCGGATGTCCTTGATGCACTTGGTCGAGACGAGGTCTTTCTCGAGATAGGGATCGATATAGGTCGCCAGCTTCGCCTCGATCTGGTCCTTGCTCACTTCCGCCATGATGAACTCCTGGATTCTGAAACCGGTGCCCGGCCCGCGGCCGGACGAAAATTGACCGCGAATTGTACACGATCCAGTCCGGCAGAAGGGTATTCCTCCCCATCCGGGATACCACAAGCCCATCCCGTATATGGCATACTACGCGGTCAGTCCCCAATGCTTTCATGGATTTAGCGTCACCTCATGAGCCAGCCCCAGCGCACCATCGTGGTCACCAGCGCCCTGCCCTATGCCAACGGGCCGATCCACCTGGGCCACCTGGTCGAGTACATCCAGACCGACATCTGGGTGCGCTTCCAGCGCTCGCGCGGCCATGACTGCGTGTACATCTGCGCCGATGACGCCCATGGCACACCGATCATGCTGCGCGCCGACCAGGAAGGCATCTCCCCGGAACAGCTGATCGAGCGCGTCGGTGCCGAGCACCGCGCAGACTTCAGCGGCTTTCACATCGGCTTCGACAACTACCACAGCACGCACTCGGAAGAAAACCGGGTGCTGGCCGAGCGCATCTACCGGGCGCACCGGGACGCCGGTCATATCACCACGCGCACCATCACCCAGGCGTTCGACCCGGAAAAACAGATGTTCCTGCCGGACCGCTTCATCCGTGGCGAGTGCCCGCGCTGCGGCGCGGCCGACCAGTACGGCGACAGCTGCGAGGTGTGCGGTGCCACCTACGCACCGACCGAGCTGATAAATCCGCGCTCGGCCATCTCCGGCGCTACGCCGGTCGACAGGGAATCGGTGCATTACTTCTTCAAACTCGGGGATTTTCAGAAATTTCTTTACGACTGGGTTAACGACAAATCACCGATTGTCATAACAGATATCGCTGAGGGTCCCCCAACGGAAAATGAAGCGATACATGCCCGCAGAACCGCGCTGCAGCCTGAAGTAAGGAATAAACTTAATGAGTGGTTGAACGAGGCGCTGAGGGACTGGGACATCTCGCGCGATGCGCCCTACTTCGGGTTCCGCATTCCGGATACGGAAGACAAGTATTTCTACGTCTGGCTGGACGCGCCGATCGGCTACATGGCCAGCTATCGCAACCTGTGCGAACGTACCGGCTGCGACTTCGATGCCGTCTGGGGCAAGGACAGCCGCGTGGAGCTGTATCATTTCATCGGCAAGGACATCATCTATTTTCATGCACTGTTCTGGCCGGCCATGCTGCGCGGCGCCGGCTTCCGCACCCCGACCGCGATCTTCGCGCACGGCTTTCTGACCGTGGACGGCCAGAAGATGTCGAAGTCGCGCGGCACCTTCATCAAGGCACGCACCTGGCTCGACCATCTCAACCCGGAGACCCTGCGCTACTACTTTGCCGCCAAGCTCGGCGCCGGCGTGGACGACATCGATCTCAACCTCGAGGACTTCGTGGCGCGCATCAACAGCGATCTCGTCGGCAAGGTGGTGAACATCGCCAGCCGCTGCGCCGGCTTCATCACCAGGCGCTTCGACGGCCGGCTGTCCGCCGCCTGTTCCGAACCCCGGTTGTACGACGAGTTCGTGGTCGAGGGCGATGCCATCGCCGCGTGCTTCGAGCGCCGTGAATACAGCCAGGCGATCCGCCGCACCATGGCCCTGGCCGATCGCGCCAACCAGTACATCGACGCGCACAAGCCCTGGGTGCTGGTGAAGCAGGCCGGGCAGGAACAGACGGTACAGGACGTATGCAGCACCGGGCTCAACCTGTTCCGCGTGCTGATGACGTACCTGCAGCCGGTCCTGCCGGCCATGGCCGCGCAGGCAGCGGAGTTCCTGAACCTGCCGGCCCTGGCCTGGATCAGCGTCGCCACCCCGCTGACCGACCATACCATCCATGCCTTCACGCCACTGCTGACGCGCGTGGAACCGGAGCAGATCAACGCCATGCTGGAAGCTTCACAGGAACACCTTGCCGCCGCAGCCAACCCGCGGACCGCCAGCGGCGCGCTGGCCGCAGAACCGATCGCCGACACCATCGCTTTCGACGACTTCGCGAAACTCGACCTGCGCATCGCGCGCATCGCGAAGGCCACCCGTGTCGAGGGCGCGGACAAGCTGCTGGCGCTGACGCTGGACCTCGGCGGTGAAATGCGCAACGTGTTCGCCGGCATCAAGTCGGCCTACGCCCCGGAACAGCTGGAAGGAAAACTGACCGTCATGGTCGCCAACCTGGCGCCGCGCAAAATGAAGTTCGGGGTTTCCGAAGGCATGGTGCTGGCCGCCGGACCGGGCGGCAGGGAGCTGTTCATCCTGCACCCGGATGAGGGTGCGCAGCCCGGAATGCGGGTAAAATGACACTCACCGGTTGCACTCGATACGAACGACCTGCAGGGGCGCCTGTCAGGCGCGATTGATATGAAAGAACTTGCGCTCCTGCTGGTCAGCACCATCCTCGTCAACAATTTCGTGCTGGTGAAATTCCTCGGCCTGTGCCCGTTCATGGGCGTGTCACGCAACGTCGACACCGCGACCGGTATGGGACTGGCGACCACCTTCGTGCTGACACTGTCCTCGGTCTGCAGCTACCTGGTCAACGAGTACCTGCTGGCGCCGCTCGGGCTGGAATACCTGCGTACCATCGCCTTCATCCTGGTGATCGCCGCCGTGGTGCAATTCACCGAGATGGTCGTGCACAAGACCAGCCCGCTGCTGTACAAGGTGCTCGGCATCTTCCTGCCGCTGATCACCACCAACTGCGCCGTGCTGGGTGTTGCCCTGCTGAACGTGCAGCAGCATTTCAACTTCCTCGAATCGGCGGTGTACGGCTTCGGGGCCGCCGTCGGTTTCTCGCTGGTCCTGGTGCTGTTCTCGTCGATCCGCGAACGCGTGGCGGTGGCCGACGTACCGGAGCCGTTCCGCGGCTCCGCGATCGCACTGATCACCGCGGGCCTCATGTCGCTGGCCTTCATGGGCTTTTCCGGTCTGATCAAGGGCTGACGGGCAGCCCTGACCGATGCTGAGCGCGCTGCTTGCACTGGGTATACTGGCCATGGTGATCGGCCTGATCCTCGGCTACGCCGCGATCCGCTTCCATGTAGACAGCGACCCGGTGGTCGACCAGGTCGATGCGCTGCTGCCACAGACCCAGTGCGGACAATGCGGTTTTGCCGGCTGCCGTCCGTATGCCGAAGCGATCGCCGCCGGCGCGGCCGACATCAACCAGTGCCCGCCCGGCGGCGAGGTCACCATCCAGAACCTCGCCAACCTGCTGGGCGTGGACGCGAAACCGCTCAACCCCGAACACGGTGCACACCAGGAAAAGACCGTCGTTGTCATCGACGAACAGACCTGCATCGGCTGCACGCTGTGCATCCAGGCCTGCCCGGTGGACGCCATCCTCGGTGCACCCAAGCACATGCATACCGTGATCCAGAGCGAATGCACCGGCTGCAACCTGTGCATACCGCCCTGCCCGGTCGAATGCATCCACATCGTACCGGTGCAAACCACGCTGCGCGACTGGTCGTGGCCACTGCCTGCGGAGGCCGATCATGCCTGAAACGCCGCCCAGGCCGCTGGACCTGTCCTTCACACAGCGTTTCCGCTTTCACGGCGGGCTGCACCTGGAGGTGTGCCAGGAAGTTGCCGCGGCACATCCGATTCGTCCGGCCGGCATCCCGCCGCAACTGGTCCTGCCGCTGGCACAGCACATCGGCGAACCCGCGCGCTGCCTGGTGGCTGTCGGCGACCCGGTGCGGCGCGGCCAGTGCCTGGCCGAGGCCGCCGGCATGGTCAGTGCGCCGGTGCATGCCCCCACTTCGGGCACGGTGGTGGCCATCGAGCCGCGCCCGGTCCCGCATCCTTCCGGCCTGCCCTCGACCTGTATCGTGATCGACACCGACGGCAGGGACACCGCGCTGCCAGCCGCACCCGCCACGGACTACACGCAGAGCGACCCGGCCGAGCTGCTGGAACAGGTGCGCGCCGCCGGCATCGTCGGACTCGGCGGCGCCGGATTTCCGACCGCGCTCAAGCTGGAACACCGGCAACCCATCGAGCTGTTGCTGATCAACGGGGCGGAGTGTGAACCCTGTATCGCCTGCGACGACGGCCTGATGCGGGAACGGCCGCACGAGGTCATCGAGGGTGTGCGTATGCTGCGCCACATCGTGCAAGCGGCTGCCTGCGTGATCGCGGTCGAGGACAACATGCCCGAGGCGGAACAGGCCTTGCGCCAGGCGCTCGTGGAACTGCACGAACACGATATCCAGGTGGTCAACGTGCCGGCCGTCTATCCGACCGGTGGCGAGCGCCAGCTGATCAAGGTGCTGACCGACCGCGAGGTCCCGAGCCAGGGGTTCCCGGCCGACATCGGCATCATCGTCCAGAACGTCGGTACCGCGGCTGCGGCATTCGCCGCAGTGTCGCGCGCGCAGCCGCTGACCTCACGGATCGTGACGGTGGCCGGAGACGGCGTGCGGGAAGCCTGCAACCTGGAAGTCCGTATCGGCACGCCGGTGCGCCATGTCATCGCGGCCGCCGGCGGCTATGGCAGCCGCATCGAACGCCTGCTGATCGGTGGACCGATGATGGGCTTCACGGTGGACAGCGACAGCGTCCCGGTGATCAAGACCACCAACTGCATCCTCGCCGTGACGGCGCAAAGCATGCCTGCTCCGCCGCCCGCCCAGCCGTGCATCCGCTGTGGCAAGTGCACCGAGGTATGCCCGGCCAACCTGCTGCCCCAGCAGCTGTACTGGTTCGCGCGGGCGGCCAGCCATGACGCGGCGCAGGACTTCGGCCTGTTCGACTGTATCGAATGCGGCTGCTGTGCCCACGTGTGCCCCAGCCATATCCCGCTGGTGCAGTACTACCGGCACGCCAAGACGGCAATCTGGGCCCAGGAAAAGCAGAAGCGCGCCTCCGACATCGCGCGCGCGCGTCACGAGGCACGCCTGGCACGGCTGGAGCGCATCAAGCGGGAACGCGCCGAACAGCTGGCCCGCAAGAAACGGGCCCTGGCCGACAAGGAGGCCGGTGACAATGCACGCAAGTCGGCGATCCAGGCCGCGCTGGAGCGAGTGCAGAAAAAGAAGGAGCAGGCCGGCACCCGGCCACGCAATATCGACAACCTGACCGCGGAGCAACGGCGCCAGATCGAGGATGTCGACCGCCGCCGCGTCAACCGCTCGAGCCCGCAGGACCCGGAATAATGGAATTCCAGCGCTTCAGTTCACCGCACCTGCCGGCGGAACACGACATCAACCTCATGATGCGCCGGGTGCTGCTTGCCCTGCTGCCGGGAGTCGCCTGCATGACCTGGCTGTTCGGCTGGGGCGTCCTGGTCAACCTGGCGCTGGCCGGTGGCAGCGCCCTGCTGGCGGAGGCCGGCATGCTCGGCGTGCGTGGCCGGCCGGTAGCCCCGACCCTGCAGGACGGCAGCGCGTTGCTGACCGGAGTCCTGCTGGCGCTGGCGATCCCGCCCCTGGCACCGTGGTGGATCGCGGTGACCGGCAGCGCGTTCGCCATCGTGATCGCCAAGCAGCTCTATGGTGGCCTGGGCTATAACCCGTTCAATCCGGCCATGGTCGGCTACGTGGTGGTGCTGGTCTCGTTCCCGCTGGAACTGACCCTGTGGCCACAGGCCTGGCACGCGCCCGACCTCGCCACCACGCTGTCGATGGTATTTGCCGGCAAACCGCCGGCTGGCATGGCCATTGACGCCATCACCATGGCCACCCCCATGGACAGCCTGCGCATGCAGATCGGTCTCGGCAAGTCGCTGCCACAACTGGCCGGCAACAGCCTGTTCGGTTACCTCGGTGGCGCCGGCTGGGAATGGCTGAACGGCTGCTACCTGCTCGGCGGACTGTGGCTGCTGCGCGTGCGGGTGATCCAGTGGCACATTCCCGTGGCCATGCTGGGGGCGCTGGCGCTGCTGGCCGGCGGGTTCCACCTGCTCGACCCGGCGCGCTATGCCTCGCCCCTGTTTCACCTGCTCACCAGCGCCACCATGCTGGGTGCCTTCTTCATCGCCACCGACCCCGTCACGGCCTGCACCACGCCGCGCGGCCGGCTCTGGTACGGGGCCGGTATCGGCATCCTGGTCTGGATCATCCGCACCTGGGGCGGTTACCCGGACGGCGTGGCGTTCGCGGTACTGCTGATGAACCTGTCGGCACCGACCATCGACTACTACACGCGGCCGCGCGTGTTCGGACACCGCCCGGGATCGGCCGAATGAATTACCGCCAGATCCTGATCACGTCCGTCATCCTGTTGCTGTTCGCCGTGCTCGGCACCGCGATGGTGGCGGGCACCTGGCAGGGCACGCACGAGCGCATCGCGGCCAACGAGCGCGCCACGCTGCTGCGCAAGCTCAGCCAGCTGATCCCGCGCGACCAGTACGACAACGCGCTGCTGGACGACGTCACCGAGGTCCACGCGCAGTCGCTCGGACCGGACCCGGTGCGCGTGTACCGCGCCCGCCACGCCGGGACCCCGGTGGCGCTGGTAATGACGGTGGTGGCCACGGAAGGCTACAGCGGCCCCATTCACCTGCTGGTCGGCATCCGCTACGACGGCACCCTGGCCGGCGTCCGCGTGGTGGCGCAGCATGAAACCCCGGGGCTGGGAGACGGCATCGACGAACAGCACTCGAACTGGATCTACCAGTTTGACGGGCGCTCGCTGGACAACCCGGACGAGAAGGGCTGGGCGGTGCGCAAGGACGGCGGCAGCTTCGACCAGCTGACCGGCGCCACCATCAGCCCGCGCGCCGTGGTCAAGGCAGTGCATGCATCCCTGCTATACTATCGCGCACACCGCGCGCAACTGTTCCATGCACCGGCCACGGCGACGACACCATGAACGAACCCGGCTATCTCAAGATCATCAGTGACGGACTCTGGCAGAACAACCCGGGGCTGGTCCAGCTGCTCGGCCTGTGTCCGCTGCTGGCCGTGACCACCAGCGTCGTGAACGGCCTGGGCCTCGGACTGGCGACCACCGCCACGCTGGTATGCTCCAACCTGAGCGTGTCGCTGATCCGCAAGGTGGTGCGGCCGGAAATACGCATCCCGGTATTCGTACTGATCATCGCCTCGATCGTGACCGTGATCGAGCTGGTGATGAACGCCTGGCTGCACGACCTGTACAACATCCTCGGCATCTTCATCCCGTTGATCGTCACCAACTGCAACATCATCGGCCGGGCCGAGTCGTTTGCCTCGCGCAACAGCGCCGACCGCGCACTGCTCGACGGCCTCGCCATGGGCATCGGCTTCACGCTGGTTCTGGTCGCCCTCGGCGGGCTGCGCGAGCTGTTCGGCCAGGGCACGCTGCTGGCGCATGCCAGCCTGATGTTCGGTGAAGCCGCACGCGCATGGACGCTCACCCTGATCCCGCATTACCGTGGCTTCCTGCTTGCGATCCTGCCGCCCGGCGCGTTCCTCGGACTGGGTTTCCTGATTGCCGGCAAGAACCTCGTCGATGCACGCCACGCCCGCCGTGCGCGTGCCGTCACCACGCCGGCCGCGCAACCGGCGAGTGCCGGCTGACGTGAATGCCGCCAGGCGCCGCGAGATCTTCGAACGACTGCGCGCCGCCAACCCCCACCCGACCACCGAGCTGCGGTACGGCAACCCGTTCCAGTTGCTGGTCGCGGTGATGCTCTCGGCGCAGTCCACCGACGTCGGCGTCAACAAGGCCACCACGCCGCTGTTTCGCAAGGTCAGGACACCGGCCGCCATGCTCCGGCTCGGCGCGGACGGGCTGCGCGAATACATCAGGACCATCGGCCTGTACAACACCAAGGCGACGAACATCCTGAAGACCAGCGCGATCCTGGTCGAACGGCACGGCGGCAAGGTACCGGAAGACCGTAGCGCGCTCGAGGCCCTGCCCGGCGTAGGACGCAAGACTGCCAATGTAGTACTGAACACCGCATTCGGCCAGCCCACCATTGCGGTCGACACCCATATCTTTCGGGTGGCCAACCGCACCGGTATCGCGCCGGGCAGGAATGTAAAGGAAGTCGAAGAGCGCCTGCTGCGCGTGGTGCCGGAAGAATTCCGCCATGCTGCGCACCACTGGCTGATCCTGCATGGCCGCTATACCTGCATCGCCCGCAAGCCGCGCTGCGGCTCCTGCATCATTTCCGATCTGTGCGAGTACCGGGAGAAACCCGCCGACGAGTGACCGATTGCGCCGACCGTGGAGTAAACGGCTCATTTCGTGAGCCACCGGCCACCAAACGCACCGGTCTCCTGAAGCGGGTCGAGTGCAACCGCCGCCAACCCGGACATCCGGATCCGCCCGTCGTCCTGCGTGGCGGGCAGCAGCTCATGGAGGGACTACGGGAAAAGTCCGTACTGCGCGAACAAGGCCGGGCGGGAAGCCCGCGGTCAGGGCAGGGCGGTGCAATCCGTGTGTGGTCATCAAACCGTGAACTGCGTCCCGGTTCGTACCCGTCGACGCACGGGATACTGGCCATGTCGGCACCGGGACCGGGCCCTGGAATAGCTGCATTGCTTCCTCCCCTGGCGATGTCGGGGTCCGGTCCCTTTTCCGGCAGTCCGCCCCCTCCCCCGCGGCAAGCGGTGTCAGGAGGGAGCATGGCACGGCGGTGTCTGGCGCAAGCTCGGGCTGGCGTGTGCCGGATGCGCTGGTTCGAAGCTCCAGGCAATTGCCTGAGACGCCAGACGGCGAATTAATTCCTTATATAATCCAGTATCCTAACCAGCTTTTCTCAGGTCGCCGCTAAGCTCGCGGATCAGCGGGTACAGCTTCTCGGTCTCGTTCTGGATGCGCTCCAGGATCAGGCCGAACATCCCCTCCGATTCCTGCAGGAACTGATCATAGTCCCGGATGTTCAGGTTGTCGGCTGCCTTCACCGGACACCACTGCTTCATGTACGTGGCCATGATGCGCTTGATCTCCAGGGATCCGGACATGAAATTCCGGGCCAGCTCCTGGATCTGGTGATCGTCGTGGGTCAGCAGCTGGCTGTAGAGATTTCGGTCAACAAGATCAATATGTTCATTGACCTTGTTGGTAAAACGGTGGAACAATTCGCAGCAAGTATCTGTATCACACATGGTGCGTTCCCGAAACAGGTACAGCAACACGTTGGAAAGTTCGGTGATGTTATGGTTTTCCCTGTGCAATGCGTCATAGGTGATCATGGTGATTTGCCCTCTCCCCTGTGGGTGATCGTGAATTCCGTACTGTCGGGATTTCAGTCACCGGCTCCGTGTACCCGCGCTCTATCGGCCGGTTAGCTTAATCCTGCGCATAATGGTAGCGCAAAAAATTCCTGTCCCGAAACAGGACCCGGCTCCCCACCTGCCGGAAAGGACTACGGGTAGCATCGTTCCCTGCTTCGCTCCAAACCGGTGCGCCACGATGCGCGTTACGACCGGCTCCGGTATCATCCCCCACCTCCCGGCCACCACAGGATACCCGGCATGACCCGTATCGGTACACCGCTGTCCCCCACCGCGACCCGGGTGCTGCTTTGTGGTGGCGGCGAACTCGGCAAGGAACTCGTCATCGAGTTGCAACGGCTTGGTGTCGAAGTGACTGTCGTCGACCGCTACGCGCACGCCCCGGCCATGCAGGTCGCCCATCGCAGCCACACGATTTCCATGCTCGACGGCGCAGCCCTGCGGGCCGTGATCGAACAGGAACGGCCGCACTACATCGTACCCGAGATCGAGGCCATCGCCACCGATACCCTGGTGGAACTGGAAGCGAAAGGCTACACCGTCATTCCCACGGCCCGCGCCGCACGCCTGACCATGAACCGCGCAGGCATCCGCCGGCTGGCGGCCGAGGAACTCGGTCTGCCGACCTCCCCCTACCGGTTTGCCGCCTCCCGGGCCGAATTCGATGCCGCACTCGCGGCGATCGGCCTGCCATGCGTGGTGAAGCCGATCATGAGTTCCTCCGGCAAGGGACAGAGTACCGTGCGCGCGCCGGAGCAGATCGATGCCGCCTGGGAATACACCCAGGCCGGCGGTCGCAGCGGTGCAGGCAAGGTCATCGTCGAAGGCTTCGTGGAATTCGACTACGAGATCACGCAGCTGACCGTGCGGCATGCCGGGGGAACCAGTTTCTGCGAACCGATCGGGCATATCCAGGTCGACGGCGACTATCGCCAGTCCTGGCAGCCACAGTCCATGAGCGCGGCTGCACTGGCCGCCGCCCGCGACATCGCCGGAAAGATCACCGGGGCGCTGGGCGGACGCGGCATCTTCGGCGTGGAGCTGTTCATCCGGGGCGACGAGGTGATCTTCAGCGAAGTCTCGCCCCGGCCACACGACACCGGCATGGTCACCATGATCTCGCAGGACCTGTCGCAGTTTGCCCTGCATGCCCGCGCCATACTCGGGCTGCCGATCCCGAATATCTGCCTGCATGGCCCGTCCGCCTCCAGCGTCATCCTCGCCGCTGGCCACTCCCGCCAGGTAAGCTACGACCACCTCGATGCGGCGCTGGCGCGGCCGGACACCCAGCTGCGGCTGTTCGGCAAACCGGAAGTCGCCGGCCACCGGCGCATGGGCGTGGTGCTGGCACGCGGACAGGATGTCGGGGAAGCCCTCGACAAGGCCCGGCAGGGCGCCGCTGCCGTCACGGTATCGCTCTAGCCGGCTACCGGAATGTCCGCCCCGGAAGCGCGCCTCGAAGACCTGGAACTGCGGATCATGCACCTTGAGGCCGCGCTGGATGAACTGACCCGCAGCCTGCTGTTGCAGGAGCAACTCACCAGCCGCCAGGCGGAACTGATCCGGCTGCTGGAAGCCCGTTTGCAGGAGTTGCACGAGGGGATGGCCGCGCCGGCCGGACGCGATCCGCCGCCTCCCCATTACTGAGCCAGGCGCGCCACACACCCGCAGTCCGTAATCTGTGATCCGGTTCACATTCCGGACCCGGTATCAGGGCGGGAATTTGTTCGCTGGAACATCAAGAACGGGGCCCGGCCTGTCGATTCTTTAAGAGTTCCGTCCAACTCATCTGGCAGGCCCGCGGGTAGCAAGTGCAATGAATTTCCAGATCGTGATTGCCCTCGTGCTGGCGGCCATCGCCTTGCTTACCTATCTCTGGCTTGCCCTGCGTGCCTTCCGGGTTCACCCGGGCTGGGGAGCCGGCGTGATGTTCCTGTTTCCGCTGGCGGCCATACCGTTCGGCCTGCGCTTCTGGGAAACCGAGAAGAAACCGTTCCTGCTGAGCCTCGTGAGTGTCGGAGCCGCCGTGGGGCTGTCCCTGCACCTGTTCGGCAGCTGGGGCGGCTGGGAGCTGCTGGACGCGAATAACCTCGTGCAGCGGGGCATCGCCACGCAGCAGCTGACCCGGGAGGACGCCGAGTCATTCCTGCGCATCAGCCACGATTTCAGGCAACTGTCCGGCTTCTCGCCGGGCACGGACGACACCGAGCGCTTCCTGGCACAATACCTGCGCCAGGCAGCGGAGCAACAGGCCCTGGCCCGGGCCAACCAGGACCGGCATGCCAGCCAGGACGACCCCGCCGCGCCCCCGATCAACGAGAAACCGGATTCCGCATCCGAAGAACACACCCGCCTGGTGTACCGGGCCATCCCGCTGGACCAGGCGCGCAGGTACATCGGCGCAACCGTCAAGGTGACCCGCAGGAACGTCGGGGAAAAGGAATACCGGCTCACCGGCGTGACGGCCAGGTCGCTGCAGTTCGCACAGCGCAATACCAATGGGGCCTACTCGTTCGCGTTCCGCCTGAAGGACATCGAGAAACTGCGCGTCCTGATCAGGGAAGAACTGCCGCCACGCCGGTGAAGGAACCGCCTTGCGCACCGGTTGACAGCCGCCGGGCATTTCTGAAAGACTGCCAGCCATGAATCCGCACTTCTGTATCCGCATGCGCAAGCACCGACTGCCGGCCTGGCGGCCGGTATGCCGTACGTGCGGCGGAAACGGGTCAGCCAGACACTGACGTCAGGCATCACAGTCACCCCGAAGGCCGCATGGTACGCCCTGCGGCCTTTTTGTTGTTACGCGTTGAACGAGGCAAACATGTCCATACCCTTCGCCTACCTGGGCGTCATCCTGATCTGGGCCACCACTCCGCTGGCGATCCGCTGGAGCGGGGATGGCGTGGGATTCCTGTTCGGAATCACCAGCCGCATGCTGATCGGTCTGGTCACCGGGCTGCTGGTTGCCGTGCTGCTCGGCATCCGGCTGCCGCGGGATCGCACGGCCCTGCTCACCTACCTCGCGGCCGGTCTGGGGCTGTTCAGCGCCATGCTGTCGGTGTACTACGCCGTGCGCTTCATCCCGACCGGCCTGGTCTCGGTGCTGTTCGGGCTGGCACCGTTGATCACCGGGGTGCTGGCGCACTTCCTGCTGGCGGAACAGCTACTCACGCCAGTGCGGATCCTGGGCATCCTGACCGGGATCACCGGCCTGGCGGTCATGCTGTGGACGGCCGGTAGTCTCGGGCCCGGCGCGCCGACCGGCATCGCGGGGATGCTGGTCTCGGTGACCGCCTATTCGATCAGCGCGGTGGCCATCAAGCGTATCGATGCCGCTATCCCGCCCCTGGCCACCACCGTCGGCGGCCTGGCCGTGACCGTCCCGCTGCTGTTCCTGGTGTACCTGGCCAGCGGTACCGCGCTGCCGCCCGACATCGCGCCGCGCACCGCGATCGCCATCGTCTACCTCGGCGTAATCGGCTCCGTGCTCGGGTTCGCGCTCTACTACCATGTCCTGCAGCACATGGAAGCCACACGCGTGGCCCTGCTGACCCTGATCACACCGGGGCTGGCGCTGGGTCTGGGTCACCTGCTCAATGGCGAAACGCTCGGTGCCCGGACATGGATCGGCAGCGCGACCATCCTGACCGGCCTGCTGCTGTTCGAGTTCGGGGACCGGTTGCAGGAACGGCTGTTGCCCGCACGCGAGTACACCGGCCAGGGTTCGTGACAGCAGCCGGGCGGCGGCTGCGCAACCAGACCCGGCTGGTGCCGATGGCAGTCTGTCCGGTGGCCCGGGCCAGGTAGCGCCGCCGGCCGCGCTGTCAGGGATTGATCATTCCGAGCCGTATGGCGAGGCGGGTCAGGCCGGCGAGATCGGCAATCCCCAGTTTGGATTTCACGCTGGTTGCGTGATGCCCCACGGTCTTGGGACTGAGGTTCAGCAGGCTGGCGATGTCGTTGACCGACTTGCTTCCTGCCAGCAGGCGGAACACCTCGAACTCACGCGCGCTGAGCCCGGCGACGAGTTCGCTGTCGGCCGTGGTCCTGCGTTTGACGAGGTGCGGCATCATCTCCTGGCCGATATAGAGTTCACCGGCAGCGACCTTGCGCACCGCCTCGATCATGACCTGCGAGGCGCTGCGCTTGGAAATATAGCCAAGCACACCCAGCTCCAGTGCCCGGTTGAGCATGACCTCGTTTTCGTGCACGCTGAACACCAGGATCCGCGCCGCGCGGTCCTGGGCCAGGATCCGGCGACACGCCTCGAGCCCGCCGATACCCGCCATGTTCAGGTCCATCACCACCACCTCCGGGTGCAGGTCGCAGAAGCGGCTGTAGGCCTCTTCGCCGGAACCGGCCTCGGCAATCACGTCGAGTCCGGTCGTGTTTTCCAGCAGGCGGCAATACCCCGCACGCACCACCTCGTGATCATCCGCCAGCAGGATCGATATACGTTGCATGGCCTTCATGATGCCGGACCGTCAGCAGCCGTCAAGGGCAACACGACCGTCACCGTGGTGCCGGCCCCCGGGGCCGAAGCCACGCGACAGATCCCGTCCTGCCCTTCCACCCGTTCACGCATCCCGATCAGGCCCAGACCGCTGCCGCGCTGGCCCGGGTCAAAACCGCGCCCGTCGTCCCGGACCACCAGGCGAACCGCTTCCCGTGCCGTTGCGGGCGGTTGTGCCGGGACCCGGTGCAGTTCGACGGCTACCCGGGAAGCCGCGGCATGCCTGGCGATATTGGTCAGGCATTCCTGTACGATCCGGTACAGCGTCATGTTGAGCTGTTCACCCAGCTGATCCAGGCCCCGCCCGATGGTCAGCGAGCACGCGATGTCCGGTTGCCGGGACTGCCAGGCATCGACCTCCCCGCGCAGGGTCTCGACCAGCCCCAGGTTATCGAGCATGGGCGGCCGCAGACGGTGCATCATCACGTGCACCACTTCGTAGATGCGTGCGGATACATCCTGGATTGCGCGGGCACTGGTCATCAGCCGGCTGTCACAGCCGGCCACGCGCTCGCGAATGATCGCGACATCCGCCTGGATGGCGGTGATGCACTGGCCCAGTTCGTCGTGCAGTTCGCGGGCGAGGTGGCGACGCTCGCTTTCCTGTACGGCCATTGACTTGCGGATCAGGGAACGGTTTTCCCGCAGCAGCGCCCGGCTCTCCTCCTCCGCCCGCTTGCGCTCGACGATTTCCTGCTGGAGGGCGCGGTTGGTGAAGGATAGCTCGGCGGTACGCGCGGTCACCTGCCGCTTGATCAGGATGTTCACCGCGATCATGAGCAGGATGGCGGCCATCATCAGGGCCAGCCAGTACCAGTATCGCTGCAGCACCGCGAGCAACGTGATGCGCCTGGCCATGGCATACGGGCCGATACCCAGTTCCCGGAACAACTCATGTACGGGCTGGTAATCCAGTGGTACGGTCCAGCCCGCGTAGTCGCCGGCACGTGCCGCCGGATCGTCCTGCTGCATCTGCAACAGCGCGACCGTCACCGCACTGGCCAGTGCCTCGGGCGTCTTGCGTGACTTGGCAAAAGCCCACTCCGGGTACAGGCGGGTACTGTGCCGGAACGGAAAGGAAGCATCCTGCTGCTCGTTCAGCACCCGGAAGTCCGCCAGCCGGATGACCCCCTGGTTGGCCATGCCCTCCAGGACGTCCGTGCGCACCGTACCCGCGTCGGCGCGACCGTCATGGACATCGAGCACGATCCTGTCCTGGGGAAAACCGGTAAACCGCAGCTCGCTGAAATCCTGGAACGGATTGATGCCGGCCTGCTTGAGTTCCCGCCAGGCCATCTGGAATCCTCCAAAGGCACCTGCGTCGACCGCCGCGAAGCGCAGGCCGCGCAGGTCGCGCAGTGTGTGGATGTCAGCCCGGTCGGCACGGCAAAAGACCACGGCACCGAACAGCCTGGAGATCTTGCCATGCCGGCTGTTTCTCAGGGTTGCGATGCGCGTGATCCCGTAGCTCGCCTCCAGCTCCACGTAATTCCCGGGATTGGTGAGCACGAAATCCAGCTGGTCATGTGCCAGGGCAGCGGGCAGCCGGTGCAGGTCCAGCGGGACGAGGCGAAAGTCGTATGCCTGCACCCGGGCCGCGATGTAATCGATGGTCGGGCCCCATTGCTGCACCGTGGCCTCGTTGCCCCGGTAGGCCAGCACACCGATGCGCACTTCCGGCCGTCCCGCCAGGACCGACAACGGCAACAGCCAGAGCAGCAGCAGGACCGGCCAGCCGCCCGGATTCGTCTGGAAGAAACTGGCCCTGCCCAAACTCAACTCCCCGCAGCCATCCCGTCATGCGCGCGCCCGGAACGCTCCAGGGAAGCGGCAACCGTGACTTGCGCGTCAGTATAGCGCCGGATTCGAAACCACCACCAGCCGGGGGACACCCTGCCCCGACAGACCGGTCAGCGCACCGGGTTGCACAGTGGCCCGACGCCGGTCACCTCCACCATCACCACGTCGCCGGGTCCCAGGTATTTCGGTGGCGCAAACCCCATGCCGACCCCGGCCGGGGTGCCGGTGGCGATGATGTCACCGGGCAGCAGTGTCATACCGCTCGACAGCACGGAGAGGATGGCCGGCACGTCGAAGATCAGCTGGTCGAACGTGGCATCCTGGCGCAGTTCCCCATTGACACGACACTGCACCCGGATGTCGGCCGGTGCCGGCATCACGCTGCGATGCACGACCACCGGCCCCATCGGCGCAAAGCCGTCCAGGCTCTTGGCACGAAACCATTGCACGTGCTCCTTTTGCAGGTCGCGCGCGGAGATATCGTTGATGGCGGTGTACCCGAACACGTGCTCCCACGCCCGGCCGGGAGTGATGTCCCGCCCCCCGGTGCCGACGATCAGCGCCAGTTCCGCCTCGTAGTCGAGCTTGCGGGTCAGTTCGGGGTATGCGGGGATCGGCGCGCCGGGGTCGATTACCGCGGTGGTGGCCTTGGTAAACAGGATCGGTGCCCGCGGCGCAGCGCCCGATACGTGCATCTTGCCGGCGATTTCCCGGGCATGGTCGAGGTAGTTCTTGCCCAGGCAGAAGATATTGCGGCGCGGTACCGGTAGCGGCGCACGCGGCGCCACCGCGGCGTATGGCCGTGCCGCCACGCCCGCGGCCAGCGCCTGCCGGGCCAGCGCCCACACCTGCCCGGCCGCCGTGTCACCGGCTTCGACCAGTCCCGCCAGGGTAGCGGCCGGACAGTCCGCCGAAAGGGCGGCTGCGGCCGCCGGGATATCGATGACGGTGCCGTCGATCAGCGCACCGAGTTGATCCTGTTCGAGGGTGAGAAATTTCATATCCGGTTTCCGGTCTGTGGCAGCGCGGTCCCGTATGCGTGCCCGTTACCCGCTCCGGCACGGATCGATCCGCTGCGGCGGGGTAGCATAGCATGGCCCGGTGCGTGGCCCTGCAGAGCGGGCAGTTGCGGGAGCGCTAGCGGAAGGTGTCGCAATCTGCCAGTTTGCCGCTCTCGATACCACGCCGGAACCAGGCGACACGCTGTGCGGAAGTGCCATGCGTGAAGGATTCCGGAACGGCGTAGCCCCGGGCCTGTTTCTGCAGGGTGTCGTCCCCGATGGCACTGGCTGCGTGCAGCGCCGCCTCGATATCCCCGTCCTCGAGAATCTGGCGGCTGCGGTTGGCCTGGTTGCCCCAGACGCCGGCGTAGCAGTCGGCCTGCAGTTCCAGCTTGACCGACAGGGCATTGGCCGCGGCCTTGTCCTGCCCCTGTTGTGCGGCGCGCACCCGGTCACTGGTACCGAGCAGGTTCTGCACGTGGTGACCCACCTCGTGGGCGATGACATAGGCCCGGGCAAAATCTCCCGCCGCCCCGAATCGCTGTTGCAGTTCGTGGAAGAAATCGAGATCCAGATAGACCTTGCGGTCTGAAGGACAGTAGAACGGCCCCATGGCGGCACTGGCGGAACCGCATGCGGACTGGACCGCGCCGCGAAACAGGACCAGCCCCGGCTCCTCGTATTCGCGGCCGGCCTGCCGGAAGATCGCGTGCCAGGTATCCTCGGTATCGGCCAGCACGACCGCGACGAAATCCTTCTGCTCCTGCTCCTCGGCCGTCGGCTGGTACGGGGTCGTCGATTCCGTGGGTGCCAGCCCCCCGGCCAGTTGCAGCAGGACGGACGGATCGACCCCGAAGAAGTATCCCAGGGCCAGCGCGATGACGATGGTGCCGATCCCGCCCTTGAAGGCGCCGGCGCGCAGGGACCGGCCACGCCGGTCCTCGATGTTGCTGCTCCTGCGGCCGTCTCTCCAGCGCATGCCCGTTCCTCCCGCTGCCGATCGCATGGATTATAGGGGATTCCCGCGCCATGCAGCAGGCGTTGTGCCGGACCGTGAATTTCGCGACTATGGGCCCATGGAGACGACACCCGACACCCCGCCAGCGCCCCCACCGGCCGTACAGCCACAACGCAACGGCTGGCAGACCGCGTTCCTGGTACTGGTCGCGATCCTGGTCACCGTGGCCGTGTGCTACTGGGTGTTCACCCGCTACCTGTTCCCGTCCGAGTTCCGTCCGGTACACCTGTCGCAGCAGGAAGAACAGGTGCTGGACGCGAAGCTGCAGCGCCTCGATGCCCTGCAAACGCGCGGCACGCAGGCCGGCAGCGCAACGGCGGGGCCGGAAGTCCTCGAGCCCGAACCCTACAGCGAGGCCGGCGCGGACCGCAGCATCACGCTGAGCGAGCGCGAGGTGAATGCGCTGCTGGCCAAAAACACCGATCTGGCCCGCAAGCTCGCCATCGACCTGTCGGAAGGACTGATCAGCGCGAAACTGCTGGTCCATGTCGACCCGGATTTCCCGATCCTGGGCGGCCAGGTCATCAAGGTGCGCGCAGGTGTGGAAACGGCCTACCGCAACGGCAAGCCGATCGTCATCCTCAAGGGCGTCAGCATCATGGGCGTACCGGTACCCAACGCCTGGCTCGGCAATCTCAAGAACATCGATCTGGTGCAGGAGTACGGCAATGCCGGCTTCTGGAAGGCGTTTGCCGACGGCGTCGACAACATCGAGGTCGAGGACGGCAGGATCCGCCTGGTGCTGAAGGAATAGTACGGCCCTGCACGTTCGCGACAGGCCGGAAGTTTGCAGCCCGGTCAAATCCCGTCGCACCCGCGATGCAGGAATCTCCGCACCCATTGGATCCAGCTGTCTGGATCCGGTCCTGAGGCGGCATTTCCTGCGCAATCGGGAAAGCCCCTGTTGAAGGCATGACAGGCCAGGCGAAAGAATCACCCAGGAACTGGAACTATCCGTTCATTTTTTTGGTAAGCAATACCCTCGCAGCACCGGGGACAACACGCCGGATGAGGCGCTGAGAGCGCTTTCCAGGGAATTAGATCAAGTTTAATCCAGACCTGTCAAAGAAGGTCTGCCCCGAACAGGGGCCGTGGTTGCGTGACACACACCCGTATGCTCAATAAAAGCAAAAGTCTTGACACCATGGGAACAATGTCATACTAAAGTTATTCGGGGGTTTTCTATCCATTCCCGATTTCGGGGGTATTCTATCCATTCCCGAGTGCGGCACACCTGATAGGCAGGAGTGCTGTCAACTTTGCACAATCATTGAAAATAAGGATGACGAGGAAATTCATTATGAAAAAGCTGAACAAGGTGTTGTGTGCCGCTGCGATATCCAGTATCGCCGCCATTCCGTTCGCATCAGCCCAGGCCTGGTGGGGCGGTGGCCCCTGGGGCGGCGGTGGCCCCTGGAACAATGGCTGGGGTAACAATGGCTGGGGTGACGGCTGGGGTGATGGCTCCGGTGATTTCGACTTCAGCATGAGCGGTGGCGGTCACGGCAGTGGCTATGGTCGTGGCTATGGCCGGGGTTATGGGTACGGTTACGACGGCCCCTACGGCTATGGTGGCCCCTACGGCGGCTGGGGTGGCCCCTACGGCGGCTACGGCGGCTATCCGGGTGCGTGGGGTGGCGGCCCGTATGGCTACGGTGCTCCGGCAGCTCCGGCAGCTCCGGCGGCCCCTGCTGAAAGCAAGTAACACGCGACCGCAGGCAGAACAGCCTGCAGTACCGCAAGCAGACCAGGCGAGTCGGCACGTAGTGGTGCCGACTCGTTTTTTTTCCGCATGCGATACGGTCGGCCCGCGACTACACGGCTGCGGGTACGTTTGAGGCAATGGCTAGCAACCCCTGCGCACAACGGCAATACCCCCCAGTGAACCGCCGAGGAATAATAGTGACGTACCCGGCAAAGGAACAACTTGCGCTGCAATCCGGAAGGTATGGTTTGGCGACCTGTGCAAGCCAAGGTAATCAACCCCTGTGAGACTGAGCAACTGCCCGTCAAATGTCCCGCCAAAAGAATCGGACGCGCCCGCACTCAGGCATGTGCCACCAGGCGTGCCCGGCCAGCCACAGTAATTCGCATCTCCCCGAATATTTCCACCTGCCAGCTCAGCATAATACGCTGGAAACGATAGCGCTGTATCCGGGAGGGGATCGGTGGTAACCGAAACATCCACCAACCTCATATTTCCAGATCCGTCAGGAAAGTAGATACCATCGGCGACCGTCCCGGCTGAGGCATCGAGTACAACCATTTTGAACAGACCGGAAATACCATACCTGCTCGCGTCGCTGTAAGAGAGCGAACTGGAAGCGGCGTCAATTCGCAACATGTACGTGGTAGAGGCGATGACGGGAAAACTGGACAGCAGGCCAAACGCAAAAGATGCAATGAGGTAATTTTTCATGCGAACATCCCGGGAAATTGATTGTCCGGAGCCGTCAGCATTTTTGCATCTTGTTGTCATCGCGCCACCCGACCCGGTATTTGTAGTGGTTGCTGACGCTGGACCCCTGCCATCCCCGGAGGAGTGAAATCTACGGTGGCGATCGGCAGGAGTGATTTGTCATATGGCGCAGTCCGCATCTGTAAACACCGCCTGCTTAAGCTCATTGAGCGCTGGCCTTGATGCGCTGCCCTGTTCTTCCCAAATAGTCTTTCGCTGATTTCGCCAATTCCAGGGTCTTTCACCGACGTACCGGAATTTTCACCTTCAGAAAAGGTGATGGTTGCACACAACCCTTCAAGCGAGACCGCATTCGGCATTTCCAGGCCTGGGGGTAATGAGCGAACACTGAATATTTTTGACAGAAGAACTTTTCGTGTTTCTTCCTTATCGATATATCTACTGGTGGATTCGTGCACATATAGTCAACCCCTTCATCAAGGGGCCTCAGGCCCCAAAGCACAATATCCCTGAGGGTAGTGTTGTCGTCTGCCCTGGAACACCCGGACAGCACGAAAACAATAGAAAGCAGCAGATATACGATCTGCCCCCTTCCCCTCGAGCCATATATTCAGTGTAACAGGCGGAATCCGCGCTATTGGCAATAGTAGAGGCGCGGCCTATCGGGCGAGGAGTGGTAAAGGACGAGGATTGTGCATATTCCGGTCATCGAGACTGAAATGCCGGACTTCGCGTCAGGGTTGACGGTAGCCATGTGCGGATACATAGGTACCAGGACCTGTCTCATGATTCCAGCAGAGGAGTCGCGAATCCGAAGCCGTTGTTGTGCAGCTTCCGGCCGTTGCATGATCAGCGCTCCTCCAGCACGCTCACCACCACGCGCCGGTCGCCGCGCGGTCCGTCGAACTCGCAGAAGAAAATGTTTTGCCAGGTGGACAGTCCGAGCTTGCCGTCGATCAGCGGCACGGTCTCTGAGGGACCGACCAGGCCGGACTTGAGGTGTGCATCGCCGTTGCCGTCCTGCGCATCGTGCAACCAGACACCGCAGGGGATGAGCTTGCGCAGCAGGTTGACGACGTCGGTCTGCACACTGTCGTCCCAGTTTTCCTGGATCATGATGGCCGCGGTCGCACCCTGGGCATAGACACTGACCAGACCGTTCTGCACACCGCTCCCGCGCACCACAGCGCGCACCCGGTCGGTGATATCGACCAGCACTTCGCGCTGCGTGGTTTCCAGCGTGATGGTCTCCTGCATGAACTCCCCCCTCCGGCGCGCGCGGCGGGGCATTCGGGCTTTCTCCTCAGCGCAGTTAAGGAGTTTCCCTATTCCGTCGCCCGCACCGCTGCGCTTAGTCTGTATGGCACACGAACAGTATAAAAAATATTTTCGTCATAACAATGGCATTCCTGAGGAGCTCAACGATGATACGCATGAAACAGTCCTGCGCTGTTCGCAAGACGCTGCTGGCCGCGACCCTGGCAACGGGGACGCTCGGGACCCAGGCGTTCGCCGACAGTCACATCACACTGGTGGAAATGGGAGACCTGCACGGCACCCTGGTATCGCACGCAGCGGTGCTGAAACGTCCGGATGGCAGCGAGTACCAGGTCGAACAGTCCGGCGGCCTGGCGCGCCTGAAGTCCCTTGCCGACAGCATCCGCGCGGAAAACCCGAACACCCTGGTGCTTTCCGTCGGCGACATCACCCACGGCAGCGCCGAGGGCATGTTCACGGTCGGCGATGCCATGATGGTGGCGATCAATGCCCTGGGCATCGACGTGTTCACCCCGGGCAACTGGGATTACGGCTACGGCCCCGCGGTGTTCCGCGGTCATTTCGGCCAGTACGGACCTTTCCCTGCCGTGCCGGCCAATATCGCGGTGATGTCGAGCCAGGTCAGATGTGCCGACGTCCCGGTAATTGCCGGCCTTACCGACGCGGCCAGCGGCTACGGCTGCACGGAGCGCAGTGCGAATCCCGGCATTCCCGACAGCGGTGTGATCAAGGCGAACTTCCCGGTCGTGTCCGCGAACACCTACAACGACGCGCCCGTGCCCAACCACTCCCGCATGATGGACCCCTACAGGATGTTCACCGTCGACGGCGTGAAGATTGCCGTGATCGGTCTGTCCGCGGCAATCGTGCCGCAGCAGGCGGACGTTTTCAACATCGGCCTGCGCTTCACCCAGGGGGTGCAGGAACTGCCCGGCATATTGAATCAGGTCAAGAATGTCGAGGGCGCGGACATCGTGGTGGTACAGTCCGAACTCGGCCTGTCGCAGAACCTGTACCTGGCCCAGCACTTCAGGGACATCGACGTGATGTACTCGGCCCACACCCACGAGGTCACCCTGGGCGCCCTGCTGGCACGACGCAACCAGGTGGTGCGCACTACCCCCGGCCAGCGGCTGCGTCTGAAAGAGCGTCTCATGCTGCTCGCGGGCGGTGCCATCGTCGTGGAAACCAACCGCGACATGTATGTCGGCCGTCTCGACCTGACCGTGGACCACGGCCGCGTGGTGAATTTTCAGTGGGAGGCCATACCGACGACGGGTCCGGAAGACCCGAAGATGAAACAACTGGTGGACTGGGTTGAAGACCCGTTCCTTGCCGGCGGCAGCGTGCCTGTCCAGCGCCATACCTTCATGCCGGGCGGCTACTGTACAGACCCGGCAGCCGCGCCCGATCCGGCAGCCGGTGGCGCCCCCAGCATCCCGGACAACTGTGGCGATACCACGAAACACGGTCTGCAGCTCACCGAGAGCCTGGACACCGTGGTCGGTCACACCGACACCCTGTTGCTCAGACATCACGTGCTGGAAGACACCCTGAACAACTTCATCGCCGATGCGATCCGCAGCGTGACCGACGACGTGGTGGCAAGCGCCGGGGTCAACGGCTGGACCGGCGTCGATCTCTCCATGGCCAACGGCTTCCGCTTCGGTAACGCCGTACTCCCGGACCACGACATCACCCTGCGGGATCTGTACACCTGGTTCCCGATTTCACCGGCTGTCAACGTGGCGGACTTTTCGGGGCAATCGATCCAGAAGAGCCTCGACACCATCCTGGGAGCGGTATTCGACCGCAACCCCTTCATGCAGCGCGGCGGCTGGTACCTGGGTCTGGCCAACATGACGCAGACCATCGACCTCAGGAACCGTCCGTTCAGCAGTTCCGGTGGCCGCATCGTGCAGACGACCATCGGCGGCAAGCCGCTGAATCTGGGCAAGCGCTACGTGTTCGCCTCGTGCTACGGTATGGGCAATCCGCTCGATGACGTGTGCCGCACCGGTGGTGGAGCCGACTTCGAGTTCTTCGAACTGGCCGACGGAGATGACTACACCAGTCCGATCACCCTGGTCGATCCGAAGCCGCTGAATCTGCCGATCATCATGGGTCCTGTTGTCCACCAGCTGGCCCCCGACACCTACCTGCACCCGGTCGCCGCGATGCGCCGTTACCTGGACAGCATTGGCGGACTGGTCACCGAGGCACAGTTCGGCGCCAACCATGGCCGCGTGGTGACCGTGGATTCGAGCGTCAGCGGCAATCCTGCAGAAGCGCTCGACCTGCAGATCAGCCAGCCGGACAACACGCCGGACCCCACCTTTGTACAGCCTCCGTTCGGTGCGGGCCCGACCTTCTTCAGCGGGGTGGCCGGCGACCGCTAGCAGGCGACAGGGGCGGGGACTCTCCTGTTGTGTTGGCGGGGGCAGCGTGCTGCCCCCGCTCTGTCAGCGTCGTGCAAGGTGTTTGTGGCCTGCGCGGAGCGCCGGAGGAATCCGGCGCTCCGGTCATGCCCGCGGCCCTCTCCGGCTCCATCCTGCGCCATCCCGGCCCCGGCCTGACCAGCGGTACGTTCCCCGCCGCCGGCAGCGGGCGTCCCGGGATGCTCCTCTGCTACGGCCTTTACAGCGTGGCTCTGCCGTTCACCGCTTGCTGCCCAGCAGCTCGATCGCGTACCCGTCGGGGTCCTGCACGAACGCGATAACGGTGCTACCGGCATTCATCGGCCCGGCCTCGCGGATCACCTTGCCGCCGCGGCTGCGCAGCGTGTCCACCGCCTCGTACACATCGTCCACCTCGATGGCGATGTGGCCGTAACCGGTGCCGATGTCGTAGTGGTCGGTGTCCCAGTTGTACGTCAGTTCGATCACCGCCGTGTCCCGCTCGTCCCCGTAGCCGACAAAAGCGAGTGTGAACTTCCCTGCCGGGTAATCCTTGCGCCGCAACAGACGCATGCCCAGCACGTTCGTATAGAACTCGATGGAGCGTTCCAGATTCCCGACCCGCAGCATGGTGTGCAGCATGCGCATGGATTGACCCTCCTGAAAAGAGCGTTGAATACCTGCCGGGGCCTTTGCGCAGCCCTAGCGGCGCCGTTTCACGCTGGCCGCGATGCGCATGCGCAACGCGTTCAGCTTGATGAAGCCCTCGGCATCCTTCTGGTTGTAGGCGCCGGCATCGTCCTCGAAGGTAGCGATGCGCGCGTCGAACAGACTGTCGCTATCCGACTTGCGGCCGGCCAGGATCACGTTACCCTTGTAGAGCTTGAGCCGTACCGTGCCGTTCACGTGCTCCTGCGAGGCATCGATCAGTTCCTGCAGCAGCCTGCGCTCCGGGCTCCACCAGTAGCCGTTGTAGATCAGGCTGGCATAGCGCGGCATCAGTTCGTCCTTGAGGTGCGCAGCCTCGCGGTCCAGCGTCAGTGACTCCATGGCACGGTGCGCCTTGAGCAGGATGGTGCCGGCCGGTGTCTCGTAGCAGCCGCGCGACTTCATGCCGACGTAGCGGTTCTCGACGATGTCGGACCGGCCGATGCCGTTCGCGCCACCCAGCCGGTTGAGGATTTCCATCACCCGGCCCGGGCTGCACGACTTGCCGTCAATGGCCACGGCATCGCCGCGTTCGAAGGTGATCTCCACGTAGGCCGGCGTATCCGGCGCCTTCTCGGGCGCAATGCTCCACAGCCACATGTCCTCTTCCGGCTCCGCCCACGGGTCCTCCAGGATGCCGCCCTCGTAGGAGATGTGCAGCGAATTGGCATCCATAGAGTACGGACTTTTTTTCCCCTGCTTGTGCTCGACGGGGATCCCGTGCTGCTCGGCATAGGCCAGCAGCTTCTCGCGCGAGGTCAGGTCCCATTCGCGCCACGGCGCGATGATCTTGATATCCGGGTTCAGCGCGTAGGCGCCCAGTTCGAAACGCACCTGGTCGTTGCCCTTGCCGGTGGCGCCATGGGCAATGGCGTCGGCGCCGGTCTCGGCGGCGATTTCCACCAGTCGCCTGGCAATCAGCGGGCGTGCGATCGAGGTGCCGAGCAGGTACTCGCCCTCGTAGATGGTGTTGGCGCGGAACATGGGAAACACGAAATCACGCGCAAACTCCTCACGCAGGGTCTCGATGTAGACTTCCTTCACGCCCATGGCCTTGGCCTTGGCACGGGCCGGTTCGATCTCCTCACCCTGGCCGATGTCGGCGGTGAAGGTCACCACCTCGCAGTCATAGGTTTCCTGCAGCCACCTGAGAATGACCGAGGTATCCAGCCCGCCCGAATAGGCAAGTACGACTTTCCTGATGTCTGACATGATTTGATTCCTGACTGTTACTTGCGCGCCTGCGGGGCGCTCCTGCATTCCCGGTGAATGCGCTGTACGCCCGCTATGCCGGTGCCTTCCTGGCGCTGCGCCGCAGGCGCGCCAACAGGCGCCGCGCCAGGTCGCCGAACAGTTCGGTCTGGGTCGGGTGCGGATGGATCGCCTCGCCCACCTGCTCCAGCGTCAGGTTGCCGGCCACCATCATCACCGCCTCGCCGATCAGCGTGTCGGCGTGGTCGGCCAGGAAGTGCACACCGACAATGCGATGCGTGGCCCTGTCGGCGACGATCTTGATCATCCCGTGCGTCTCGTGGTTGATCATGGCCTTGGCGTCGATATTCATCGGCACCTTCACCTCGGCGATGTCCATGCCCTGCGCCTTCGCCTGTTCTGCCGACAGGCCGACGAATGCGGCCTGCGGGCGCGAGAAGATCACGCCGCAGTCCCTGTTCTGGTCGTACTGCAGGTTTTCACCGAGAATGGTCGCGGCCGCCACCCGGCCCTGCTGCGCCGCGGTGTGCGCCAGCATCAGCCCGCCGATCACATCGCCCACGGCAAAGATGTGCGGGACGCTGGTGCGGCAGCGCCGGTCGGTGGTGATGATACTGCGTTCGCTGGCCACACCGGCCTCCTCCAGGCCGAGACCGGTCAGCACCGGACGCTTGCCGGTGGCCAGGATGACATGGTCCACGCTCAGGTTATGCGACTTGCCCTCCGCATCCTTGCAGGCCACCTTCATCTTGCCGGGGCTACCGCTGATCCTGGACACCGCGGCACCGGTCAGCACATCGAGGCGCGCTTCGTTGACCAGGATTTCGGTCAGGTTCTTCGCGATCTCCGGCTCCACCTCGGCCAGGATGCGCGGCTGGGCCTCCAGCAACGTGACCCGGGCACCGAAGTCCCGGAAGATCTGCGCCATCTCCACACCGATCGCACCGCCACCGATCACCGCCAGCCTCTCGGGTGGCGCCGCCAGCGCCCACACAGTATCGGAAGTCAGCACACCCCCGCTGTCCAGTCCTTCCTGTACCCCGGGAATCGGCGGCACGAACGGCGGTGCGCCGGTGGCGATCACGGCACTGCCGAAGGTTATGGTCCTGCCGGCCGTACCTTCCGGCGGGGCCGCGCGGACGTGCGGATCCGCGCTGTTGGTCGAGGTATGCAGTGCCAGGGTGTGGGCATCGACGAAGCTGCCAAAGCCCTGCACGTACTCGATGCGCACGCCCCTGTCGGTCTTCAGCGCCATCTCGCCGCGGGTTTCCAGCACCTGGCGGCGGTGCGCCTCGAGATCCTTCCATACCAGCTTCGCCTTGTCCGTACCGGTCACGCCCAGCAGGGCGTCCTGTGCACGATCGCGCATGCGGTCGGCCGCGGCGCGCCAGGCCTTGGACGGGATACAGCCGCGCCACAGGCATTCCCCGCCGGGGAACGGGGCATCGTTGACCAGCGCCACCTTCAGCTTGTGTCCGACCAGGTCGCGCGCGCAGTCCTCGCCACCCGGACCGCCGCCGATGACCACCACGTCGTAGTCCCACTCGCCGGCCGGGATTGCCGGCCCGGCCGGACCCATCCAGTCGGACGGGGCATGAATCAGTTCTTTCAGGGTCTGCAGGAAGAGCGCGACGTCGGCACCGTTGATGACGCGGTGGTCGGCCGTGACCGTGAACGCGCTGCCGCGCTCGGTCTCCGAGGAAATAGCCAGGATCGCGGCCAGCCCGGGCGTGGCGATGGCATCGAAATAACTGACATCGAACATGCCCATGTTGGAAATCTGGAAGGTTGCCCCGGTGAACTCCTCCGGGTTGAGGTGACGGGACCGGGCACGTGCCACGAGGTCCTTCCAGTCATGGTTGAGTTCCGCCAGCTCGCGCAACTCGCAGCCGCGCAGGATGGGCACCACCAGCCCGCCGTCGTCGGCGGCCACCGCCATACCGATGTCGACCTGGCCGCGCTCGATCAGCTTGTCGTCCGGCTGGTAGCACCAGTTCATCTTCGGATGCCGGGCGATGGCCAGCCCGCAGGCGCGTGCGATCGCGACCGTGACGGACACGCCGGCGCCCTTGGCGGCTGCCATCAACCCGGCCAGCTGAATGTGCGCGGTGACATGGAAGGTCGGCATCGAAATCGAGGCGGACATGGCGCGCGCGATCGCCTTTTCCATGGACTTCATCGGCCGGCCGTTACCCGGGACGGGTACCTCGAACGGCGCCGGCGCGCGCTGTACATCGGCCGCGACCACAACGCCGCCGGGACCGGAACCGCTGAGCCGGTCGATATCGGTGCCGGTCTGTGCCGCCAGCCTGCGCGCCAGTGGCGAGGCCTGGGTGCCCTGCGGACGCGGGGTCGGCGTGACCCCGGCCGCTGCCGGGGCAACGGCCGCAGCAGTGGCCGGCTGCGCGGCGGGCGGTGCCGGCGGCCTGGCGGCAGCCGCCGCGGCACCGGGCCCGGCCGCGCTGGCGTCGACCTCGGACTGCGCTTCCACCAGATAGGCGATCGGGTGCGTGACCGGGACCACGGAGTCGACCGGTGCAATCGGTCCGGACAGGTAGCCGTCACGGAACACCTCGACGTCCATCACCGCCTTGTCGGTCTCGACCGTGGCGACGATGTCGCCGCGCTTGACCGCGTCGCCGACCTGTTTTTCCCAGCTGACGATGACGCCTTCCGTCATGGTGTCGGAAAGCTGGGGCATCTTGATTACATAGGGCTCAGCCATGCAACGCCTGTCCTTCTTGATCGGTTCGACTCATGATCCACGCAGCCTGCGCGGAAAAGACCGGGGTGCGCGCTGCGCACCGGAATATTTCACAACACCCTGCCACCGACGGGTCGCGGAAAGATCCGCTCCTGCGGAAAGCGGGCCCGGCAGGAGCGCATCTCATGCGCAGCATGACTGAACAGGCTCCGCACGCTTGCCGGGAAGGGTCAAATCCCGAACATCTTCCGCACCGCCTCCACCACGTCATTGGCATCCGGCAGGGCGGCCTTCTCCAGCGCGTGGTTGTAGGGGATCGGAACATTCAGCGCAGACACGCGCACCGGTGCGGCATCCAGCTCGAAGAAGCACTCCTCGTTGAGGATCGCCATCACCTCGGCACCGACACCCACGGCCGGTTCGGCCTCCTCCACGATCACCGCGCGGTGTGTTTTCGTGACCGAGGTGCGGATGCCGGCGCGGTCGAGCGGACTCAGGGCATACAGGTCGATTACCTCGGCCTCGATGCCGTGGTGCTGCGCCAGCAGGTCGGCCGCCTGCAGGCACCAGTGCACGGAGATGTTGTAGCCGAACAGCGTGACGTCGCGACCCTCGCGCGTGATCTCGGAACCTACCAGCGGGTGGAAGTATTCCTCTTCCGGCACCTCACCCTTCATGTTGTACATGAGTTCGTGCTCGTTGATGAACACGGGATCGTTGCAGCGTACCGCGGACTTGAGCAGGCCATAGGCCTGGCGCGGGTTCGAGGGCGTGACCACGCGCAGCCCGGCGATGCCCATGAACACCTTCTCCATGCGCGCGGAGTGCTGCGATCCGAGCTGGTGCGCGGTACCGCCCGGCGAGCGCACCACGATCGGCGCCAGCAGCTGGCCACCGGACATGTACCGTACCTTGGCGGCGGAATTGAACAGCTGGTCCATCGCCAGCCAGGCGAAGTTCACCGACATGATCTCGATGATCGGGCGCACCCCGAGGAACGAGGCACCGATGCCCAGTCCCGTGAAACCGTTTTCGGAAATCGGCGTGTCGATGACGCGCTGCTCACCGTATTTCTCATACAGGCCATGGGTCGCCTTGTAGGTACCGCCGGCGACCGCGATGTCCTCGCCCATGGCGATCACCAGCGGATCATTGGCCATTTCCTCGTCGTGGGCCCGGCGGATCGCCTCCCACATCATGATCTGCGCCATTACGTCACCCCGCCGCGGACCCAGGGATCATTGTCTGCCAGCACATACTTCTCCACCTCGGAGATATGCGGTTCCGGCGATTCGGTGGCGAAACGGATCACACCGTCCTCGATCTCGTCGAGGATCGCCGTGTCCATGTCCTTGTACTCCTGCAGGGTCAGTTTGCCGTCCTTGATGAGCCGGTCGCGCAACAGGATGATCGGGTCGCGCTTGCTCCACACGCGTTCCTCGGTACGGGTGCGGTAGGCGTTGGAATCGGACATCGAGTGGCCACGGTAACGATAGGTCATGAGTTCGAGGAAATACGGACCCTTGCCGCCGCGCACGTGGCGGATGGCCTTCACCGCGGCCTTGTGGACCAGCTCGACGTCCTGACCGTCTGCCTGCGCCGAGGGGATGTTATAGCCGGCCACGCGCTTGTACTGGTCGATCACGGCAGTGGAGCGGTCGATGCGCGTGCCGATACCGTACAGGTTGTTCTCGCACACATACAACACCGGCAGCTTCCACAGCGCCGCCATGTTGAGTGACTCGTGGAAGGTCCCCTGGTTGTTGGCAGCGTCCCCGAGGAAGCAGATGCAGATCTCGTCGCCGCCTTTCATCTGGATGGCCTTGGCGATGCCGGCAGCCAGCGGGAACGGGCCGCCGACCAGCGCGTACCCCCCCATGAAGCGGTGCGCCACATCGAAGATATGCATGGAACCGCCGCGGCCCTTGCTGACGCCGGTTTCCCTGGCGAACAGCTCGGCCATCACCGCGCGCGGGTCGGCGCCGGACTTGATGGCATGAATGTGGTCGCGGTAGCTGGTGATGACATAGTCGTGGCCGGTACGGGCCGCCTCCAGCACCCCGTGCGCACAGGCCTCCTCACCCGGGTACAGGTGCAGAAAGCCCCCGATGTTGCGCTCCACATAGGCCTCGTAACAGCGCTCCTCGAAACGGCGTGCAAACAGCATTTCCCGCAGCAGGCGTTTTTTGTCAGCGTCTTTCATGGGTCAGTCAATGCGGCGGATCACAGGCACTCGGCGGCCGGCACGGCAACAGGATTGAACACGGTCCCGCCCGGGGCTTGCGCCGCCATCTCCCTGATCTGTAAGGCAACAGCAGTACCCGAAACGGGACGAGCGCGATATGATCAGCGTTTTACCGGAATTGGTCAAGGCAAACCGCATGGAAATCCCTTTCCGACATGTCGAAAAAATCAAGATAAATCAACACAAAAAGGACTTGACCACAGACGCGGTCGATGCCCTGCCCTGTGTGATCCTGCTACTGCCGGCCGCAGCCGCGCAGGTGCCCTGGCGCCGGCTTCCGTACGGGACCCTGCTGCGCACGCGCTGGCAACGCGCCGTGCGCCGCGACCGGGACACCGACCAGTTGCTGACCGAACTGCCCAACACGGCGGCCACCCGCGTGCTCCTGCACTCCCTCAAGCCGGACAGCGATGCGTTCACCCTGCTGACGGCTGCGCGCAAGCTCGCCGCGGCCGCACGGGCCACCGACCCGGCGCGCATCGGCATCCAGGCCTGGGGCTTCGAGGCCGCGGACAGCGCCGGAGCGCTGGAACTGCTGTGTGCCGCCCTGCTCGCCAATGCCTGCCCGATGCCGAGTTTCAAGTCAAAACCGGCGCCACCGGCGGCCCTGCGCCGCATCGACCTGCACGGCGTGGCAGCCCCCCTGGACCTCGCGCCGTTGCAGGCCGAGGCCAGTGGCAACCACCTGGCGCGCTGGCTGTCCGCCCTGCCCGGCAACGAACTCACACCCGGCCGCTATCGCCGTTTCATCGCCGGCCTGGCCAGGCAGCAGGGCTGGCAGATGCAGTTCCTCAACCGCAAGCGGCTGCACGAACTGGGCGCAGGGGCATTTCTGGCCGTGTGCCAGGCCAGCCCGGAGCCGGATGCGGGGATCGTGCACCTGCGCTACCGGCCGCCCCGCGGGTCTGCGCGCAAACCGGCGCGCACGCTGGCGCTGGTCGGCAAGGGGATCTGCTTCGACACCGGCGGTGTCAACGTGAAGCCGGCGAAGCACATGAACGGCATGCACGAGGACATGCAGGGCAGCGCCGTGGCACTCGGCACCCTGCTGGCATTGACCCTGCAGCGGGTGGATTTCGCCGTCGACTGCTGGCTGGCGCTGGCGGAGAACCACATCGGCAGCCGCGCGTACAAGCCCAATGACGTGGTCACGGCCTGCAACGGCACCAGCATCGAGATCCGGCACACCGACGCCGAGGGCCGCATGGTGCTGGCCGACACCCTGGCGCTGGCCAGCCGCGGAAAACCGGACGTGATGATCGACTACGCCACGCTGACCGGTACCTGCGTCTATGCACTGTCCACGCGCTACAGTGGAGTGTTCAGCAACCGGAACACGCTGCTCGACACGCTGATCGCGGCCGGCCGCGGCAGCGGGGAACGCGTCTGGCCGTTTCCACAGGACGCGGACTTCGACGAGGCACTGAAATCGGACATCGCCGATACCCTGCAATGCACCCTGGAGGGCGACGCCGATCACATCCTGGCCACCCGCTTCCTGAACCGCTTCGTCGATCCGGCCATTCACTGGATCCACGTCGATCTCTCCGCCAGCAGCCACAAGGGCGGACTGGCGCACATCCCCACCGACACCACCGGATTCGGGGTACGCTTCACGCTGCACCTGCTCGCACGCCACGCACTGCTGGACGGCACATGGAACTGACCCTGCCCCGGCCGGACGACTGGCATCTGCACGTGCGCGACGGCACCGCACTGTGCGACGTCATCGCGCACACCGCGCGCCGGTTCGCCCGCGCCATCATCATGCCCAACCTGAAACCTCCGGTCACCACGACGCCACTGGCACGCGCCTACCGCGCGCGCATCCGCGCCGCACTGCCGGACGACAGTGACTTCGTCCCGCTGATGACGCTGTACCTGACGGACCACACCACGGCCGACTGCGTGCGGGAGGCCGCGCAGAGTGGCATCGTCCACGGCGTCAAGCTCTACCCGGCCGGCGCCACCACCCACTCCGATGCCGGCGTCACCGACATCGGCAATGTCGGGGCCGCGCTGGAAGCACTGCAGGAGCACGGCATGCCGCTGCTGGTGCACGCCGAGATCACCGACGCCACCGTGGACGTGTTCGATCGCGAGCGCGTGTTCATCGACCGGGTGCTGGAGCCGCTGACGCGGCGCTTTCCGCAACTGAAGATCGTGTTCGAGCACGTCACCACGCAGGAAGGGGTCGACTTCGTGCTGTCCGGAAGCCCGCGGCTGGCCGGGACGATCACCGCGCACCACCTGCTGCTGAACCGCAACGCCATGTTCAGCGGTGGTATCCGGACCCACCACTACTGCCTGCCGGTGCTGAAACGGGAACCCCATCGCCAGGCACTGGTCAGGGCCGCGACCAGCGGCAACCCGAAATTCTTCCTTGGCACCGACAGTGCACCGCACGCGCGCGAGCGCAAGGAATCGGCCTGTGGCTGTGCCGGCATCTACACGGCGCATGCCGCACTCGAACTCTACGCCCAGGCCTTCGAGGAGGCCGGTGCACTGGACCGGCTGGCCGGATTTGCCAGCGAGTTCGGTGCGGACTTCTACGGACTGCCGCGCAACACGGGCACCGTGACGCTGGCAAAGCACGACTGGGTGGTGCCCGGGCACTATTCGCTGGGGGACTCCAGCGTGATCCCGCTGGCCGCAAACCAGACCCTGCACTGGCGTATCCGGGAATAAGCAGCGAAGCGCCGCCGGGGCGGCGCCCGTGACAACCATTGTACCCGCAGGCATGGACCTCGTCCGTGACGGCGAGCGGCGCCCGCGCGCGCCCGTGGGGCGTTCCAGCAACGCTCCGGTGCCAGCAGAGGCCTGCCGGCTGGCACCGGGCCACACCGCATCCTGGCTCATGTGCGTTTCCGGCAATCATCCGTTGCCCTGGTTCATTGATTCCAAAAGCAGAAGCCTTTCGGTATCCTGACTGCATGATGGATGAGAACAGCAAGGCGCCGATCGCAACCCGTTTCCGCGGGTTCCTGCCGGTCGTGGTGGACCTGGAAACCGCCGGTTTCAACGCCAGACGCGATGCCCTGCTGGAAATCGCCGCCGTCACCCTCGACATGGACAGCGCCGGCTTCCTGCACCGGCGCGAGACCTTCGCCTGTCACGTGGAACCGTTCCCCGGCGCCAACCTGGACGCGGAATCGCTGGCGTTCACCGGCATCGATCCCTTCAACCCGTTTCGCATGGCCAGGCCGGAATACGATGCACTCGAGATCATCTTCAAGCCGGTACGCCGGTTGATCCGCGAGACCGGCTGCAGCCGTGCGGTCCTGGTCGGCCACAACGCAGCGTTCGACCTCTCGTTCCTGAACGCGGCGGTGACCCGCACCGGCATCAAGCGCAACCCGTTCCACCCCTTCAGCACCTTCGACACGGTCCCCCTGGCCGGCATGGCCTACGGTCAGACCGTACTCGCGCGTGCGGTCGAGGCAGCGGGCATTGCGTGGGACAACGACAAGGCCCACTCGGCGATTTACGACACGGAACGGACAGCCGATCTGTTTTGCTCCATCATCAACCGCTGGAACGAGCTGAACCGGCAGCAGGCAGGTTCCGCGCCCCCGGCCGCAATCCACAGGTAAACCAGAACAATGACCGAGATACCCGACCTGAATGAACAAATCCTGATCAGCCACTCCGGCCTCATCCACCGGGTGGTGATGCACTGCAATCAACCCGGCTCGGTTCCCGACCTGGAGCAGGTGCTGGCGCTGGCCGAGGCCAATGACTGGACCCGGCTGGTCGGAGCGATTCGTTCGATCCTGTCCGGCAATCGGGATGAAAGCGTGCTGCAGGGGCTGGACGACGAGGATCGCACGATCGTCGACTCGATACTCAAGGGCATCCAGGACCCCGCCACCCTGCCGCCGCTGCAGACCGATATCGACTCCGGCATGGCGGCCCCGGGCATCGCCGGCCTGATTCACGCCTCCAGGAACGGCAACCTGCACGCCCTGCAGATCACCGGCAACCTGGCCCGGCAGATGCTTGCCGCGGGTGGCGATATGGGCATCCTGGCCGGACGCCTGCGGCCGATGGTCGAGGGTGAACGCGACAGGGACAAGCTGACCGAGAAGATGTCCGAGCACGGCCAGAAACTGATGCTGGACATCATCGAGGAACTGCTCAAGCTCGAGGCCAACTGAACAGGCAACTGGCCACGGAAGAACACACAGGAGCATCGCCCGGGCGCAGCGCAGGGAGTTCCGGAGATCGCCACGGACTTCCTCGAAGTCCTGGCGACAGGGATTGCTGCGCTGCGCTCGCAATGACGGGTATCGCGATCGCCTGCAGGCAGGCTGCTACGGCAAATACCAGACGCAGGCGTGCCGCGCAATGACGGGAATTATTCCGCCCCGGCCGTGCCCGACACGGCTTCCTTCACCAGCTTCTGCAACTCGCCCTTCTGGTAGAGCTCCAGCGTGATGTCACAGCCACCGATCAGTTCGCCGTTGATGTAGATCTGCGGAAAGGTCGGCCAGTTCGCATAGCGCGGCAGGTTCTGGAAGACCTCCGGGTCAGCCAGCACGTTGACGTGCGCAAACTGTTCTCCGCAGGCCATCAGCGCCTGCGCGGCACGGCTGGAGTAACCGCACTGTGGCAGTTGTGGCGAGCCTTTCATGAATATCACCACCGGGTTGCTCTTCACCGTGGAATCGATACGTTCCAGTACATCCATTGCATCATCCTCTCGGGGGACGGTCCCCCATGCGTTTATCCTGGGGGCAGTGTACCCCCGGACAAAGGGTACAAAAAACTACCCATTAGAGGGAGTTGTCGACGTTAAGTTGCAACCAGAGTTCCAGCAGGGCGACGTGCCAGAGCTTGTTGCCGAGGATCGGGGTCAGGGCATGTTCCGGGCTGTCCAGCAGCGAGTCGACGTAGTCGCGCTGCAACAGGCCACGCTCCCGGCAGGCGCGGGACTCCAGTACCTCGCGCATGAATTCCAGCACCGGGCCGCGCACGAACTTGAGCGCCGGCACCGGAAAATAGCCCTTCGGCCGGTCGATGACGAGATCCGGCAGCAGGTCGCGCGCGATCACCTTGAGCGGGTACTTGCCGCCGGAACGCAGTTTTACCTCCGGCGGCATGCAGGCCACCAGTTCCACCAGCGCGATGTCCAGGAACGGCACGCGCGCCTCCAGCCCCCAGGCCATGGTCATGTTGTCCACCCGCTTGACCGGGTCATCCACGATGAGCGTGGTGACATCGAAGGCCAGCACGCGGTTCAGGAAGCGCTCCGTCTCGAACGCCGCCAGTCCCGTGGCAACGCGCGGCGTCGTGTAGTCGGGACCCCGGTACGGGGTCTCGATGGTCGCCTCCACCTCCTCGTGCGTGCGATCGAAATACAGGGCACCGAAGCGCTCGATGTCGGTGCCGGCAAGCGCCTGCATGCGCGGATACCAGAAATAGCCGCCGAACACCTCGTCTGCGCCCTGCCCGCTCTGCACGACCTTGACCTGTTGGGAGACGCGTTCGCCCAGCAGGTAGAACGCCACGGCGTCCTGCCCGACCATCGGCTCGCACATGTTGACCACGGCCTCCGGCATGCGCGCCAGCACCTCGCTGTTCGGGATGATGAATCGATGATGGCGGGTTGCGTACAGGTCGGCGACCAGGTCGGAATATTCGAACTCGTTGCCGCGTTCTTCCGGCGCGTCCTCGAACCCGACCGAGAAGGTGAGCAGTTCGGAACACCCGGCCTCCGCCAGCAGGGCCACCAGCAGGCTGGAATCCAGCCCGCCGGACAGCAGCAGGCCGACCGGAACGTCCGCGATCTCCAGGCGTTTCCGGACCGCACGCTGGAGGGCCTCGTGCGCCGCCTCGATCCATTCCCACTCGTTCAGATCGCAGGTACAGTTGCGGACATCCAGTTGCCAGTAGCGATCCAGTGTCCAGCGCCGGTCCGGCTGCACGACCAGGCTGTGGGCCGGTGGCAGCTTGCGCAACCCGCGCAGCAGGGTGCGCGGGGCCGGTACGACGGCATGCAGGCTGAGGTGGTGGTGCAGGGCCACGGGGTCGATCCGGGTATCCAGGTCGCCCGCAGCCAGCAACGCCTGGCTGGTGGAGGCAAACCGGATCCCGTCACGGGTATAGCTGTAATACAGCGGCTTGATTCCGAGCCGGTCACGCACCAGCAACAACCGCTGGCGGGGTTCGTCCCAGAGCGCGAAGGCGAACACACCCTCCAGGTGAGCGGGGCAGTGCTCGCCCCATTCGGCATAGGCGCGCAGGATGACCTCGGTATCCCCGTCCGAGAAAAAGTGATGACCGCGGGCGCGCAATTCGCTACGCAACTCGGGATAGTTGTAGATCGTACCGTTGAAGACCAGCGCCAGTCCCAGTCCGGCATCGCGCATGGGCTGCGCCGAGCGTTCCGACAGGTCGATGATGGACAGCCGCCGGTGTCCGAGTGCCACCGCTCCGGAGCGGAATTCACCGCCGGCATCCGGGCCGCGGCGCGCCAGCGTTGCCGTCATGCGCGCCAGCACGGCCGGGTCGGGCGCCGTACCATCAAACCGCAGTTCACCACAGATGCCGCACATATCCGCCCGTCGCTCTAGCCGCCCGCGTTCATGACACCCTGCCCCAGCCGCCGCCACCCGGTGTACGGAGCGTCAGGCGGTCGCCCGGCGCAGCCGTGAAGGTGACCTTCGCCGGGAGTTCCCGGCGGTTCAGCCGGTTCTCGCCGGGGCGACCCGCCGCACCGCCCTGCAATCCCCATGGCGCATGCTGCCGGCGCTCGGTCAGCAGGGTGACCGTGGCCGGTGCCAGGAATTCGTATTCCCGCTCCAGTCCATCCCCGCCCGGGTGCCGGCCCGCACCGCCGGACCCCGTCCGGACCCGGTAGCCGGTGATCCGCAGCGGGTAATTCAGTTCCAGCACCTCCACCGGGGTGTTGAGGGTATTGGTCATGTGTGACTGTACCGCACTCAGCCCCGGGTAGCGGGGACCGCCACCGGCCCCGCCGGCAATGGTTTCGTAGTAATCCCAGTTGCGGGTGGCGGAGCGCGCGCCCATGGCCAGGTTGTTCATGGTCCCCTGGCTGGCCGCCGGGACCCGGTCCGGTAACGCCTCGGCCAGCGCGCCGGCCACCGCATCGACGATGCGGCTGCTGGTTTCGACGTTGCCTGCCGCCACGGCGGCGGGTGGCCCCGCATTCACCAGCGAACCGGGCGGTGCCTGCAACCGGATCGCGCGGAAACTGCCGGCACACGCCGGCGTATACGCGGGCATCAGGCAGCGAAACACGTACCATACCGCGGCGGCTGTCACCGGCAACGGGCAGTTGATGTTGCCCGGGACCTGGGAATCGGTCCCGCGGAAGTCGACCACGACCTGGCCCTGCCGCACCGTCAGCGTGACCCGGATGCGGATATCCCGCCGGCCCGTGCCGTCATCGTCCATGACATCGGTGAACGTGTAGGTACCATCCGGGATGGCTGCCAGTGCCTGGCGCGCGAGACGTTCGCCGTAACGGTTCACCGCGGCCAGTCCGGCACGGAATGCATCCGGACCGGCGCCGCGCACCAGCGCCGACAGCTTGCCTGCACCGGTGCGGTTGGCGCTGATCTGCGCGGCCAGATCCGCATGCATCTGCGCGGGGCTGGCCGTGGCCGTGGTGATGTGCTGCAGCAACGTTTCATCGATGCGCCCGGCCTGCAGCAGGTGTTGCGGGGCGATCACCAGGCCTTCCTCGTCCAGGCGCGTGGATACCGGCATCGAGCCCGGACTGCGCGCACCGATATCGGCATGGTGTGCGCGATTGGCCACGAAGCCCGCACAGACGTGGTCCACGAACACCGGTGCAATCAGGGTCACATCGGGCAGATGCGTACCGCCCTGGAACGGATCGTTCACGATCACCATGTCTCCGGCAGACCACGCGAGGGAGGACACCAGGCCGCGCATGGCAAACGCCATGCTGCCCAGATGCACGGGAATGTGCGCGGCCTGCGCACACAGCGCGCCCCGCGCATCGAACACGGCGCAGGAAAAATCCAGCCGGTCCTTGATATTGGTGGACAGCGCGGCACGGCACAGCACCGCGCCCATCTCCTCACACAGGGCATCCAGCTGGCTGCAGAACAGGCTGAGTTCGATGGCATTCATGCAAGGGAATGCTCGTGCAGGTCGTGTTCCCGTCTCGCGCAAAAAGTCTGCAGATCATACCCTAAGCTGATGCTTTTCAGACAGAAAGTGACCATGAATGTTATTGCAAAAACAGGGGTACTCCCGTATCCTCCGTTTCCTGACTAATTCAGTCACCTATTCACCATCCAACCGCGCCGTGGGAGCCTGCTACCAATGAATCCGTTAACATCAATTTCTGGAACCATCATTTCCGGCTTTGTTCTGGCAATCCTGATCGTACTGGGTCTGGGCAGCACCGAATTCCGCCCCCTGGAAACCGCGGTCTGGGCACACGTGCTGGCCGGTATCACCTGGATCGGCCTGCTCTACTACTTCAACTTCGTGCAGGTGCCCGCCGTTGGACGGGCGGTGGCCGACAAGGAACCGGGCCCGGCCGCCATCAACAAGTACGTGGCACCGCTTGCGCTGCTGTGGTTCCGCTGGGCCGCCGTGGCCACCTGGCTGACCGGCGCGGCCGCGCTGGGCCACATGGGCATCCTGGGCGCCGCCTTCACGTTCGACCATTTCACCTTCAGCAGTTCCGCCTCGATCATCGGCGTGGGTGCCTGGCTGGGCACCATCATGCTGTTCAACGTGTGGGTGCTGATCTGGCCGAACCAGAAGAAGATCCTGGGCATGGTGCAGGCCAGTGCCGATGAAATCGCCGCGGCCAAGAAGGTCGCCCTGATGGCCTCGCGCACCAACACGCTGCTGTCCATCCCGATGCTGATGTGCATGACCGGGTTTGCCCACGGCCTGCCCTTCTGATACCCCGGACCGCTGGCGGCCGGCCCGGACCGGGACGGCCGCGCCCGCAACACCCGCAAACCCGGCTCCGGCCGGGTTTGCGCTTTACCGGCCCGCGGTTATAGAATCTCCTGTCTTGTACGGCAGTCTTGATCGGACTGCCTTTTGTGTTTCTGGTACATGGGAAAATGTCCGACCACCTCATGGCAACCTACAACCGGCTACCGGTCACCTTCGAACGGGGTCAGGGTGTCTGGCTATGGGACACCGAACACCGGCAATATCTGGATGCACTGAGCGGAATCGCCGTGTGCGGCCTGGGCCACGCGCACCCCGCGGTCAGCGCGGCACTGTGCGACCAGGCCGGCAAGCTGCTGCATACCTCGAATCTCTACGGCATCGCCCTGCAGCAGCAGCTGGCCGACCGGCTGTATGCGGTCTCCGGCATGGACCGGGTGTTTTTTGCCAACTCCGGGGCCGAGGCGAACGAGGCCGCCATCAAGATCGCGCGGCTGTACGGACACAGCAGGGGGGTCCACACGCCGGCCGTGGTGGTCATGGAGAAAAGCTTTCACGGCCGCACCCTGGCCACGCTCACCGCCACCGGCAACCGCCGCATCCAGGCCGGTTACGAACCGCTGGTCAGCGGCTTTCTGCGCGTGCCCTACAACGACGTGGCCGCCATCCGCGCGCTCGCCAGCGGCAAGAATGACATCGTCGCCGTGCTGGTCGAACCGGTGCAGGGCGAAGGCGGCGTCCGTCTGCCCGATGCCGGGTATCTCACCGGGATCCGGGCCCTGTGCGACGAATTCGGCTGGCTGATGATGCTCGACGAGATCCAGACCGGCATGGGCCGCACGGGTGCCTGGTTCGCCTGGCAGCACAGCGGCGCGCAACCGGATGTGTGCACGCTGGCGAAGTCCCTGGGCAACGGGGTACCGATCGGCGCCTGCCTGGCCAGCGGCAAGGCCGCGGAGCTGATGCAGCCCGGCAGCCACGGCTCCACCTTCGGCGGCAACCCGCTGGCCTGCCGCGCAGCGCTGGCCGTACTCGACACGCTGGAACAGGAACAGCTGGTGGCGCGGGCCGCGCAGGCCGGGCAAGCCATGCTGGAGCAGTTCCGCGACCGCCTGCACGGCGTTGCCGGCGTGCTCGACGTGCGCGGTCTCGGCCTGATGCTGGGCATCGAGCTGGACCGCCCGTGCACCGCACTGGTCGGCCGGGCGCTGGATCAGGGCCTGCTGATCAACGTGACGGCCGAACGCGTGATCCGCCTGCTGCCGCCGCTCATCCTCAATGACAAGCAGGCCAGCATGATCGTTGACCAGGTCAGCACTCTGGTGCGTGAATTTCTGGTCGCACCAGCATGAGCATTCGACACTTTCTCACCCTGCTCGACCTGGACTCGGACGAGCTCCGGCAACTGGTCCAGCGCGCGATCGAACTGAAGGCATGGCACCGTACCGGCCGCGTGCACGAGCCCCTGCGGCACCGCATCCTGGCCATGGTGTTCGACAAGTCGTCCACCCGCACGCGCATGTCGTTCGAGGCCGGCATGGCACAGCTCGGCGGTCACGCCATCTTCCTCTCCCCGCGCGACACCCAGCTGGGCCGGGGCGAGAACATCGAGGACAGTGCACGGGTGCTCTCGCGCATGTCCGATGTCATCATGATCCGCACCTTCGAACACTCCAAGCTCGAACGCTTTGCGGAATATTCCTCGGTGCCGGTGATCAACGCGCTCACGGACAGCTGTCATCCCTGCCAGTTGCTGGCGGACATGCAGACCTACTTCGAGCACCGTGGCGATATTCGCGGGCGGACCGTGGCCTGGATCGGCGACGGCAACAACATGTGCCATTCCTACATCAACGCGGCACGCCAGTTCGATTTCCAACTGAACGTCGCCTGCCCCGCGGGCTATTACCCGGATAAAGACATCCTGTCCGCGGCCGGCGACCGGATTCGCATGCTGGACAGTGCCGCGGACGCCGCCCGGAACGCCGACCTGGTCATCACCGACGTGTGGGCCAGCATGGGCCAGGAAGAGGAGCAGGACAAGCGCGTGCACGCCTTCGCCGACTACCAGGTCAATGCCGGGATCATGCGTGCCGCCGCGAGCGATGCCCTGTTCATGCACTGCCTGCCGGCGCATCGCGGCGAGGAAGTCAGCGCCGCGGTCATCGACGGCCCGCAGAGCGTCGTCTGGGACGAGGCCGAGAACCGGCTGCACGCACAGAAGGCCCTGCTCGAACTGCTGTTGACCCGCTGACCGGGGCAACCGCCCGTCTTGCACCAGCGGCGTGTCGGCGGGAAACTGGCCGGCAGGCAACCTGAGCCAATGCAACCCGAGGAGACCCCCATGACCGAGATCACCACCGCATCCGGACTGCGCTATACCGACCTCAGGGCCGGGGCAGGCGACCCCGTCACCGGGCGTGGCCAGACAGTCACCGTGCACTACACCGGCTGGCTGGATGACCATACGAAATTCGATTCCAGCCGCGACCGCTCCGTACCCTTCAGCTTTCCCGTCGACTGCGGCTACGTCATCAAGGGCTGGGACGAAGGCGTCAAGGGCATGCGGGTCGGCGGCATCCGGCGGCTGGTCATCCCGCCGGAACTGGGTTATGGCGAACGCGGTGCCGGGGCTGCGATCCCGCCGAATGCCACCCTGCATTTTGAAATCGAGCTGCTCGAAATCTCCAGCTGAATGCGTATCGAGGTCCTGGACCAGGGCCTGCTGCACTGCGTCCGCGCCGCACTGCAGGAGGATGTGGGCAGTGGTGACGTCACTGCGGAGCTGATCCCCGCCGCGCAGCAGGCACGCGCCCGCGTCATCACGCGGCAGGCCGCCATTCTGTGCGGTATGGCCTGGTTCAACGCCGTGTTCGCCGAACTCGACTCCACCGTCAGTGTCCGCTGGCTGGCCCGTGACGGTGCGGCCGTCCGACCGGGCGAGACGCTGTGCACCCTGGCAGGCCCGGCGCGTGCCCTGCTCACCGGTGAACGCACCGCGCTGAACTTCCTGCAGACCCTGTCCGCCACGGCCACCTGCGCCCGCCGTCACGCCGATGCAGTCACCGGCCTGCCGGTGCAGATCCTCGACACCCGCAAGACCATACCCGGCCTGCGCGAGGCGCAGAAATACGCGGTGCGCACCGGCGGCTGTTACAACCACCGCAACGGCCTGTATGACGCCTACCTGATCAAGGAAAACCACATCCGCGCCGCCGGCTCGATCGCCAGCGCAGTGGCACGGGCACGCGAACTGCACCCGGAGCTGCCGCTGGAGGTGGAGGTCGAACACCGGGAACAGCTCGAGGAAGCGCTGGCCGCCGGCGCCGAACGGCTGCTGCTGGACAACTTCACCAGCGAACAGTTGCGCGACGCCGTGACCCGGGTCGCCGGCCGTGCCCGGCTGGAAGCCTCCGGCGGATTCACCCTGGCCAATCTGCGCGAGGTGGCCACAACCGGCGTGGACTACATCTCCATTGGCAGCCTCACCAAGCACATCCAGGCAGTCGACCTGTCGATGGAATTCGAATAGCAACTGTCGGTCCCAGCCTGCAACCTGCCTGCATCTTCAGGCCCCGGACACACCAGAGCCTGTCCCGGCAGCCCGCGTCAGCCGCCGGCACGGAGCGTGCCCCGGCGTCCTGTTCCGGGCGTCCCCGGAAATACTGGGCGGTTTACGAAGCTGTTGGTCGCATGCAATCGGGGAAACACTGAAAGTGCCGCGGCCGGAGCGATTGGCAGGTATTCAGGCATGACTTCTCCGTACCGGCAATTGCCACGTGCGTGGCATCCCGCGCAAATGAATTTGACGGCGTAGCCGTCCGGTGGGATAAAGGTGCAGGGGGCCACCTGCAACATTGGTTGCCAGACAGGGATTACCTGATTACTGGAGGAAGAGCTTGTGAAGAACGGAGCATTACAATACATATTACTTGCTGCGGCAGGTAGCCTGCTGCTGGCCGGTCCGGTCTCGGCGTTCGATATGGGCAACATGATGAATCCGTCCAAGTGGATGGGCGGAAATAAAGACAGGGACCGTTACGATGATGACTATAGGGGTCCCGGCTACGGCTATGGCGGTCCCGGCTACGGCTATGGCGGTCCCGGCTACGGCTA